>NZ_CP015849.1:5106875-5432500 GCF_001654495.1 Streptomyces sp. SAT1
ATCTCGTGCTCGCCGAGCACGTTCAGCCGGCCGGACTCCTTGATCCGCGCGACCCGGTCGTCGGCGCTCTCCACGTCCACCGTGCGCGGCGAGTCGCCCTCCAGGCCGAGGAGCACCGCCTTGGGGGTGCCGTGGCCGTGGCCGGTGGCGCCGAGGGAGCCGTACAGCTCGGCGCGCAGCGAGGCGACCGGCTCCAGGACCCCCTCGCTCCGCAGCCGGCGGGCGAACATGCGGGCCGCGCGCATCGGGCCGACCGTGTGGGAGCTGGACGGGCCGATGCCGATCGAGAACAGGTCGAAGACCGAGATGGCCACGGGGGGACTCCTCAATGCGGGGGGTGGTGCGAGGGGCGGGACACCGCGCGGTGCCGTGCCGGGGTCGCCGGCCGGTGCGCGGTGCCCCTCGGGGTGTCTTACTTGTCCAGACCCGGGTACAGCGGGTGCTTGTCGGCCAGGGCCTTCACCCGGGCCTTGAGCGCCTCGGCGTCGTAGGACGGCTTCAGCGCCTCGGCGATCACGTCCGCGACCTCGGTGAAGTCCTCGGCCGTGAAGCCGCGGGTCGCCAGGGCCGGGGTGCCGATCCGGAGGCCGGAGGTGACCATCGGCGGCCGCGGGTCGTTCGGGACCGCGTTGCGGTTGACGGTGATCCCGACCTCGTGGAGGCGGTCCTCGGCCTGCTGGCCGTCCAGCTCCGAGTGGCGCAGGTCCACCAGGACCAGGTGCACGTCGGTGCCGCCGGACAGCACGTCCACGCCCACCGCCCTGGCGTCCTCCCGCACCAGGCGCTCGGCCAGGATCCGGGCGCCCTCCAGGGTACGCCGCTGGCGCTCCTTGAAGTCCTCGCCCGCGGCGACCTTGAAGGCGACCGCCTTGGCGGCGATCACATGCTCCAGCGGGCCGCCCTGCTGACCGGGGAAGACCGCGGAGTTGATCTTCTTGGCGAGCTCGGCCGTGGAGAGGATCACACCGCCGCGCGGGCCGCCCAGCGTCTTGTGGGTGGTGGTGGTCACCACATGGGCGTGCGGCACCGGGTTGGGGTGCAGGCCCGCCGCGACCAGACCGGCGAAGTGCGCCATGTCGACCATCAGGTACGCGCCGACCTCGTCCGCGATCCGGCGGAACGCGGCGAAGTCCAGCTGCCGCGGGTACGCCGACCAGCCGGCCACGATCAGCTTCGGCTTGGACTCCTTGGCCAGCTTCTCCACCTCGGCCATGTCGACCTGGCCGTCCTCGCCCACGTGGTAGGCGACGACGTCGTAGAGCTTGCCGGAGAAGTTGATCTTCATGCCGTGGGTCAGGTGCCCGCCGTGCGCGAGGTTCAGACCCATGATCGTGTCGCCCGGCTTGAGCAGCGCGAACATCGCCGCCGCGTTGGCCTGGGCGCCCGAGTGCGGCTGCACGTTGGCGTGCTCGGCGCCGAACAGCGCCTTGACCCGGTCGATCGCGATCTGCTCGACCACGTCGACGTGCTCGCAGCCGCCGTAGTAGCGGCGGCCCGGGTAGCCCTCGGCGTACTTGTTGGTGAGGACCGAGCCCTGCGCCTCCATGACCGCGACCGGAGCGAAGTTCTCCGAGGCGATCATCTCCAGCGTGGACTGCTGGCGGCGCAGCTCGGCGTCGACCGCGGCGGCCACGTCCGGGTCCAGCTCGTGCAGGGGGGTGTCGAGAACGCTCATCGGTGTCCCTCCGCCCCTCAGCCGGCGTTCTGCGCGGTGTACTCGTCGGCGGAGAGCAGGTCCGCCGGCTCCTCCGAGAGGCGGACCTTGAACAGCCAGCCGCCCTCGAAGGGGGCGGAGTTCACCAGCGACGGGTCGTCCACCACGTCCTGGTTGGTCTCGGTGATCTCACCGCTGACCGGGGAGTACAGGTCGGAGACCGACTTGGTCGACTCCAGTTCGCCGCAGGTCTCGCCCGCGGTCACGGTGGTGCCCACCGCCGGGAGGTCGGCGTAGACGACATCGCCGAGCGCGTTGGCCGCGAACTCCGTGATGCCGACCGTCGCGACGCCGTCCTCGGCGGGCGACAGCCACTCGTGCTCCTTGCTGTAGCGCAGCTGCTGGGGGTTGTTCATGCCTGAATTCTCCTGTACGCGGGTCAGTGGTGGTGAATGAGGGAGTGCGCGGGGCATGCGTGAGGCGGGCCGGGTGACCCGGATCACCGTCGGCCGTGGCTCGACGGTGTCACTTCTGCCGCTTGTAGAAGGGCAGCGCCACGACCTCGAACGGCTCGTGGGTGCCCCGGATGTCCACGCCGACCCCGGCCGTGCCCGGCGCGGCGTGCGCGGCGTCGACGTAGGCCATGGCGATCGGCTTGCCCAGGGTGGGGGAGGGGGCGCCGGAGGTGACCTCGCCGATCACCTCGCCGCCGGACACCACGGAGTACCCGGCGCGCGGCACCCGGCGGCCCTCGGCGACCAGGCCGACCAGGACGCGCGGCGGGGCCTGCTCGGCCCGCCCGGCGGCGGCCACCAGCGCCTCGCGGCCGACGAAGTCGCCCTCCTTCTCGAACTTCACCACCCGGCCCAGACCCGCGTCGAACGGGGTCAGGCCGGTGGTCAGCTCGTGCCCGTACAGCGGCATGCCCGCCTCCAGGCGCAGCGTGTCGCGGCAGGACAGACCGCAGGCCACCAGGCCCGCGCCCGCGCCGGCCTTGGTCAGCGCCTGCCACAGCTCCACGGCGTGCTCCGGCTTCACGAACAGCTCGAAGCCGTCCTCGCCGGTGTAGCCGGTGCGCGCGATCAGCGCGGGCACGTCGGCGACCGTGCCGGGCAGGCCCGCGTAGTACTTCAGGCCGTCCAGGTCGGCGTCGGTCACGGACTTCAGGATGCCGGAGGACTCAGGGCCCTGGATCGCGAGCAGCGCGTAGGCGTCCCGGTCGTCGCGGACCTCGGCCTCGAAGCCCGCCGCCCGCTCGGTGAGCGCGTCCAGCACCACCTGGGCGTTGGAGGCGTTGGCCACCACCATGTACTCGGTGTCGGCGAGCCGGTAGACGATCAGGTCGTCCAGGATGCCGCCGTCCGCGCGGCAGATCATGGTGTAGCGGGCGCGGCCGACGCCGACCGAGGCGATGTTGCCGACCAGCGCGAAGTTCAGCAGGGCGGCGGCCTGGGGGCCGGTCACGGTGATCTCGCCCATGTGGGACAGGTCGAACAGACCGGCCCGGGTGCGCACGGCGACATGCTCGTCGCGCTCGGAGCCGTAGCGCAGCGGCATGTCCCAGCCGGCGAAGTCGGTCATCGTGGCACCGAGCGAGCGGTGCACCGCGTCGAGGGCGGTGTGACGGAGCGGACGGGACACGGAACTGCTCATCGGTCGGTCTCCCAGGCATGGCGGGCGAGGACGGGGCGTGTCCTCCCCATCTGTCATCGGAACCTGAGAGGTTCGCCATGACCGCCGCAGGACGGACGGACACGGCTTGCACCTTGGGTGGGGCCGCCGCGGCAGGGCGGGCGGCCCGCTTTTCAGATGTGCCTCGCCCGCGCGGTAACGGTGCCTGAGAGATTCAAGGGAGGGACTTGCTCCTTCGGCGCCCCGGGCAGACACGCTGCCGGGGACTCTCCCGCGCGGATTCAAACGGCCGGTATGCAGTTGGCGCGCACATCATTGCATGCCGGGACACTTCGCGGCAGGCCGGATCTGTAACCGTGCTGTGGCAGAACGCGCACGGAAACGGCAGACACCGTCCATTACCTTCTCTTTACACTCAAGGGGAAGGTGAACCGTCACCGCCCCGGGGAGGACGATGACGGTGAACAGGACCGCGCCGGCGTACGCGACCCCCCGGGCCCCCGCCCTGCCGGGACAGCCGGGGGCCCCGGCCCGCGAGCGGTGCGACGGGCCCCCGGCCCCCTTGGTCCGCGACCTGCGCGAGCGCGCCGGCCGCGCCCCGCGCGCCCTGCTCTTCGGACCGCGCGACGTGGTCGTGGTCACCGGGCTGCCCGGCGGCGGCAAGTCCACGCTGATGCGCCGCGCCGCGCACGGCCCCCGGATCGACTCGCAGGACACCCGCGACCGCTGGGACGCCCGCCTGGCGCACCGCCTGCCCTACGCGCTCTACCGGCCGCTGGTCCGCCTCGCCCACTACGCCGCGCTGCGCCGCGCCCTGCGCGGCGGCGAGGGGGTCGTGGTCCACGACTGCGGTACCCAGCGCTGGGTGCGCGGCTGGCTGGCCCGCGCCGCCCGCCGCCGCGGCGGCGCCCTCCACCTGGTCCTGCTGGACGTCGCCCCCGACGCGGCGCTCGCCGGCCAGCGCGAGCGCGGCCGCCGGGTCTCGCGCTACGCCTTCGGCCGCCACCGCAGGTCCGTCGCCCGGCTGCTGGCCGCGGTGGAGCGCGGCGAACTGCCCGGGGGCTGCGACTCGGCGGTGCTGCTGGACCGCGCGGCGGCGGCCGGGCTGCGCCGGATCGCCTTCACCGGCCGGCCCGGCCCCGGCACCCGATAACCTTCCGGTCACACCAGTGGTTTCCGGCAGGCGGTAGACAGATGGACTTCCCGGCGGACTTCTCCGCGGACATTCCGGGGAACTTCCCGGCACAGGCGCACCCCCACCCGCACGGCGGGTGGCCCGGCAACGAGCTGGAGGAGGTGCTCTCCGCGGCCCTCGGCATCCCGACGGCCGGCGGCCGCATCATCGAGGTGCTCGGCCGCAGCTTCCTCTGGGTGCCGCTGCCGAACGGCGGCGGCCCGGACAGCGGCCCGCTCGACCTGCCCACCCTGGAGATCGACGGCCAGGCGTACGTACCGGTCTTCAGCTCCGAGGAGCAGTTCCGCCGGGCCGTCGGAGCGCACATGGCGTACACCGTCGCGCCCGCCGTGGAGTTCGCCCGCGGGCTGCCCGCCCAGGTCGGCATCGCGCTCAACCCGGACGGCGTGGCCGGAATGCCGCTGCCGCCGCCCGCCGTGGCCGAACTGTGCCGGGCCGGCCGCACCGCGCTGGACGGCCCCGCCGCCGGCGGCCGGGTCCGGCTCTACGAACCCGACTGGCAGGACGACCCGGTGGACTTCCTGTCCGCCGCCTCCGCCGAGTTCGACGCCACCGGCGTGGTGCGCACCGCCCGCCGCTGCCTGGCCGCCGTCGAGACCGCCGACCCGGTCCTGTTCGTCGGCGTCGAGCTGGCCTCGGCGGACGACGAGGCGCGCGCCCGCCCGCTCGACGCCCTGGGCCGCGCGCTGGCGGCGGCGCCCCCGGCCTGGCCGGTCAACCTGATCCTCCTGGACGTCACGGACGACCCGGTGGCCGTATGGCTGCGGGAGAAGGTCAGGCCCTTCTACGGACACGGGCACTGAGGTCTGCGGGCACGGACACTGAGGTCTGCGGGCACGGGCGCCGAGGCGGCAGGGGGCGCGCGGACGCCGGCGGCACGGGCCGGCGCCGCCCGCGCGCGTGACCGCGGCACGGACCGGGCCGGCGGGCGGCTTTAAGCTGGACGCACAGCCCGGTCGAGGGCAACACGGAGGGGCGGTAAATGGTGAGCGCCAGCGACACCGCGGCCGGGCATGTCGAGCAGATGCTCCGCCAGGTGACACCCGGGCGGTACGACGCCTACGAAGCGCTGCTGCGCACCCTCGCGACCCCGTCCACCGGCCAGGTCTGGATGCTGCTCTGGCACGGCCAGGCCGGCGCCCCCGACGCCCAGTACGGCCACATGGAGGTCGGCGGCCACGGCTACGCGCCCTGCGTCACCTCCGCCCAGGAGCTGTCGGCCAGCGGCTGGATGCGCTCCTACGAGGTGGTGGACGGGCTGGACGTCGCCCGCACCCTCTACCCCGACCACTTCGGCCTCTGGCTCAATCCGCACGCCCCGGGCGGCGGCGTCGGCATCCCCTGGCTGGATCTGCGCCGGATCGCCTCCGGCCTGGACCGCCAGCCCGCCGGACCGCTCAGACTGTCCGAACCGGCCCTGGAGATCCCGCAGTTCTACGCGCTGCTCACCCAGGCCGCCCACCACACGCCCGCGCTGCGCTCGCTGCGCCGCGCCTGGGTGCAGCCCGCCGTCGGGTCCCCGTACCTGGCCATCGGCCTGGACGTCTACGACACCTCGCCGGCCGCCGTCGACTCGGTGCGCTCGATGATGCAGCAGTCCATGGCGGCCGTCCCGGACGGGCTGCCGGTTTCGACCGTGGTGATGTCCGACGAGTACGACCCGGTGGTGATGTGGCTGCGCGCCAACGCGCGGCCCTTCTACGACCGCGAGGCGCACGGCGGCGCCGGGCAGGCCGCCGCGGGCGGCTACGGCTACCCGCCGGCCGGCGGACACTGATCCGGAACGGCGGCCGGAACCGCGGCCGGCGCCCCGGCCGGGACCGTCACCGGCGGCCCGCCGGGCCCGGCCGCCGCGACCGGAACCGGAACCGGACACCACAACCGGAACCGCACGTACCGCCCCGGTCGGCCGGCACGCCCTGTGATCCTCTTCGCGCGTAGATGAGGTCGGAAGGTCCGGTTCTGCGGAGGAAAACCCCAACTGGCCCGCGTCCGCCCCCCGTTACCCAACGTCCGGATAACGGAACCCCTCTACCCGCATCACGTTTGCGCATCCTTTCACCGTCAAGTCTGGCAACAGATCGCCCGCCCGTTGAAGACTCCCGCAACAAGGGGCGTTCGCCTCTGTGTACGACGGACTGACGATGCCGCCACAGCGGCAAGTGCGGGCCGGCTACCGCCGGTTGAGAGGGGTCCCTGCCTAATGACGGCACCATTGCACGAGCCGACCGCCGAAGCGGCCCCGAGCGCGGCCGACGAGGCGGCGGTGGCCGCCCCGGGCGCCAAGGCCGTCCAGGGCCGGTCCCTGGGGCGGATCGCCTGGGAGCGCCTGAAGCGGGACAAGCTCGCCCTGACGGGCGGCGTCGTCGTGCTCCTGCTCATCGTGGTCGCGGTGCTCGCACCCGCGCTCGCCAAGCTGATCGGACAGGACCCGGACCTCTACCACGAGGACCTGATCGACCCGCTGTTCGGCACGCCCACGGGCTCCCTCGGCGGCATCAGCGGCGACCATCTGCTGGGTGTCGAGCCGGTCAACGGCCGCGACATCTTCGCCCGCATCCTCTACGGCGCGCAGATCTCGCTCCTGGTCGGCTTCCTGTCGGCGCTGGTCGCCGTCGTGCTCGGCACGGTCCTCGGCATCCTGGCCGGCTTCTTCGGCGGCTGGGTGGACGCGGTCGTCAGCCGGGTCATGGACGGCCTGCTGGCCTTCCCGCAGCTGCTCTTCATCATCGCGCTGGTCTCGGTCATGCCGAACGACATGCTGGGGCTGACCGGTTCGAGTGTGCGCGTGTTCGTGATGGTGCTGGTCATCGGCTTCTTCGGCTGGCCCTACATCGGCCGGGTGGTGCGCGGCCAGACACTCTCGCTCCGGGAGCGCGAGTACGTCGAGGCGGCGCGCTCGCTGGGCGCCGGACGGTTCTACATCCTGTTCAAGGAGCTGCTGCCCAACCTCGTCGCCCCCATCATCGTGTACACGACGATGATGATCCCGACGAACATCCTCACCGAGGCGGCCCTCAGCTTCCTGGGCGTGGGCGTCAAGCCTCCGACGGCCTCCTGGGGACAGATGCTGTCGAGCGCGATCGACTACTACGACTCGGACCCCATGTACATGGTGATCCCCGGCGTGGCGATCTTCATCACCGTCCTCGCCTTCAACCTCTTCGGCGACGGCGTGCGGGACGCGCTGGATCCCAAGGGCTCCCGCTGAACCGCCGTATCCAAGCGACCCGTGGCGCATGCACGGGGTCTCTCATCAATTCCGGAGGAACCGAGATCGTGACTACCCAACGCACCTCAGGGCGGCGCAAGAAGGCACTGGCCGCTGCGGCCGTGGTCGCAGGACTGCTGACCACGGCGGCGTGCGGCGGCGGCGACGACGGCGGCTCGAAGAGCGGCGCCGCCGGCTTTGACGCGGCGAACAACAAGGTCGTCAACGCGTCGAAGGTCAAGAAGGGCGGCGAGCTGAAGTTCGCCGGCACCCAGGACGCCGACTCGTGGGACACCACACGCGGTTACTACGGCTTCATGTGGGACTTCTCGCGCTACTACAGCCGCCAGCTGCTGACCTACTCGACCGCCCCGGGCGCCGACGGCGCCAAGCTCACCCCGGACCTCGCCACGGACACCGGCAAGGTCACCGACGGCGGCAAGACCTACACGTTCACGCTGCGCGACGGGTCCACCTGGGAGGACGGCAAGCCGATCACCTCCAAGGACATCAAGTACGGCATCGAGCGCGTCTGGGCGCAGGACGTCCTGTCCGGCGGTCCGATCTACCTCCAGCAGGCGCTGGACCCGAAGAAGACCTACCCGGGCCCGTACAAGGACAAGGCCGCCGACCACCTGGGCCTGAAGGCGATCGACACGCCGGACGACAAGACGATCGTCTTCCACCTGCCCACGGCGAACTCCGACTTCGTCCAGATGCTGGCGCTGACCTCGGCCTCCCCGGTCCGCCAGGACAAGGACACCAAGTCGAAGTACGGCCTGCACCCGTTCTCCTCCGGCCCGTACAAGTTCGAGTCCTACGACCCGGGCAAGAGCCTCGTGCTGGTGCGCAACACCAACTGGAAGGCGTCCTCGGACCCGGTCCGCAAGGCGTACCCGGACAAGGTGTCGATCAAGCTCTTCACCAACGCCAACGACCTGGACCAGCGCCTGATCAACGGCGACTACGACCTGGACCTGAGCCAGACGGGTCTGTCGCCGCAGGGCCGCCAGATCGCCCTGAAGCAGCACAAGGGCAACCTGGACAACCCGGTCTCCGGCTTCATCCGCTACGCGGTCTTCCCGCAGAGCGTCAAGCCGTTCGACAACGAGCACTGCCGCAAGGCCGTGATCTACGGCGCCGACCACGTCTCGCTCCAGACCGCCCGCGGCGGCCCGGTGGCCGGCGGTGACATCGGCACCAACATGCTCCCGCCGTCCGTCGCCGGTGGCGAGGGCCAGAAGTACGACCCGTACGAGCTGGCCGGGGCCGGCAAGAACGGCAACATCGCCAAGGCCAAGGAAGAGCTGAAGGCCTGCAACCAGCCGAACGGCTTCAAGACCACCATCGCGGTCCGCAACAACAAGCCGGTCGAGGTGGCCACCGCCCAGTCGCTCCAGGCGTCGCTGAAGAAGGTCGGCATCAACGCCGAGATCTACCAGTACGACGGCTCGCAGACCGCCGGCATCATCGGCAGCCCCTCCAACGTGGAGAAGAAGGGCTTCGGCATCATCATCATGGGCTGGGGCCCGGACTTCCCGACGGTCCAGGGCTACGGCGTGCCGCTGTGGGACAGCCGCTACATCCTGCAGAGCGGCAACAACAACTACGCCCTGATCAAGGACAAGACGATCGACGGTCTCTTCGACCAGTACGGCACCACGCTGGACGAGTCGAAGAAGGCGGAGATCGCCACCCAGATCAACCACAAGGTCATGGAGGGCGGCTACTACCTGCCCTTCGTCTTCGAGAAGCTCCTGAACTGGCGCTCCTCGCGACTGGCGAACGTGTACACGACGAACGCGTACAGCGGGTACTACGACTTCGTCAACCTCGGCCTGTCCTCCTCGAAGTAGACCCGGCACACCCGCCGTACCGCACGAAAGGCAGGTGAAGGCCGGCGCGGCGTGACCGCGGGCTCCGGAAGACCTCCGGGCCCGCGGTCCGCGGCGGGCCGTAAGCTGTGCTCGCTTACCTCATCAGGCGGCTGTTCGCCGCCGCAGTGATGCTGGTGGTCATCATCGTGGTGGTCTTCAGCATCTTCTTCCTCGTCCCCAAGTGGGCGGGCGTCGACATCGCCCTGAGCTTCGTGGGCAAACAGGCCGACCCGGCCGCCGTCGAGGGTGTCCGGCAGAAGCTCGACCTGGGTGCCCCGGTCTACACCCAGGTCTGGCACTTCTTCCAGGGGATCTTCGCGGGCCGCACCTATGTGGGCGGCGGCGACGTCACCCACTGCGCCGCCCCGTGCTTCGGCTACTCCTTCAAGAGCGAGCAGGCCATCTGGCCGGTGCTCACCGACCGCTTCCCGGTGACCCTGGGACTCGCGCTCGGCGCCGCGGTGCTGTGGCTGGTCTTCGGTGTCGCCGCCGGTGTGCTCTCCGCCCTCAAGCGGGGCAGCATCTGGGACCGCGGCGCGATGGTGGTCGCCCTGAGCGGCGTCTCGCTGCCGATCTACTTCACCGGTCTGCTCTCCCTGGCCGTCTTCAGCTACGGCCTCGGCTGGATCGACGGCCAGTACGTGCCCATCGGCGACAGCTTCACCGGCTGGCTCGGCGGCATGATCCTGCCCTGGATCACCCTGGCCTTCCTCTACGCGGCCATGTACGCGCGCATCACCCGGGCCACGATGCTGGAGATCCTCGGCGAGGACTACATCCGCACCGCCCGCGCCAAGGGCCTGCGCGAGCAGACCGTCATCGGCAAGCACGCCATGCGCTCGACGCTGACCCCGATCCTGACCATGCTCGGCATGGACCTCGGCGCCCTGATCGGCGGCGCGATCCTGACCGAGACCACGTTCAGCCTGCCCGGCCTCGGCCAGGCGGTGCTCAACGGCATCAAGAACCAGGACCTGCCCATCATCCTGGGCGTCACCCTGATCACCTCCCTCGCGGTGCTCGTAGCCAACCTCGTGGTGGACGTCCTGTACGCCGTGATCGACCCCCGAGTGAGGCTGGCATGACCGAACTCAGCAAGACCGGCGCGGCGGTGGGCGAGCCCACCGCGGCCTCGGCCGCACCGACCGCCTTCCTGGAGGTGCGCGACCTCAAGGTGCACTTCCCCACCGACGACGGCCTGGTCAAGTCCGTCGACGGGCTCAGCTTCCAGCTGGAGAAGGGCAAGACCCTCGGCATCGTGGGCGAGTCCGGCTCCGGCAAGTCGGTGACCTCGCTGGGCATCATGGGCCTGCACACCGCCGGCCAGTACGGCAAGCGCAAGGCGCGGATCTCGGGCGAGATCTGGCTGGACGGCACGGAACTGCTCTCCGCCGACCCCGACCACGTGCGCAAGCTGCGCGGCCGCGAGATGGCGATGATCTTCCAGGACCCGCTGTCCGCGCTGCACCCGTACTTCACGATCGGCCAGCAGATCGTGGAGGCGTACCGCATCCACCACGACGTCGACAAGAAGACCGCCCGCAGGCGCGCGGTCGAGATGCTCGACCGGGTGGGCATCCCGCAGCCGGACAAGCGGGTGGACAGCTACCCGCACGAGTTCTCCGGCGGGATGCGCCAGCGCGCGATGATCGCGATGTCGCTGGTGAACAACCCCGAGCTGCTCATCGCGGACGAGCCGACCACCGCCCTGGACGTCACCGTGCAGGCGCAGATCCTCGACCTCATCCGGGACCTGCAGAAGGAGTTCGGCTCCGCGGTCATCGTCATCACCCACGACCTGGGCGTCGTCGCCGAACTCGCCGACGACATCCTGGTGATGTACGGCGGCCGGTGCGTGGAGCGCGGCCCGGCCGAGGAGGTCTTCTACGAGCCCCGCCACCCCTACACCTGGGGACTGCTCGGCTCGATGCCGCGTCTGGACCGCGAGCAGCAGGAACGGCTCATCCCCGTCAAGGGGTCCCCGCCCTCCCTGATCAACGTCCCCTCCGGCTGTGCCTTCAACCCGCGCTGCCCGTACGCCGACGTCCCCAAGGACAATGTGACCCGCACGGTGCGCCCCGAGCTGACCGAGGTCGGCGGCAAGCACTGGGCCGCCTGCCACATGTCGCAGGAGCAGCGGCAGCGGATCTGGACCGAAGAGATTGCGCCGAAGCTGTGAGCGAGAACGCCGAGAACGCCAAGAACGCCAAGGGCACCGCGGTGGCCACCGAGAAGACCGCCCCCGGTGAGGTCCTGCTGCGGGTGAGCGGGCTGCAGAAGCACTTCCCCATCAGGAAGGGCCTGCTCCAGCGCGAGGTCGGGGCGGTGCGCGCCGTGGACGGCATCGACTTCGAGGTGCGCTCCGGCGAGACCCTCGGCGTCGTGGGCGAGTCCGGCTGCGGCAAGTCGACGATGGGCCGGCTGATCACGCGGCTGCTCGAACCCACCGCAGGCCGCGTCGAGTTCGAGGGCAAGGACATCACCCACCTCGGGGTCGGCGGGATGCGCCCGCTGCGCCGCGATGTGCAGATGATCTTCCAGGACCCGTACTCGTCGCTGAACCCCCGGCACACCATCGGCAGCATCGTCGGCGCCCCCTTCCGGCTCCAGGGCGTCGAGCCCGAGGGCGGCGTCAAGAAGGAGGTGCAGCGGCTGCTGTCGGTGGTCGGGCTCAGCCCCGAGCACTACAACCGCTACCCGCACGAGTTCTCCGGCGGCCAGCGCCAGCGCATCGGCATCGCCCGCGCGCTCGCGCTCAAGCCGAAGCTGGTGGTGGCCGACGAGCCGGTCTCCGCGCTGGACGTGTCGATCCAGGCGCAGGTCGTCAACCTGCTGGACGACCTCCAGCAGGAGCTGGGCCTGACGTACGTGATCATCGCGCACGACCTGTCGGTGGTCCGCCACGTGTCGGACCGGATCGCGGTGATGTACCTGGGCAAGGTCGTCGAGCTGGCCGACCGGGACTCGCTGTACCGGGCGCCGATGCACCCGTACACCAAGGCGCTGATGTCGGCGGTGCCGATCCCGGACCCGCGCCGCAAGAACGCCAAGAGCGAGCGCATCCTGCTCCAGGGCGACGTGCCCTCGCCGATCTCCCCGCCGAGCGGCTGCCGGTTCCACACCCGCTGCTGGAAGGCGACGGAGATCTGCCGGACCACCGAGCCCGCGCTGGTGGAGCTGAAGCCCGGTCAGCGGGTGGCCTGCCACCACCCGGAGAACTTCGAGGACCAGGCACCGCAGGACACCGTGCTGCTGTCGGCCGCCAAGGAGGCGGCCGAGCTGGTGTCCGAGGAGGCGCTGGCCAAGTCCGCCGAGACCTCGGCGGCGGTGGCGGCGGAGGTCGCGGAGCCCACCGGGTCCGCGGAGCCCACCGCGCCCGCGAAGCCCACCGCACCCGCGAAGTCCGCCGAGACGGCGGAAGCCGCCGAGTCCGCTCAGTCCGACGAGCCCGCCGAGCCCGCCGAGACGGCGGAAGCCGCCGCCTCCGGTGGGTCCGACGAGCCCGCTGCCTCGGCGGACACCGGTGCCGAGGGCCGCAAGCCGGCCGGCGACGGAGGCACGAAGCCCGAGGCGTGACGACTTGGCAAAGTCATGCTCATGACCGAACGGGAGAGCGCAGAGTCGTCCCAGTCCGTGTGATCAACCGGTCCACGCGCGAAGGGACGATTCATGGCACTCTCCCGTTCGGCACGTCTGGGGGCCGTCGCGACCGCGGCGGCCTCCTTCCTCGCCGTCGCCGCATCCTCCGCCCCCACCCACGGCGCCCCCGGCATCGGCGACCCCTACTTCCCCCGGCTGGGCAACGGCGGCTTCGACGCCCGCCACTACGACCTCGACATCGCGTACAACCCGGACACCGACCGCCTCGACGGCCGCACCACGCTCACCGCGCGCGCCACCGAGAACCTGTCCTCCTTCGACCTGGACCTGCAGAAACTGGAGGTCACCCGGGTCGAGGTGAACGGCAGAGCCGCCCGGTTCAGCCGGGACGGCGACGAACTGCGCGTCACCCCGCGCGGTGTGCTGCGCCAGAACCGCACCTTCACGGTGTCCGTCACCTACGGCGGCATACCCGAGCCGCTCAGCGGCCCCATCGTGTTCGGCTCCCAGTACGGCTGGATGAAGACCGCCGACGGCGTCTTCGTGGCGTGCGAGCCCAACGCCGCCTCCACCTGGTTCCCTTCCAGCGACCACCCCTCGGACAAGGCCACCTACGACATCCGGATCAAGGCGCCCAAGGGCCTGACCGGGGTGTCCAACGGCCGCCTCGTCTCCACGTACGACAGGGGCGGCTCGACGTACACGCACTGGCGCGAGAGCCGGCCGATGGCGAGCTATCTGGCGACCGCCACCATCGGGAAGTTCGACGTGCGCACCGGCCGGACGCCCGGCGGCATCCCGATGTACGTGGCCATCGACCCGAAGCTGAAGGACAGCAACAAGGTCGACGTGTACGCGGTGACCGCCGCCGCCACCGACTACTGGTCGCGGGTCTTCGGGCCGTACCCCTTCGAGGAGACCGGCGCGATCGTCGACGACATGCCGCAGGCCGGGTTCTCGCTGGAGGTGCAGAGCAAGCCCGCCTACTCGGCCGTGCGCAACGAGACGACGATCGTGCACGAGCTGGCCCACCAGTGGTTCGGTGACTCGGTGTCGGTGAAGCACTGGAAGGACATCTGGCTCAACGAGGGCTTCGCCAGCTACGCGCAGTGGCTGTGGAGCGAGCACAAGGGCACCCGCTCGGCACACGACTCCTTCCGCGCCGAGTACGACGCCATCCCGGCCGACGACTCCTTCTGGCAGCTGAGGATCGCCGACCCGCAGCGCGACACCATGTTCGACGGCGCGGTCTACGACCGGGGCGCCATGACCCTCCAGGCGCTGCGCGAACGCATCGGCGACAAGGCGTTCTTCCGGCTGCTGCCCGCCTGGACGTCCCAGCACCGCTACGGCAACGCCGAGACCGCCGACTTCGTGCGGCTCGCGGAGAAGGTCTCGGGGCAGCGGCTCGGCGACTTCTTCCGCGCCTGGCTCTCCACCCCGGGCAAGCCCGCCCTGTAGGGGCCCCGCGTCCGGTCCGGACCCGGCCGCGCCCCGCGTAAGAATGTGGGGTGCTTCAGCAACTGTTCAGCCCCTCCGTCCAGCACACGGTGGACGTCATCGGCATCTTCGTGTTCGCCATCTCCGGCGCGCTGCTGGCCGTCCGCAAGAACTTCGACGTCTTCGGCATCGCCGTGCTCGCCGAGGTCACCGCGCTGGGCGGAGGGCTGTTCCGCGACATCGTCATCGGGGCCGTGCCCCCGGCCGCCTTCACCGACCTCGGCTACTTCCTGACGCCGCTGCTCGCCACGCTCGTGGTCTTCTTCCTGCATCCGCACGTGGAGCGCATCCAGCGGGCGGTGTACGTCTTCGACGCGGCCGGCCTCGGCCTGTTCTGCGTCTCGGGCACGGTCAAGGCGTACGACTACGGGCTCGGCCTCACCTCGTCGGCCACCCTGGGCCTGGCCACCGCCGTGGGCGGCGGTGTGCTGCGTGACGTGCTCGCCAACGAGGTGCCCTCACTGCTGCGCTGGGACCGCGACCTGTACGCGGTCCCGGCGATCGTCGGCTCCACCATGGTGGTGCTGTGCATCCACTACGACGCGCTGAACCCGTTCACCAGCGGGCTCGCGGTGGTCACGGCTTTCGCGCTCCGCCTGCTCGCGATGAAGTACCACTGGCGAGCTCCGCGGGCGTGGAACCGGCGTTCGACCGTCCGTGAGGAGTAGCCGGGGCGCCGGCGGACCCGTGGCCGCCGGGCGCCTCGTGGCGCAGCTCAGCGGTCAGCCAGCGGAACGCGGTGGGCACCTGGGGCCGCCACAGCGCCATGCTGTGCCCGCCCGCGCTGCGCGGCAGGAAGACCACGCGCACCTTGGTGGGGGCCTTCGCCACCTGGGCCAGGGCGGTGCCGGCCTCGTAGCCGTCGCCGGACTCGCCGGAGACGTACAGCGAGACGCGCGGCGGGGTGCGGGCCTCCTTCAGCAGCAGGTAGGGGTTGTTGGCCCGGCGCAGGGCGGGGGTCGTGGCGGCCAGCGAGTGCTTCTCGCCGATCGGGTCGTTGTAGCCGGACAGGCTGATCGCGGCCCGGTAGCGGTCGGGGTGGGCGACGGCGAGCTTGGCCGCGCAGTGCGCGCCGGCCGAGTAGCCCGCGGCGGACCAGCCGTCGGGCGCGCCCTGGGCCCGGAAGTTGTCCGTGATCATCTTCGGTACGTCGATGCTCAGCCAGGTGTCGGCGTTCACGGTGCCCGGGATGTTGGCGCAGCCGGTGTCCGCCTTGGCTATCACGTTGGTGCGCGGGGAGACCAGGATGAACGGGGCGACCTGGCCGGAGCGCATCAGCGGTTCGAGCTGCTCGTGCACGTGCAGTGAGCCGAACCACGCCTTGGCCGAGCCGGGGTAGCCGGACAGCAGTTCCACCACCGGGAACTTCTTGTCCCGGTACGCCGGGTCGTCGTACTGCGGCGGCAGCCAGACGTAGACCTCGGCGTCCACCCCGGAGACCCGGCCCTTGAGCTGGGTGACCCGGACCCCGCCGGCCGCGTCCATGGACGGCCCGTCGGCCGGGGAGAACGTCTGGCGGACCTTGGGCAGCTTGCGGTAGGCGACCCCGCCGGTGCCGTCCGCGCCCAGGTCGGCGGCCTGCTGCACATGGTTGCCGGTGCCGAGCAGGTCGCCCCAGTTGTCGTAGAGGTTGTTGCTGTTGTTCACCAGGACGAAGACCAGCGTGATGGCGGTCGCCTGGGCGAACAGCAGCATCAGCCCCCGCAGGGTGGCGCGCAGCACCTTGGGGCCCCGGGTGCGGGTCCACAGGACGAACGGCAGGACCAGGGCGATCACGGCGAGGGTGATGGTGGTGTACAGGAACGGAGTCCCGGTGAGGCTCATGTCCCCGTAGAGGGAAAACCGGGGCCCCGGGTTTACGGACGAGTGCGGACACTTACCGAGAAATTGCCGACACTCACGCAGCGGACACCATCCGTCACACAGCTGTCATCCGGCCGTCAGATTGAAAGCTACCGCTTAGTAGTTTGCTGTTGTACCGTTCCGGTATGCCAGATGCAGCCTCCGCCCCGGCCGTGCGGGCCACGATCGGCGACAGCGAGTTCGACCGGGACACCGCCGTCGTCCGGCGCGCCCCCGGCGTCTACGACATCGACCTCTCCGCCGGCTGGACGATCATCAACGCCGTCAACGGCGGCTATCTGCTGGCCGTCCTCGGCCGCGCGCTCGCGGACGCCCTGCCGCACAGCGACCCCTTCACCGTCTCCGCGCACTACCTGACCGCCTCCCGGCCCGGTCCCGCCGTGGTGCGCACCGAGGTGGTGCGCACCGGCCGCACCCTCTCCACCGGCCAGGCCTCGCTCTTCCAGCAGGAGGAGGACGGCACCGAGGTGGAGCGCATCCGCGTCCTGGCCTCCTACGGCGACCTGGACGCGCTCCCGGACGACGTGCGCACCACGGCCGAGCCGCCCGCCCTGCCGCCCGCCGCGCAGTGCTTCGGCCCCGAGGACGGGCCCGCCCCGGTCGACGGCAGCTCCGCCATCGCCGACCGGCTGATGCTCAAGCTGGACCCCGCCACCCTGGGCTGGGCACTCGGCGCGCCGAGCGGCCGGGGCGAGATGCGCGCCTGGTTCGGCCTGGCCGACGGCCGCGACGCCGACCCGCTCTCCCTGCTGCTCGCGGTGGACGCGCTGCCGCCCACCGCCTTCGAGCTGGGGCTCAAGGGCTGGGTCCCGACCGTCGAGCTGACCGTGCACATCCGCTGCCGCCCGGCCCCGGGTCCGCTGCGGGTGTCGATCACCACCCGCAACCTGGCCGGCGGCTTCCTGGAGGAGGACGCCGAGGTCTGGGACGAGGCCGGGCGGCTGGTGGCGCAGTCCCGGCAGCTCGCCCGGGTCAGGCTCGGCTGACCGGGGTCCGGCCCAGCCAGGCCGCGAGACGCTCGTGCGCGTCGGCGCCCTCGTCCACCGGACGGGCGTCGGCGAACGGGACGCCCTCGCCGCGCCCCGACTCCGGCAGCACCCGGCGGGCGGCGTCGAGCGCGGCCTCGGAGAGCGCGGGGTCCAGCTCCAGGGGGCGGCCGACGGCCTCGTTGAGGTCCCAGGTGTGCGCCACCAGCTCCATCAGATATCCGGCCAGCGCCGCCTGTCCCGGCACCTCGCCCCAGGGCACCCGCACCGGCGCGGTCAGCCGCTCCTCGGGCTGCCACGCCTTGACGGCCCGGCTCCGCGCCTCCTCGTAGGCGCCCGACCAGTCGTCGTCGGCGACGACCACGGCGGAGGGGTCGACGGAGAGCCCGTCCCCGCCCTCCCCGGCGACGGCGATCCGCAGGGTGCCGCCCACGATGTGGCCCAGCAGCGCACGGACGTCGAACTCGGTGCACGGCGTCGGGTCCGTCAGCTGCTCCGGGCGTACGGCCCTGATCAGCGCGGCGGCCTGCTCGGTGGCGCGGGCGTAGGCGGCACGGGGGTCGGCGGTGTTCATGAACGTTTCCTTCCGGCGGGTGTGATCACTTCGTCGGTACGCCCCCACCCTGGCCGCCGGCCCCCGGCTTCCTCCCGGCTTCAGCGGAGAGCGGACACGGCTGCCACGGCGGACACGGCTGCCACGGCGGGCACGGCTGCCACGGCGGGCACAGCGGCCCCGCTCACTCCAGCCAGTGCCGGCGGCCGATGCTGATCAGCCGCAGCCGGCGGGTGGCCAGGCGGGCGACCCGGTCGCGTTCCGCGGGGGAGTCGGGTGCCTCCAGGAAGAGCGAGGCGGTGATCAGCATCTGGTCGACGTACAGATGCGCGAGCATGAGCAGATCGTCGTCGCTCCAGCCCTCCGCCTGCGGGTCCTTGGCCAGTTCGTCCTTCACCTCGCGGGCGAAGCGCGCCAGTTGACCGCGTATCGCCTCGCGCACCGGCTGCACTCCGCCGTGCCGCTCGCGGGCGATGAAGCGGACGTGCGAGGGCTGCTCCGCCACATGACGGGCGATCAGTTCCACGGCACGGGCGATGCGTTCCTCACTGCCGTCCGCCGTGGAGACCGTGGTCCGGATCATCGGGTGCAGCCCGCCGAGCGCCTCCTCGACCAGGGCGACACCGAGGTCGGCGGTGGAGCGGAAGTGCCGGTAGAACGCGGTCGGCGCCACGCCCACGGCGCGGGTGACCTCGCGCAGGCCCAGGCTGCTCAGGCTCTGCTCCTCCAGCAGGGCCAGCGCCGCGTCCAGCAGGGCCCGGCGGGTCTTCTGCTTCTGGGCCTGCCGGGCGCCGAGCGTGTGACTCATGCCATACAGTTAACAACTGTTCTCCGTAATTTCCAAGCGAGAGCGGCGCTAGACTGGGTAGTCAGTGAACAACTGTTACCGCAAGCGTCCGCCGGGGGGACCCCGGCCGGCGCCGAAGGGGGATCCGATCCCATGCTGTTCCTCGCCGCCGCCCTGCTGCTGTTCGGCGTGACCCTGGGCACCGTCGCCCACGTCCCGCTCGGCTTCACCGCCGTCGCCGCCACCGTCATCGCCGCCTGGCTCGCCGTCTTCGCGCTCCGCGAGCGCCACGCCCGCCGCCGCGGCACCTCCCACTGACGCCGTCCGGCCCGCCCGACCGCACCACCGCAGGAGGCATCCGCCATGCAGCTCACCGCACCGGCCACGAGCCGCCGGCTCGCCCGCGACGCCGACGGCATGGCCGTCGCGTCCTTCGTCCTCGGCCTGATCGGACTGCTCGTCCTCAACGTCGTCCTCGGCCCCATCGCCGTCGTCCTGGCCGCCGTCGCCCTGTGGCGCGGCACCGCCCGCCGCGGCCGCGCCCTGCTCGGACTGACCCTCGGCATCGCCGACCTGGTCGTCCTGCTCTCCTTCGCCCAGCTGGACCACACCCTGTCCTGGAGCTTCTGAGCGGCCCGGACACCGGCGGCCCGGCGAGGACCGCGCCGCGGCGCGACCGTGGCCGGGGGACGCCCGCGGGCGCCCCGTAGAATCAGGCCCACCATGGCTTACCTCGACCACGCCGCGACCACCCCCATGCTCCCGGAGGCGGCAGAGGCACTCACCGCCGCGCTGGGCCTCACCGGCAACGCCTCCTCCCTCCACGCGTCCGGCCGCAGGGCCCGCCGCACGGTCGAGGAGTCCCGCGAGATCCTCGCCGAAGCACTCGGCGCCCGCCCCAGCGAGGTCGTCTACACCTCCGGCGGCACCGAGGCCGACAACCTCGCCGTCAAGGGCCTGTACTGGGCCCGCCGCGCCGCCGACCCCGCCCGCACCCGCGTCCTGGCCAGCCCCGTCGAGCACCATGCCGTCCTCGACGCCGTCCACTGGCTCGGCGAGCACGAGGGCGCCACCGTCGAGTACCTCCCGGTCGACTCCTACGGGCGCGTCCACCCCGAGGCCCTGCGCGAGGCCATCGCCCGTGACCCCGGCGACGTGGCCCTGGCCACCGTGATGTGGGCCAACAACGAGATCGGCACCGTCCTGCCGGTCCGCGAACTGGCCGAGGCGGCCGCCGAGTTCGGCGTACCGCTGCACGCGGACGCCGTCCAGGCGTTCGGCCAGGTCCCGGTCGACTTCGCCGCCTCCGGGCTCGCCGCGATGACCGTGTCCGGCCACAAGATCGGCGGCCCCTACGGCATCGGCGCGCTGCTGCTGGGCCGCGAGTACACCCCCGTGCCCGTGCTGCACGGCGGCGGCCAGGAACGCCACGTCCGCTCCGGCACCCTCGACGTGCCCGCCGTCGCCTCCTTCGCCGTGGCCGGCCGGCTCGCCGCCGGGCAGCGCGAGTGGTTCGCCCGCGAGATCGGCGCCCTGCGCGACGACCTGGTCACCGCGGTCCGCGCCGCCGTCCCGGACGCGATCCTCGGCGGCGACCCGGCGCCCGGGGGACGGCTCCCGGCCAACGCCCACTTCACCTTCCCCGGCTGCGAGGGCGACTCGCTGCTGCTCCTGCTGGACGCCCAGGGCATCGAGTGCTCCACCGGCTCCGCCTGCACCGCGGGCGTCGCCCAGCCCAGCCATGTCCTGCTCGCCACCGGCGCCGACCCCGACCTGGCCCGCGGCACCCTGCGCTTCTCCCTCGGCCACACCTCCACCGAGGCCGACGTGGAGGCCGTCGCCCGCGCCATCGGCCCGGCGGTGGAGCGGGCACGGGCGGCGGGCCTGAGCTGAGGGCGCCCGCGCGAGGGCTCAGGTGCGCGCGGTCCGCTCCCGCAGCACCAGCCGCAGATAGCGGTCCCAGTCCCAGTGCGGACCCGGGTCCGTGTGGTCGGCGCCCGGCACCTCCACATGCCCGATGATGTGCGCGCGGTCCACGGGTATCGCGTACCGCGCGCAGATCCGCGCCGTCAGCCGCGCCGAGGCGGCGTACATCGCGTCCGTGAAGGACGCGGCCTTTTCCACGAACCCCTCGTGCTCTATCCCGACACTGCGCTCGTTGTACTCCCGGTTGCCCGCGTGGAAGGCCACGTCCAGCTCCCGGATCATCTGCGTCACCCGCCCGTCCGCGCGCACGATGTAGTGCGCGGCGGCCTGGTGCCCCGGATCCTCGAACGCCTTCACCGCGCTCGCGTAACTGCCCTGCGTCACATGGACGACCACCCGGTCCACCGTGTAGTCGTCCGGCCGGTCCGCGCGCCGGTAGTTCGCCGGCGAGGCCGCCACCCAGCGCGCACCGGCGAAGTCCACCGCGCCCGCCACCCGGGGCCGCTGGTCGCCCGGCAGCCGCCACCACAGCCGGGACAGCTCCCCGCGCCACAGCACCGCCCCGCCCACGGCGGCCGCCGCCCCGCCGACCAGCACCGCGCGGCGGGCCGGCCACCGCCCCGCGCCGCCGTCCCCGCCGCCCTGCCGGGCCTTCTCCGTCGCCATGCGACCTCCAACGGATATCCGGCGGCCCCGGTTCCCGCGCCCCGTACCCTGGAGGGGCTATGACTGAGACCCCGCAGCGCCCCCGCCCCCTCCGAGTCCTCGCCGCCATGTCCGGCGGCGTGGACTCCGCCGTCGCCGCGGCCCGCGCCGCGGAAGCGGGCCACGACGTCACCGGCGTCCACCTCGCGCTCTCCGCGAACCCGCAGTCCTTCCGCACGGGCGCGCGGGGCTGCTGCACCATCGAGGACTCGCGCGACGCCCGCCGCGCCGCCGACGTCATCGGCATCCCCTTCTACGTGTGGGACCTCGCCGAGCGCTTCCGCGAGGACGTCGTGGAGGACTTCGTCGCCGAGTACGAGGCCGGCCGCACCCCCAACCCGTGCCTGCGCTGCAACGAGAAGATCAAGTTCGCCGCGCTGCTGGACAAGGCCCTCGCCCTCGGCTTCGACGCGGTCTGCACCGGCCACTACGCGAAGGTGGTCCGGCGCGAGGACGGCTCCCGCGAACTGCACCGCGCCTCCGACCTGGCCAAGGACCAGTCCTACGTCCTCGGCGTCCTGGACGAGCGGCAGCTCGCGCACGCGCTCTTCCCGCTCGGCGACACCGTCACCACCAAGGACGAGATCCGCGCCGAGGCCGAGCGCCGGGGCCTGGCCGTCGCCAAGAAGCCCGACTCCCACGACATCTGCTTCATCGCGGACGGCGACACCCAGGGCTTCCTGGCGAAGCGCCTGGGCCGCGCCGAGGGCGACATCGTCGACGAGTCCGGCGCGGTCGTCGGCAGCCACGAGGGCGCCTACGGCTTCACCATCGGCCAGCGCAAGGGCCTGCGGATCGGCACCCCGGCCCCCGACGGCAAGCCGCGCTACGTCCTGGACATCTCGCCGGTGACCAACACCGTCACGGTCGGCCCCGCCGCCGCTCTCGACGTCGACGCCCTCACCGCCGTCCGCCCCCGCTGGTGCGGCACCGCCCCCGTCGGCCCCGGCACCTACACCGCCCAGTTGCGCGCCCACGGCGACGAGACCGAGGTGAGCGCCGAACTCGTCGACGGCACCCTGGAGGTGTCCTTCGCCGAGCCCGTGCGCGGCGTCGCCCCCGGCCAGGCGATCGTGCTGTACGACGGCACCCGCGTCGTCGGCTCGGCGACGATCGCCTCCACCCGGCGGGCGACGGCGGACGCGCTCTGACGACCGGCCCGACGTCCGGTCGCCGTCCGGCCCCGGCGGCGGCCGGGAGGGCGCCCTACGCCCCGTAGAACTCCCTGAGCACCGGCGCCAGCACCTCCGGCTCCACCGCGTGCGTCTGGCCCTCCAGGACGCCGTACGCGCCGTCGGGCACCGCCTGCGCGACCCGGCGGGCCGCCTCGCGCATCGGGCCGGGGCTCGCGCCGCCCGCCAGCGCCAGCACCGGCACGGCGACCGACGCCAGCAGCGCCTCCGGCACGGTGCCGTCGCCCATGACGGCGTCGTCGTACGCGAGGGTGGGCGCGACCGCCTCCAGACCCGGCCACATGGGGGAGTGGCGGGCGTTGACGATCATCTGCTCGGCCAGCCCGGTCACCCGCAGGAACAGCTCCACCGCGTCCCCGCGCCGCCCCTCGGCCAGCGCCCGGTCCAGCTCGGCGGAGTACCGGGCGCGCTCGTCGCCGTGGTCCTGGCGCACCTCGAACGGCGGCTCGTACACCGCCACCCGTCGCACCGGCACCCCGGCGGCGGCCGCCCGAAGCGCCAGCACGGCACCCGAGGAGACGCCGTAGAGCGCCGCCTCGCCGCCCGCCGCCTCCACCACGGCCGCCAGGTCCTCCACCTCGCGCTCCACCGCGTACGGCGGCGTGTCGCCGCTCTCCCCGCGGCCCCGCCGGTCGTACACCACCGCGGTGCACCCCGGTGCCAGCGCCGCCGCCAGCGGCGCGACCGTGGCGCCCGTCGACATCGCCCCGCTGACCAGTACGGCCACCGGCCCGCTGCCGGTGAGCCGAAAGGCGATCGGGGTGCCGTCACGGGAGAGGGTCTTCTTGTCCATGGCTGTGCAGACTGCCACGCGCGCGGCGGCTCGCCGGGCTACAACACTTCGGTGTCGTAGAAGCAGAGGTGGTCCTTGATCGCCGCGACCTCCGGTTTCGGGTCGGGGTAGGCCCACACCAGGTCCGGCGCGTCCGGCAGCGACCAGTAGGACGCGTCGCCCTTGAAGGGGCAGTGCGTGTGCGTGTCCGAAGGGGTCAGCAGGTCGAGGCGTACGTCCTCGGCGGGCAGGTAGTAGCGCGGGGGACAGCCGGTCTCGCGCAGCACCAGGGGCCGCCGGCTCTCCGCCAGGACCTGACCCGCGCGCACCACGCGCACCTGCTCGTCGCCCTGCTCGACGGTGATCGTGTGTCCTTGTGTCATACCGGGAACAGCGCTCGCGCGCGCGGGCTTCTTCCCGTGTGCCGAAGGCGGCCGGGCGCCGCGTACCGTGAGGCGCATGAACATCTGCGTCTTCCTCTCCGCCGCCGACCTCGACGACCGCTACACACGCCCCGCCCGGGACTTCGCCCGGCTGCTCGGCAAGGGCGGGCACAGCCTGGTGTGGGGCGGCTCGGACACCGGCCTGATGAAGGTCGTCGCGGACGGCGTGCAGGAGGCGGGCGGACGGCTGATCGGCGTGTCAGTCGACTTCCTCTCGGCCAAGGCCCGGCCCGGCGCCGACGAGATGGTGATCGCGGGCGACCTCGCCGAGCGCAAGAAGCTCCTCCTGGAGAAGGCCGACGCCGTCGTCGTCATGGTGGGCGGCACCGGCACCCTGGACGAGGCCACCGAGATCCTGGAGCTGAAGAAGCACGGCCGCACCGACAAGCCCGTGGTGCTGCTCAACACGGCCGGCTTCTACGACGGTCTGCGCGAGCAGTTCCGCCGGATGGAGGAGGAGGGCTTCCTGCCCCGCCCGCTGGCCGAGCTGGCGTTCTTCGCCGAGGAGCCCGCAGGGGCGCTCACGTACCTGGAGGAGTCGCTGAGCGGCCGCTGACGCGCGGGTGCGAGCATGGCGGGCATGGCTACACATGTGATCACCGGGGCCGGTTCCGGCATCGGCGCGGCCCTCGCCCGCCGCCTGCACGCGCGCGGGGACGACCTCGTGCTGCACGCGCGCGACGCGGGCCGCGCCAAGGAACTGGCGGCCGGGTTCCCCGGCGCCCGCACCCTCGTCGGCGACCTGGCCGACCCGGACCGGCTCAGCTGGGCGTTCTCGCACCAGAGCCTGCCCGACCGGGTCGACTCCCTGCTGCACGTCGCGGGCGTCGTCGACCTCGGCCCGGTCGGCGAGCTGACCCCCAGGGCCTGGCACCACCAGCTGAACGTCAACCTGGTCGCCCCCGCCGAGCTGACCCGCCACTTCCTGCCGCAGCTGCGCGCCGCCCGCGGCCACGTCGTCTTCGTCAACTCCGGCGCGGGCCTGGCCGCGCACGCCGACTGGGCCGCGTACGCCGCCTCCAAGCACGGTCTGAAGGCGCTCGCCGACGCCCTGCGCCAGGAGGAGCACGGCAACGGCGTCCGCGTCACCTCCGTGTACCCGGGCCGCACCGCGAGCCCCATGCAGGTCAAGGTGCACCGGCAGGAGGGCAGGGAGTACGACCCGGCCCGCTGGATCGACCCCGAGTCGGTGGCGACGAGCGTCCTCACGGCCCTCGACCTGCCCCGGGACGCGGAGGTCACCGACCTCACGGTGCGGCCGGGGCACTGAGCGCGCCGCGGCGTTCCGTACGCTGCTGCGGTGAGCGAAAACAGCGAGTTCGGCTTCGCCCCGGCCACCGGCCTCGGGTCGATGCCCGGCGGGGACGCCCGTGAGGCCGTCAAGACCGTCACCGGGACCTTCGAGGACTTCCCCTTCCTGCCCGAACTGCCCGCGCGCGGGCCCGGTGCCGACATGATCGGACGCACCGCCGGGATGCTCGTCGAGATGTACGCGCGCGTGGAGCCCAGCGGCTGGCGCCTGGGCGACCGGCCGGGCCGCGACACCCGGCGGGCCAGGAGCTGGCTGGTCGAGGACCTGGACGCCCTGGAGGAGTACACCCAGGGCCACGAGGGCGCGCTGAAGGTCCAGGCGGCCGGGCCGTGGACGCTCGCCGCGGCGCTGGAGCTGAGGAACGGCGAGGCGGTCCTGTCCGACCCCGGCGCCTGCCGGGACCTGACCGCCTCGCTCGCCGAGGGGCTGCGGCTGCACCTGGCAGAGGTCCGGCGGCGGGTGCCCGGCGCCCGCCTCGTCCTCCAGCTGGACGAGCCGTCCCTGACCGCCGTGCTGCGCGGCCAGGTGCGTACCGCGAGCGGCTACCGCACCCACCGGGCCGTCGACCGGCAGATCGTGGAGGCCGGCCTGCGCGACGTCCTCGGCGCGCACTCCGGCGGCCCCGTCGTCGTCCACTCCTGCGCGCCCGACGTGCCCTTCGCGCTGCTGCGCCGGACCGGTGCCGCGGGCGTCTCCTTCGACCTCGCACTCCTCACCGAGCGTGACGACGAGGCCATCGGAGAGGCGGTGGAGGGCGGCACCCGGCTCTTCGCCGGTGTCGTCCCCACCACGGACGGCCCGTTGTCAGACCCTGCCGGTAGCGTCATGGGTGTCAGAACGCTGTGGCGCAGGCTGGGGCTGCGACCGGAGCTGCTCGCCCGGTCGGTCACCCTCACCCCGGCGTGCGGACTCGCGGGAGCTTCCCCCGCGTACGCACGCCAGGCGCTCGCCCACTGCGTCCGGGCGGCGAGATCCCTCGCGGACAACCCAGAGTAATCGGGAGGACAACACGGTGGCCGGCGACAAGCAGCAAGCGGAGACAGCGGTGCCCGCCGAGGCGCGGGAGGAGCACGCCCGGCTCGCGGAGCAGGTCGAGGAGCACCGCTTCCGGTACTACGTGAAGGACGCCCCCGTCGTCAGCGACGCCGACTTCGACCGGCTGCTGCGCTCCCTGGAGGCACTGGAGGACACCTACCCGGAGCTGCGCACGCCCGACTCGCCCACCCAGAAGGTGGCGGGTTCGTACGCCACGGAGTTCACGGCCGTCGAGCACCGCGAGCGGATGCTCTCCCTGGACAACACGTTCAACGACGACGACCTCGCCGCCTGGGCCGACCGCATCGCCCGCGAGCTGGGCGAGCAGGAGTACCACTTCCTGTGCGAGCTGAAGGTCGACGGCCTCGCGGTCAACTTGACGTACGAGCACGGCCGGCTGACCCGTGCGGCCACCCGCGGCGACGGCCGCACCGGCGAGGACATCACCCCCAATGTGCGCACCATCGCGGAGATCCCCGACCGGCTGCACGGCGAGAAGGTGCCCGGCCTCGTGGAGATCCGCGGCGAGGTCTTCTTCCCGATGGAGAAGTTCGAGGAGCTGAACGCCCGGCTGGTCGAGGCCGGCGACAAGCCCTTCGCCAACCCGCGCAACGCGGCGGCCGGTTCGCTGCGCCAGAAGGACCCGCGCGTCACCGCCACCCGCCCGCTGCACATGGTGGTCCACGGCATCGGCGCCCTGGAGGGCTACGAGGGCCTGAACCGCCTCTCCCAGGCGTACGAGCTGCTGCACGGCTGGGGCCTGCCCACCTCCCCGCACAACAGGGTGGTGGACGACCTCGCGGGCGTGCGCGAGTTCATCGCGTACTACGGCGAGCACCGGCACTCCGTGGCGCACGAGATCGACGGCGCCGTCATCAAGCTCGACGAGATCCGCCTCCAGGGCCGCCTCGGCTCCACGGCCCGCGCGCCCCGCTGGGCCATCGCGTACAAGTACGCGCCCGAAGAGGTCAACACCAAGCTCCTCGACATCAAGGTGGGCGTCGGACGCACCGGCCGGGTCACGCCCTACGCGCAGGTCGAGCCGGTCACGGTGGCCGGCTCGGAGGTCGAGTTCGCCACCCTGCACAACCAGGACGTGGTCAAGGCCAAGGGCGTCCTCATCGGGGACACCGTGGTGCTGCGCAAGGCCGGTGACGTCATCCCGGAGATCCTCGGCCCGGTCGTCGACCTGCGCGACGGCAGCGAGCGGGAGTTCGTCATGCCCGCCGAGTGCCCCGAGTGCGGTACGCCGCTGCGGGCCATGAAGGAGGGCGACATCGACCTGCGCTGCCCCAACGCCCGTACGTGTCCGGCGCAGTTGCGCGAGCGGGTCTCGTATCTGGCGGGCCGGCAGTGCCTGGACATCGAGCACTTCGGCGAGGTCGCCGCCGCCGCGCTCACCCACCCGCTGGAACCGGCCGATCCGCCGCTGGCCGACGAGGGCGACCTGTTCGACCTGACGGTGGAGAAGCTGCTGCCCATCAAGGCCCATGTGCTCGACCCGGACAGCGGTCTGCCCAAGCGGGACCCGAAGACCGGCGAGGAGAAGGTCGTCACCGTCTTCGCCAACCAGAAGGGCGAGCCGAAGAAGAACACCCTGGCGCTGCTGGAGAACATCGCGGCGGCCAAGGACCGCCCGCTGGCCCGCTTCCTGAACGGGCTTTCCATCCGCCATGTGGGCCCGGTCGCCGCGCAGGCACTCGCGCGCGAGTTCCGTTCCCTGGACCGGATCGAGCAGGCCACCGAGGAGGAACTGGCCAATATCGACGGCGTCGGCCCGATCATCGCGGCGGCCGTCAAGGAGTGGTTCACCGAGGACTGGCACCGCGAGATCGTGCGCAAGTGGAAGGCGGCCGGTGTGCCGTTGGAGGACGCGTCCTCCGGCGCCGACGAGGGGCCGCGTCCGCTGGAGGGCCTGACGGTCGTGGTCACCGGCACCCTCGAACACTTCACCAGGGACGGAGCCAAGGACGCGCTCCAGAGCCGGGGCGCCAAGGTGACCGGTTCGGTGTCGAAGAAGACGTCGTTCGTCGTGGTGGGCGACAACCCCGGTTCGAAATACGACAAGGCGATGCAGGCGAAGGTTCCGGTGCTGAACGAGGAAGGTTTCGGAATTCTCCTGGAACAGGGCCCGGAAGCGGCGGCCGAAGTCGCTCTACCGACCGAAGAGTAGCGGTTGAAGGCCCTCCGATCGGCGCATATCAGATGCATACGGGTGGCCGGGGCGCATTCGGGCAACCGTCCGCGACCGCTGCCCGAGGAAGCCTTCCGCGGCCTACTGTTGAGGAGTGCGCCCGCCGTGCCCAGTTGCGGCCGGGGCATCCCCGTGCTCCTGACGAGTACGTGGAAGGGTTTTCCAGCGCGGCTGTGCCCAGGGGACGTCGGGCATCGGGCCGCGTGGCGTGGGCACCGCCGGCTGTGAGAGGGACGGGAATGGAACCGACCGAGAGCGCCTCCCCGCACTCACGGCTGCGCCGGATGACCGGTGCGTGGCGCGGACGGGGGAGGCGGACGGGACAGCGTTCGCGCCCGGACCGGCGCACCGCACCGCCGGGGCACCCGGGCCGCGCCGCCCGGCCGTACGCGGTCACGGAGGTCCGCGCCCCCGTCCGCCCGCCCGGTGAGCACCTGTCAGGGCTGCCCGGCACCGGGACCGGCACGCGTCCGTCCCGGCCGGCCCTGCCCGCGGTGGTCGCCTCGGCCGCCGCCCTCACCCTCGGCGCCGGTTTCTACGGCGCGTTCACCGCGGGTCACGCCCTCTTCCCGTCCGGCACGGCCGGCTGGTCGCTGGCCGTGCTCACCGGCGTCATCGTCGGCCACCTGGTCATGCTCGGCCGGGCCCGCTGGTGGGGCGGCACCGGCTCCGGCGCCGCCCTCACCCTCGCCGTGCTGCTGCTCTACGGCTGGGTGCCGGCCGGACTGGTCAGCCTCACCGTCGTCGTCCTGGTCGGGGTGGCCCGGCGCCACCGCTGGCGCCCCGGCGTGCTGCACGGCTCCGTCGACATCCTCGGCATCGCCGCCGCCGCCCTGCTGCTCGGTGCCTTCGGCCGGGTGCCGACCGTGGAGCACCCCTGGGACCCGGGCACCTGGACCGTGTACACCGCCCTCCAGGTGGTGCTCGTCGCCGCCGTCTACCTGGCGGTGACCCGCGTCCTGCTCTGGTACCTGCACTCCCCGCGCACCGACCCGGTGCCCACCGTGGCCCGCACCGCGCTCGTCAGACAGGGCCTGGTCGCGGTGGCCCTGCTCGGCATCGCGCCGCTGGTCTGCGTCGTCGCCGTCGCCGAACCGGTCCTGCTGCCGCTGTTCGCCATTCCGCTCATCGCCCTGGACTCCACCCTGTGGATCGCCCGCGCCCGCGCCGAGGAGCAGTTGCGCGACCCGCTGACCGGGCTGCCCAACCGGCAGTGGCTGCTGGAGCGCATCTGGACCGCCCTGGACGACGCCGAGCGCATCGGCGCGCGCGCCGCCCTGATGCTGATCGACCTCGACCGCTTCCGCTCGGTCAACGACACCCTCGGGCACCTCGCCGGGGACCGGCTGCTGCTCCAGATCGCCGACCGGCTGCGGCAGGCGCTGCCGCGCGGGGCGGAGGCCGCGCGGCTCGGCGGGGACGAGTTCGCCGTGTTACTGCCCGTCGCCGACTCCACGACCTCGGCGACCCGTATCGCGCGCGGCCTGGTCACCACGCTCAGCTCGCCCCTCGACCTCGACGGGCTCACCCTCGTCCTGGAGGCCAGCGCCGGGGTCGCCGTCTTCCCCGACCACGCCCTGGACGCCGAGGGCATGCTGCGCCGGGCGGACGTGGCGATGTACCAGGCCAAGCGGGACCGCACCGGCGTGGAGGCGTACGAGTCCAAGCGGGACTCCAACACCCCCGACCGGCTCGGGCTCCTGGGCGACCTGCGCCGGGCCCTGGACGCCCACGAGGTGCAGCTGCACTACCAGCCCAAGGTGCGCTTCGACGGCCAGGTGGCCGGCCTGGAGGCGCTGGTGCGCTGGGTGCACCCCGAGCGCGGCAAGGTGCCGCCGGACGAGTTCATAGCCATCGCCGAGTCCTCCGGGCTGATGCCCCATCTGACGGAGTACGTGCTGGAGACCGCCCTCGGGCAGGTCGCCGCGTGGCGCGCGCAGGGCCTGTTCGTGCCGGTGGCCGTCAATGTCTCCCCGCGCGATGTGCACACCCCCGGCTTCGCCGGTTCGGTGGCCGCCCGCCTCGCCCGGCACGGCGTCCCGGCGGGCGCCCTCCAGCTGGAGATCACCGAGCATGTCCTCCTGGAGGACCCGCAGCGGGCCGCCGACACCCTGGCGGGCCTGACCGCGCACGGCGTGAAGATGTCCCTGGACGACTTCGGCACCGGCTACTCCTCGCTGGTGCACCTGCGCAGGCTGCCGGTGAGCGAGCTGAAGATCGACCGCTCGTTCGTGGCCCGCCTCGCGGTGGACACCGAGGACGCCGAGATCGTGCGCTGCACCGTCGACCTCGCCCACTCCCTCGGCCTCCTCGTCGTCGCCGAGGGCGTCGAGGACGACGAGACCTGGGAGCGGCTGCGCGACCTGCGCTGCGACGCCGTACAGGGCTGGCTGGTCGCCGCCGCGATGCCCCCCGAGGAGACCACGGCCTGGCTCCGCGCCCGCGGCTCCCGAGGCTGGATCCGCCCGGCGGCGGCCCTGCCCGCGGTGGCGACGGACGAGTGAACCCGGGGCCGGGCCGTCGCTCCCGTCGCGGCCGGAGGGCGGCGCACCGGGTCTGACGGCGGCGCGGTCCGCACCCGGCCCGCGCGGCGCGCGGACGCGGGGGCGGGGCGGGGGCGTAGGTCCGCGTCACGCCACGCTCACCGTCGCGTGCTCTCCGCAGGGCGATATCCGGTCGGTCCGGTCCGGTTCGGTCTGGTTCGGTCCGGTTCGGTACGGGGAGCCGTGAGAAGGCGATGCCTCGTCGGGTGCCTGAAGCCGTCCGGCCGCGGCTGCGCGGGCGGCGACGGATGAATGTCCTCCGGCCCGGCGGGTCGTTGTCCGCGGACGACAACCCGTCTGCGGCGGCGGTGCCGGTCGCCCGGCCCCGTCGGCGGACGACGAGTGGCCCCGGCGCCCGCCCGCCGTGGCTGGACGCCCGGCCCGCAGGCCGGGTCAGTCCGTGCCGGGTGGGGCGAAGCGGCTGGTCAGGAGGGCGAGGCGCTGTTCGTGGGCGGCTTCCGGGAGGCGGCCGCTGCGCATCAGGGTGACCAGGCCGTGCAGACCGGCCCAGTACGTCTCCGTGAGGAGTGCGGGATCGTCGCCCTCGGCCGCTACGGGGGCGACCGCCGCGAGCAGTTCGCCGAACGCCTCGTGGAGGGCCGCCGGAGCCTCGGGAGTGGCGAACGGCAGCTCGGTCTCGTGGGTGAAGATCGCGTCGTAGAGCGCGGGCCGCCGCCGGGCGAAGGCGGTGTACGTCTCGCCCACCGCGGTGAGCGCCTGGCGTACGCCCGAGGCCGCCGTACGCGCCGCGCGCAGCTCGACGGCGAGTTCCGCGCAGCCCTGCACCGCGACCGCCGCCATGATCGCGCCCTTGCCCTTGAAGTGGCTGTAGAGGACCGGCTGGCTGTACTCGATCTCGGCGGCGAGCCGGCGGGTGGTGACCGCGTCCCAGCCCTCCGCCTCGGCCAGTTCCCGCGCGGCCGTCACGATCAGCCGTTCGCGGTCCGCTCGTTCGCGCTCCCGGCGCTTCTGGATGGTCATGCATTCCATTCTAGCGACGCTAGCCAATCTGTCGATGCTCTGCTAGCTTCGCTCCCATCGCTAGCACTGCTAGGTGCCAGCTCGGGAGATTCGGGAGAAGAGACGTGACCGTCACCGCGTACACCCTGGCCGTCGTGCTCGACCTGTTCTGCGTGTTCCTCGGCTACCGCTTCCTGTTCCAGCCCGGCCCGGCCGCCGCCGGCTACGGCGTCCCCGCCGACCCGTCCGGCGACGCCGGCGCCTATCTGACGATCAAGGGCCTCAGGGACGGCACCCTCGGCGTCGTGGGCCTGGCGCTGCTGGCCTTCGCGGGCGCCGGGGCCGAGGCGTGGTTCCTGCTCTGCGTGGCCCTCGTGCCGCTCGGCGACACCCTGATAGTCCTGCGCCACGGCGGCACGAAGGCCGTCGCCTTCGGGATCCACTTCGCCACGGCGGTCGTCGTGCTGATCGGCGCCGGACTGCTCTTCGCCCTGTGACGCGCCCCGGGCGCCCCGGGGAAACCGCTGTACGGGCACCCGCCCCGGCCCCATAGGATTGGGCCAAACCGACTTGCCCGAACCGACTTGTCCAAGCCGGTTTGCCCGAACCACACACTCACCCCAGAGGAACGCTGCATGCCTGGCATCACGCGCGAGGAGGTCGCCCACCTCGCCCGGCTGGCGCGTCTGGAGCTGAAGCCCGAAGAGCTCGACCACTTCGCGGGACAGCTGGACGACATCATCGGCGCGGTGGCCCGCGTCAGTGAGGTCGCCGACCAAGACGTACCGCCGACCTCCCACCCGCTGCCGCTGACGAACGTCATGCGCGCGGACGAGGTCCGTCCGTCGCTCACCCCCGAGCAGGCGCTGTCCGGCGCCCCGGCCCAGGAGCAGCAGCGTTTCAAGGTGCCGCAGATCCTGGGGGAGGAGTAAGCAGTCATGACGGACATCATCAAGCTCACCGCCGCCGAGACCGCCGCGAGGATCGCCTCCGGCGAGCTCACGGCCGTCGAGGTGACCGAGGCGCACCTGGCCCGGATCGACGCCGTCGACGAGAAGGTGCACGCCTTCCTGCACGTCGACCGCGAGGGCGCCCTCGCCCAGGCCCGCGCCGTGGACGAGAAGCGCGAGCGCGGGGAGAAGCTCGGCCCGCTGGCCGGCGTCCCCCTCGCGCTCAAGGACATCTTCACCACCGAGGGCGTGCCGACCACCGTCGGTTCCAAGATCCTCGAAGGCTGGATCCCGCCGTACGACGCGACGCTCACCAAGCGCCTCAAGGACGCCGGTGTCGTCATCCTCGGCAAGACCAACATGGACGAGTTCGCCATGGGCTCCTCCACCGAGAACAGCGCCTACGGCCCCACCGGCAACCCCTGGGACCTCACCCGGATCCCCGGCGGCTCCGGCGGCGGCTCCTCCGCCGCGCTCGCCTCCTACCAGGCACCGCTGGCCATCGGCACCGACACCGGCGGCTCCATCCGCCAGCCGGCCGCCGTCACCGGCACGGTCGGCGTCAAGCCGACCTACGGCGCGGTCTCCCGCTACGGCATGGTGGCCTTCTCCTCCTCGCTGGACCAGGGCGGCCCCTGTGCCCGCACGGTCCTGGACGCGGCCCTGCTGCACGAGGTGATCGCCGGGCACGACCCGCTGGACTCCACCTCCATCGACGCGCCGGTCCCGCCGGTCGTCGAGGCCGCGCGCAACGGCAGCGTGGCGGGCATGCGCGTCGGCGTGGTCAAGCAGTTCCGCGGCGAGGGCTACCAGGCCGGCGTCATCCAGCGCTTCGACGAGTCCGTCGGGGTGCTCAGGGAGCTGGGCGCCGAGATCGTCGAGCTGGACTGCCCGTCCTTCGACCTGGCCCTCTCGGCGTACTACCTGATCGCGCCCTCGGAGTGCTCCTCCAACCTGGCCCGCTTCGACGGCCTGCGCTACGGCCTGCGCACCGGCGACGACGGCACCCGTTCGGCGGAGGACGTCACCTCCCTCACCCGTGAGGCGGGCTTCGGCCCCGAGGTCAAGCGCCGCGTCATGCTCGGCACCTACGCGCTCAGCTCCGGCTACTACGACGCGTACTACGGCAGTGCCCAGAAGGTCCGTACGCTGATCAAGCAGGACTTCGACGCGGCGTTCGAGCAGGTCGACGTGATCGTCTCCCCGACGACCCCGACCACCGCCTTCGCGATCGGCGAGCGCGCCGACGACCCGATGGCGATGTACCTGGCCGATCTGTGCACCATCCCCACCAACCTGGCGGGCAACGCGGCCATGTCCCTGCCCTGCGGTCTGGCCCCGGAGGACAACCTCCCGGTCGGCCTGCAGATCATCGCCCCGGTGATGAAGGACGACCGTCTCTACAAGGTGGGCGCCGCCGTCGAGGCCGCGTTCGTGGAAAAGTGGGGACACCCGCTGCTCGAGGAGGCTCCGTCGCTGTGAGCAATGCCCTGTCCAAGGCCAAGGGCTTCAAGAAGTCCAAGTCCGGTACGTACCTGTCCATGGCGACGACCGCGTTCGGCGCCGTCGGCGTCATCAAGCAGGCCAGAAAGGCCCGCTCGGAGAGCGACACGCTGCGTCTGATCGACGCCGCCGTGTCCGCCGCGGCCATCGTCACCGGCCTCGCCATCCTCTACCGCGAGCTGAAGCGGCTGGGCGACGACGACGTCCTGCTGGGCTGAGAGGGAAGTTTTCACCGTGACCACCACGACCGACCTGGTGTCGTACGAGGACGCGCTGGCGTCGTACGACCCCGTCATGGGCCTTGAGGTCCATGTCGAACTCGGCACCAAGACGAAGATGTTCTGCGGCTGTTCGACGGCGCTCGGCGCCGAGCCGAACTCCCAGACCTGCCCGGTCTGCCTCGGCATGCCCGGCGCGCTCCCGGTCGTCAACGCGACCGGCGTCGAGTCCGCGATCAAGATCGGCCTCGCGCTGAACTGCTCGATCGCCGAATGGTGCCGCTTCGCCCGGAAGAACTACTTCTATCCGGACATGCCGAAGAACTTCCAGACCTCCCAGTACGACGAGCCGATCGCCTTCGACGGCTACCTCGACGTGCAGCTGGAGGACGGCGAGACCTTCCGCGTGGAGATCGAGCGCGCCCACATGGAGGAGGACACCGGCAAGTCGACGCACGTCGGCGGTGCCACCGGCCGCATCCACGGCGCGTCCCACTCCCTGCTCGACTACAACCGCGCCGGCATCCCGCTCATCGAGATCGTCACCAAGCCGATCGTCGGGGCCGGCGAGCGCGCCCCGGAGGTCGCCAAGGCCTACGTGCGCGAGCTGCGCGAGGTCATCCGTGCCCTGGGTGTCTCCGAGGCCCGCATGGAGATGGGCCAGATGCGCTGCGACGTGAACCTGTCGCTGATGCCCAAGGACGCCGACAAGTTCGGCACCCGCAGCGAGACCAAGAACGTGAACTCGCTGCGCTCCGTCGAGCGCGCCGCCCGGTTCGAGATCCAGCGGCACGCCGCGGTGCTCTCCTCCGGCGGCACCATCGTCCAGGAGACCCGCCACTTCCACGAGGACACCGGTTCCACCACCTCGGGCCGCATCAAGGAGGAGGCCGAGGACTACCGGTACTTCCCGGAGCCCGACCTGGTCCCGGTGGCCCCCTCCCGCGAGTGGGTGGAGCAGCTCCGGGCCGCCCTGCCCGAGCCCCCGCTGGCCCGCCGCACCCGCCTCCTGGCGGAGTGGGGCATCACGGCCACCGACATGCAGGCCATCCTCAACGCCGGTGCGCTGGACCTGATCGTCGCCACCATCGACGCCGGGTCCGACGCCACCTCCGCCCGCAAGTGGTGGATGGGCGAGCTGGCGCGCAGCGCCAACGAGTCCGGCAGCTCCCTGGACGAGCTGGCGATCACGCCGCAGCAGGTCGCCCGGGTCACCGAGCTGGTGACCTCCGGCGATCTGAACGACAAGCTCGCCCGCCAGGTCATCGAGGGCGTCCTCGCGGGCGAGGGCACCCCGGACGAGGTCGTCGACAAGCGCGGCCTCAAGGTCGTCTCCGACGAGGGCGCGCTGACCGCCGCCGTCGACGAGGCCATCGCCGGCAACCCGGGCGTCGCGGACAAGATCCGCGGCGGCAAGGTGGCGGCGGCCGGTGCGCTGGTCGGCGCGGTCATGAAGGCCACGCGCGGCCAGGCGGACGCGGCCCGCGTCAAGGAACTGATCCTGGAGAAGCTCGGCGTCAGCGAGGGCTGAGCCGCCCGAGGCCGCCCGAGCCGCCACCAAGGGGGGATGCATCGCACCCGATGCATCCCCCCTTGGTGTGTCGCCGTCCGTCCCCGCGGTGCCTGTGCCTCCGCTTTCCGTCCGCACCACCCCCCTGTCCGGGCCGCCGCACCGGGCCGCTACGCTCGCCCGCCATGAGTGGACGCGCCGCCCCCGAGACGCCCGCCGCGATATCCCCGGCACCGACCGCCCTCCTGGACGACGATCCGACCAGGGGCGTTCCGACCGGAAACGATGTGACCGGAGACGATCCGGCCGGGGACGACCGGGACGAGGACGACGGCCACCCGGAAGGCGTCACCGTCGCCCGCCGCGCCCGCTGGACGGCGGCCGGGGCCGGTGCCCTGCTGGCGCTCGCCGGTTGCGCCGCCGCCCTGCTGCGGCTCGCCGACGCGTCCTCCGCCCGCGTACCGGCCGCCTACGCCGCCGGGGCCGCCGTCTGCGCCTGCGCGGCCGTCCTCGGGCAGCGCGGCCGCACCCGGCGGGCCCTGTGGCTCCTGGTCGCCGGGGTCATGATGATGGCCCTCGGCGACCAGCCCGGCTGACCGCCCCGCGAGCCCCGCGAGCCCCGCGAGCCCCGCGAGCCCCGCGAGCCCTGCGAGACCTGCGAGACCTACGAGCCCCGCGACCACGCTTCCGTGACGGTCCCTCCCGCTGTGTGAGCGGACCGGCAGCCGGTTCACCCGATCGCGGGTGAACAGGGCCGCATTCCTGTGAGTAACGCCACGAATGCGCTAAACGATCACATTCGCCTGCAAGAGTGTTTTCACCTTGCTCATGCGTTCTTTGCGGGCCGTTCCGTTCATGGACGACTGTTCCCGGTCAAAGATCCCCATACAGTCCTCTGGGAGCACGTTTCGTGGCAGCCCTCGCGCGCTGGTGTGTCCGGTACCGCCTCGTCACCGTCCTGCTCTGGCTGCTGGCCCTCGGCGGGGTCTCGGTCGCCGCCGCCGTCGCCGGCCCGGCGTACTCCAACGACTACGAGGTCCCCGGCACCGACTCGGGCCGCGCCACCCAGCTGCTGCGCCAGGGCTTTCCCGGCCTCGGCGGGGACAGCGACACCGTCGTCTGGCACACCGAGGACGGCACCGTGCGCGCCGCCGACGTCGAGCAGACGATGACCCGGGCCCTGGACCGCATCGAGGCGCTGCCCGAGGTGGCCTCCGTGACCAGCCCGTACAAGGGCCAGAGTGCCCAGGGCGGCCAGGGCGGCCAGGGCGGCCAGAGCACGGACCGGATCAGCCGGGACGGCCGCACCGCCTACGCGACGGTGACCTTCACCCGCCCGGCCCAGGACATCACCGAGGCCCAGGCGAAAGCCGTCGTGCACACCGCCAAGGAGGCACAGGGCGACGGACTCCAGGTGGAGCTGGGCGGCAGTGCCGTCGGCGCCACCCAGTCCTCCGGCGGGCACCTGGCGGAGATCCTGGGCGTCGCCGTGGCCGGTGTGGTGCTGCTGCTCGCCTTCGGCTCGCCCGCCGCCTCCCTGCTGCCCATCGCCACCGCGCTGGTCAGCGTCGGCACCGCCCACGCCGCCATCGGGCTGCTCGGCCACGCCATGACGGTGGCCGACTTCGCGCCCATGCTCGGCATGCTCATCGGCCTCGGCGTCGGCATCGACTATGCGCTGTTCATCGTCACCCGCCACCGGCGCGGCCTCAAACGCGGACTCGGCGTCACCGAGGCCGCCACGAACGCCGTCGCCACCACCGGCCGGGCCGTTGTCTTCGCCGGCGCCACCGTCTGCATCGCGCTGCTGGGCATGCTGATCCTGCGGCTCGGCTTCCTCAACGGCGTCGCCCTCGCCGCCGCCTCCACCGTCGTCCTCACCGTCGCGGCCTCGGTGACCCTGCTGCCCGCCCTGCTGTCCTTCATCGGACCGCGCGCCCTCAGCCGCCGCGAGCGCCGCCGGCTCGCCGAGCACGGACCGCAGCCCGAACTGCCCACCGGGTTCGCCGCCCGCTGGTCGGCCTTCGTGGAGCGCCGGCCCAAGCTGCTGGGCGCCCTCGCCCTCGCCGTGGTCACCGTGCTCGCCCTGCCCACGCTCTTCCTGCACCTGGGCACCTCCGACCAGGGCAACGACCCGGCCTCCTCGACCACCCGGCGGGCCTACGACCTGATCGCCGACGGTTTCGGGCCCGGCGTCAACGGCCCGCTCACCCTGGTCACCCGCGTCGACGGCGCCGCCGACCGGCTCGCCCTGGACAACCTGGGCACCACCCTGCGCGCCACCGACGGCGTCGCCGCCGTCACCCCGGTGACCTACAACACCGGCGGCACCACCGCCACCCTGAGCGTCGTCCCCGACTCGGCGCCCCAGTCGCAGCGCACCAGCGACCTCGTCGACCGGCTGCGCGAACGGGTGCTGCCGCGCGCCGAGACCGGCACCTCGCTCGATGTGCACGTCGGCGGGGTGACCGCCGGATACGACGACTTCGCCGGGGTGATCGTCGGCCGGCTGCCGCTGTTCGTCGGCGTGGTCGTCGGCCTCGGCTGCGTCCTGCTGCTGCTCGCCTTCCGGTCGGTGGGCATCCCGCTCAAGGCCGCCGCCATGAACGTCGCCGCCGTCGCCGCCTCCTTCGGCGTCGTCGTCACGATCTTCCAGTGGGGCTGGGGCAGCGAGTTCCTCGGCCTCGGCCGGGCCGGGCCCATCGAGCCGTTCCTGCCCGTGATCATGGTCTCGGTGCTCTTCGGGCTCTCCATGGACTACCAGGTCTTCCTGGTCAGCCGGATGTACGAGGAGTGGCTGGAGACCGGTGACAACCGGCGCGCGGTCCGGGTCGGCCTGGCCGAGACCAGCCGGGTGATCAACTCCGCCGCGGTCATCATGATCTCCGTCTTCCTCGCCTTCGTGCTCGGCGGCGACCGGGTGATCGCCATGTTCGGCATCGCGCTCGCCGCCGCCGTGGCGCTGGACGCGTTCGTGCTGCGCACCCTGCTCGTGCCCGCGCTGATGCACCTCCTCGGACGCGCCAACTGGTGGCTGCCGCGCCGCCTGGACCGTGTCCTGCCCCGCATCAGCATCGAGCCGCCGGAGTGCCGGGCCGCCCATGAGAGGCTCGGCGACGTCACGCCGGACATGGCGGGCCTGGCGAACATGGCGGAACTCGTGAAGGAGCAGCAACCGGATGTACGCGATATCCCTGGGTGACGGCGCGGAACTGCGGCCCCTGGAGCCCTGGCACGCCGAGGAGTTCCTCGCGCACCTCGACCGCGGGCGGGAGTTCATCACCCGGCACATCCCGTTCGGCGCGCACGCCACCGATGTGGACGCCGCCCGCGCCGTCCTGCGGTCGTACGCGGACAAGCGCGCCGCCGACACCGGCTTCCTGCACGGGCTGTGGCTGGCGGACCGGCTGGTGGGCGGGCTGCTGTTCCGGGTCTTCGACGCGGAGACCGGCGTCTGCGAGATCGGCTGCTGGCTGGAGCCCGCCGGGACCGGCAAGGGCCTGGTCACCCGGGGCGCCCGCATTCTCATCGACTGGGCGTTCGACGAGCGGGACATGCACCGCGTGGAGTGGCACGTGTCCTCGGCCAACGAGCCCAGCGTCAACGTCGCCCGGCGCCTCGGTCTGACCCGCGAGGGCGTGCTCCGCGAGCACTACCCCTACCGGGGCGTACGCCAGGACACCGAGATCTGGGCGGTGCTCGCCCCCGAGTGGCGCGCGGCACGCGCGCGCGTGGACAGCGGCGGCGACCGTTAAGGGACCTCTCAGACTGCGTCCGTACGGTGCCCGCATGGGAACCAGGACCGCAGACGAGACCAGCACCACCACCGGCGCCGACACGAAGGACGGGGCGGCCGCCGCCGACTCGGCGGCGGCCACTGCCGGGGCACCGGCGACGGAGGACACGCCGGCCGCCGCCGGGACCGCCTCCGACGCGGAGACCGCCGAGACCGGGGCCGCCACCGCCGCCGAGACCGCCGATGCCGATGCCGAGGCGGAGGCCGAGGCGGACACGGAGGCCGCCGGACCGGCCGCGCCCCGCCCGGCCGGAGTGGGGCAGGGCGCGGCCGCCGTCGTGGCCGCGGCGCTCGGTCTGGTGTCGCTCAGCGGCAGCTGGCTCGGCACCGTCGCCGGTGCGCGCGAACAGCTGACCGGCCAGCTGCGGACCTCCACCACCGCCAGCGTCGCGACGCAGATCAAGGAGGTCTACGGCGACGCCTGGCACACCACCGCGCTGTGGGGCGGGCTGTTCGCGCTGCTCGCCCTGGTCGTCGGCGTCGTGGTGCTCGCCCGGCCCGCGTTCGGGGCGCCGGGCGAGCCGCAGGCGCCCTGGATCAAGTCGGTCGCCTGGGCGGGAGCCGCGCTCGGCGTCCTCGGGCTGCTGCTGGCCGTCCTGAAGTACACCGACGTCCTGCTCGGACTGCCCTCGGCCTGACCCGTCCTCAGAGCCGCCTGGGTACCTTACGGCGGCTCTGAGGCCCCCCCGGGTGCCTCTAAGGCCCCGGGCGCCGCCGAAGATGCGGAACTCGCCCGATGCGGGCCGGCCCCCTGGACGGCGAAAGTGGTCTCAGGCACCGCGAGAAGAGGTGCCGGACACCATTTCACCAGGGGAGACACCATGTTCGCCTACGAACTCCACGAGCTGCGCTCCGCCGAGCTGCGCCACCTGGCCGAGCAGGAGCGGCTGGCCGCCGAGGCGCTGCGCGGGCGCCGCGCCGCCCGCCGCACAGCCTCCCGCGAGGCGCCGGAGGCCGAGTCGCATAGCGGCGGCCCCGGGCGGCACCGGTTCACCCGCGCCGCATGACCGCCCCGGCGCGGCGGGCTCCCGGCCGGCCGGAACCGGGCCGGCGCCCGGTGCCGGGCGGTACCCCGGGATCCGCTCCCGCGCCGAAATCCGCTCCCGCGCTGTCACACCCCCGTGCGATGCTCGGACCCGTGGAGACCAGGTCTGTCAGTCCGGTGTTCGTGGGCCGCGAGCACGAATCGGACACACTGCGCGAAGCGCTCGCCAGGGCGGGCGCGGGAGAGCCGCAGGCCCTGCTGATCGGCGGCGAGGCCGGTGTCGGCAAGACCCGGCTCGTCGAGGAGTTCGCGGCGGCCGCCGCCCGCGGGGGCGCGGTCGTCGCGCTCGGCGGCTGTGTGGAGATGGGCGCCGACGGGCTGCCCTTCGCCGCCTTCTCCACCGCGCTGCGCGCCCTGCGCCGCGAACTGCCCGACGCGCTCGCCGCCGCGAGCGCGGGCCAGGAGGAGGACCTGGCCCGGCTCCTGCCCGAACTGGCCGAGCAGCCCGCCGCGCGCGGCACCGGCCGGCCCGACGAGGAGGGCACGGCCCGCCTCTTCGAGCTCACCGCCCGTCTGCTGGAGCAGATCGGCGCCGGTCACACCGTCCTCCTCGTCCTGGAGGACCTGCACTGGGCCGACGCCTCCACCCGGCACCTGCTCAGCTATCTCTTCCGCACCCTGCGCACCGGCCGGCTGGTCGTCCTGGCCACCTATCGCTCCGACGACATCCACCGCCGCCACCCGCTGCGCCCCCTGCTCGCCGAGCTCGACCGGCTGCGCACGGTCCGCCGCATCGAACTGGAGCGCTTCACCCGGCAGGAGGTCGGCCGCCAGATCGCCGGCATCCTCGCCACCGAACCCGACCCCGCGCAGATCGACCGCATCTTCGAACGCTCCGACGGCAACGCCTTCTTCGTCGAGGAACTGGCCGTCTGCGCCAGCGAGCGCTGCGCCGACCTCAGCGACTCCCTGCGCGATCTGCTCCTCGTCCGCGTCGAGGCCCTGCCCGAGGACGCCCAGCGGGTCGTCCGGATCGCCGCCGAGGGCGGCTCCACCGTCGAGTACCGGCTGCTCGCCGCCGTGGCCCGGCTCGCCGAGGACGACCTCATCGAGGCGCTGCGCGCCGCGGTGAACGCCCACATCCTCACCGCAGCCCCCACCGGCGACGCCTACCGCTTCCGGCACGCCCTGGTCCGCGAGGCCGTCGGCGACGACCTGCTGCCCGGCGAACGCTCCCGCCTCAACCGCCGCTACGCCGAAGCCCTGGAGGCCGACGCCTCCCTCGTCCCCGCCGACCAGCGCGTCCTGCGGCTGGCCAGCTACTGGTACCACGCCCACGACCCCGCCAAGGCGCTGCCCGCCGTCCTCGACGCCTCCGTCACCGCCCGCGCCCGGCACGCCTACAGCGAGCAACTGCGCCTCCTGGAGCGGGCGATGGAGCTGTGGGACACCGCCCCCGCGGACGTGCGCGCCCGGCTGCGCCCGGTGGACTACACCGAGGTCTACCCCCCGTGCGGCTGCGACCCGGCCACCACCCCGCTGCGCTATCTGGACCTGATGGCCGAGGCCGCCGTCGCGGGCCGCCTGTGCGGGGAGCGGGACCGCGCCATGAAGATCATCAAGCGGGCGCTGCGCCATCTGGACGACGACCACGACCCGCTGCGCGCCGCCTGGTTCTGGATCCAGCGCTCCCGTCTGGTCCAGGCGAAGGCCCAGGGCGACGGCTGGCGGGAACTGGCCCGCGCCCAGGACCTGGTGCGCGGCCTGCCGCCCTCCGAGGTGCACGCCGAGGTCCTGGCCAACGTCGCCAACTGGTCCATGATCCACGAGCCCGGCCCCGACGCCTTCTCGGCCGCCGAGCGGGCCGTGGAGTACGCGCGCATGGTCGGCGCCCAGGAGATCGAGATGACCGCCCGCCTCACCCTGGGCGGCCTGCGGGTCGAGGCGGGTGACGTCGACGCCGGACTCGCCGAGATGCGCGAGGTCAACCGGCGCACGGTGGCGGACGGCATCGCCTCCGTGGCCGGCCGCTCCTACGTCAACCTCCCCTCCGAGCTGGAGTCCGTGGGCCGTTCCCGCGAGGCCGTGCCCCTGCTGGAGCAGGGCATCGAGTACACCCGGCGCTTCGGCCGGTTCGACCACGAGGCGTACGTCTGGGGCAATCTCGCCGAGTCGCTGTTCACCCTGGGCCGCTGGGAGGAGGCGGCCGAAGCGGCCTGCCGTTCGCGGCGGGTCGGACAGAGCGCCAGACCGCGCGCCTTCCACGCCCGTATCCGCGCCGAACTCGCCCTCGCCCGCGGCGAGCTGGCCAAGGCCGCCGCCCATCTGGCGGACGGCCGGGCCTACTTCGGCACCCATGACTGCGCCCCGCAGCACACCCTGCCCCTGGTCCGCATCGCCATCGGCGTCGCGGCGGGCGAGGGCCGCCTGCTGGACGCCCGCGCCGAAGCCGGACGCGCCCTCCGGGACGGCTTCCCGCCCGGCACCCAGCGTTACGCCTGGCCGCTGCTGCTGAGCGCCGCCACCGTGGAGACCCGCACGGCCGGGCTGCCCGCCACCGAGGAGGGACGCGCCGACGCCCTCGCCCGCATCCGCCGGGCCGCCGGGGCACTGACCGTCAACGTGCCCGTCTGGCAGGCGTACGAGCGGTGGGTGCACGCCGAGCTCGCGTACGCCGAGGGGAGCGCGGACCCCGAGGACTGGGCGCCGGTCGTCGCCGCCTTCGAGACCCTGGAGCGCCCCTACGAACTGGCCAGGGTCCGGCTGCGCCTGGCCGAGGCGCTGCTCACCGGGGGCGAGGACGGGCGCGAGCGCGCCACGGAACTGCTCCGCCTGTCCCACGCGGTCGCCGAGCATCTGCGGGCCCGGCCGCTGGCCGACTCCGCGGCCCTGCTCGCCCAGCGCGCCCGCCTCTCCCTGACCTGTGCCCCGCCGCCTGGGCCGCCCGAGGATCCCGCCGAGGCCCTGGGCCTCACCCAGCGGGAGCGCGACGTGCTGCGCCTGGTCGCCCGGGGCCGCACCAACCGCCAGATAGCCGAGGAGCTGTTCATCTCACCCAAGACGGCCAGCGTGCACGTATCGAACGTCCTGGCGAAGCTCGGCGTCTCCGGCCGGGGCGAGGCGGCGGCGGTGGCGCACCGGCTGGAGCTCTTCCCCGGCGACCCGCTCACCGCCCCCACGCCCGGCTGAGACGTACGGTGGAGGCGACCGGGAGGGAGGGACCGTGTTCAACGCCTTCGAGGAACTGTTCGCACCGGGCCGCAAGCACACCCACGACGAGCAGAAGCGGCTGGAGCTGAGCCGGGAGGACATCGGGGACAGCGATCCCGGGCGGGGACCGATAGACCTCGCCTCCGGGAAGGTCGTCGTCCGCCCGCCCGGACCCGCGGCCGAAGCCGAGCAGGCCGGGGAAGCCGAGAAAGCCGGGGAGGCCGAGGAAGCCGGGGAGGCCGAGGAAGCCGGGGAGGGCGCCGGGTAGCGGCCGAGCGCGCGCGGCCCGCGCCCCACCCGCCCGACCTCCCCCCCCCGCGCGTCACGTCACCCGGATCTCCAGGATCCGGTCGTCGCCCTTCTTCGGGCTCCCGCGCCCGTCGGTGTTGCTGGTGACCAGCCACAGCCTGCCGTCGCCCGCCGCGGCGACCGTGCGCAGCCGGCCGTACTCACCGGTCAGGAAGGACTGGGGGGCCGCCGAGGCGGCCGTGCCGCGCAGCGGGATCCGCCACAGCCGCTCGCCCTTGAGCCCCGCCATCCAGATCGAGCCGCCGGCGTAGGCGATGCCGCTGGGGGACGCCTGGTCGGTGTGCCACTGGGCGACCGGGTCGCGGTACCTGCGGTCGCCGGACCTCCCCTCCGCTTTCGGCCAGCCGTAGTCGCCGCCGGGCACGATCGCGTTCAGCTCGTCCCAGGTGTCCTGGCCGAACTCGGACGCGAACAGCCGCTGCCGGCCGTCCCAGGCCAGGCCCTGCACATTGCGGTGGCCGTAGGAATACACGGGGGAGTCCGGGAAGGGGTTGCCGGGGGCCGGTTCGCCCTCGGGGGTCAGCCGCAGGATCTTGCCGCCCAGCGACCTGGTGTCCTGGGCCAGGCCGCGTTCCCCGCTCTCGCCGGTGCCCGCGTACAGCATGCCGTCGGGGCCGAAGGCGATCCGGCCGCCGTTGTGCACGAACCCCTTGGGGATGCCCCTGAACACCGTGTCGGGCGCGCCGAGCTGCTCCTTGGGGGGCTTCTTCGGGTCGTACAGCATCCGGACGATGCGGTTGTCGGAGGCGGAGGTGAAGTACGCGTAGACCATGTGGTCGGAGGCGAAGCCGGGGGAGAGGGCGATGCCGAGGAGGCCGCCCTCGCCCTGCGGTGCCACCCCGGAGACGGTGCCCAGTTCCGTCGTACGGCCCGTCCGCTCGTCCACGCGGGTGAGGGTGGCCCGGTCGCGGGAGGAGACGAGCAGCCCGCCGTCCGGCAGCGGGGCCAGGCCCCACGGTGAGTCCAGGCCCTCGGCGACGGTGCGCAGCACGGTGACGGTGCCCTTGGCCGGCGGGGCGCTCTCCCCGGCGGTCCGGCCGGGCGAGGGGCTGGCGGCGGCCGTGCCGGGCGGTGTGCCGCGGTCACCGGGCGGCGGCGGCCCGGACGAGCACCCGGCCGCCAGCAGCAGGGCGGCGGCCAGCGCCCCGGTCACAGCTCCAGCCCGCACGTTCATGCCTGTCCCTTCGACGCGGCGGTCCCCCTCATCTCATACACCCCCGCACCCGGGCCGGGCCTCCGATCGGCCGGATCCCGCCCCGGCAGGCGCCCGCGTCCCGGGACCCCGGATCCGTGCGCGAGCGGCTCCCGCTCAGTCCCACGACCCCCGCGCCGCGGGCAGCGCGCCCAGGTCCGCGAGGTCCCGGGCGGTCAGGCGGAGGTCCGCGGCGGCGGCGTTCTCCGTGACCCAGCGCTCCCGCTTGGCGCCCGGCACGGGGATCACGTGCGGGCCCTGGGCGAGCACCCAGGCCAGGGCCACCTGGGCCGGGGTGACGCCGTCGCCGTGCCGGGCGGCCACCCGGCGCAGACCGGCGACGACCGGCTGGTTGGCGGCCATCATCTCGGCGGTGAAGCGGGGGTGGCGGGCCCGCAGGTCGTCCGGTTCGAACCCCTCGCCGGGGGTGAGCGTGCCGGTCAGGAAGCCGTTGCCGAGCGGCATCGCGGCCAGCAGGCCCACGCCCCGCGCGGTGCACCACGGCAGCAGCGACTCCAGCGCGTCGGGCGACCACACCGACAGTTCGGCCTGCACCGCGCTCACCGGGAACACCTGCTGCACCCGCTCCAGTTGCCGGATCGTTCCGTCATGCAGCCGCCCCCGGGACCGGCGCCCGCCGCGCGCCCCCACCGCGCTCAGCCCGAGCGCCCGCACCTTCCCGGCCCGCACCAGCTCCGCCATCGCCCCCCAGGTCTCCTCCACCGGCACCTCCGGATCGGCCCGGTGCAGCTGGTAGAGGTCGATCACCTCCGTCTGCAACCGCCGCAGCGACGCGTCGCAGGCCCGTCTCACGTAGCCGGGGCGGCCGTTGGCCACGATGTGCTGCTCGCCCACCAGCAGCCCGACCTTGGTCGAGACGAAGGCGTCGGAGCGCCGCTCCTTCAGCACCCGGCCCAGCAGCAGCTCATTGGTGAACGGGCCGTACATGTCGGCGGTGTCCAGCAGCGACGAGCCCAGGTCCAGCGCCCGGTGCGCGGCCCGCAGCGACTCCTCCCCCCGCTGCCGGGACGTGCTGTAGGCCCAGCTCATCGGCATGCAGCCAAGTCCTACGGCCCCCACCGCGAGTGCCGCCGCGCCGATCGTCCTGCGCTCCACCTCGCCGTAACCCTCCCTCTGCTCGGTGGACCAACCTAACCTCTGCGTGCGCGCGCCCCTGGCATAGCCTCCTGACCATGACTGCTGACATATGGCTGCCGCTTCCGCCGGAGGAGATCGAAGGGCTCCCGAAGGGGCCGAACTACCTCTTCTGGGACGGCGGCGACGACGGCGGGCAGGAGTTCCCCGGCGACCCGGCCGACTGCGTGTTCTACGTCGTGCCGTACATGCGTCCCGCCGGCACCGGCATCCGCCCGCTGGAGCGGATGCGCGCGCTGCGGGTCGTGCAGACCCTGTCCGCGGGCACCGACGCCGTCGAGCCCGGTCTGCGGCGCCTCCCGCCGGGCGTGCTGCTGTGCAACGCGCGCGGGGTGCACGAGGCGAGCACGGCGGAGCTGGCCCTGACGCTCGTCCTCGCCTCCCTGCGCGGTGTCCCCGGTTTCGTGCGGGACCAGGACCGCGGCCGGTGGGGCGGGGGCTTCCACCCGGCGCTCGCCGACCGGAGCGTCCTCGTCGTGGGCTACGGGGCCATCGGCGCCGCCATCGAGGACCGGCTGGTGCCCTTCGAGGTGGCGCGCGTGGCGCGGGTGGCGCGCTCCGCGCGCACGACGCCGCGCGGTCCGGTGCACCCGCTCACCGACCTGCCCGCCCTGCTGCCCGACGCCGACGTGGTCATCCTGTCCACGCCGCTGAACGAGACCACGCGCGGCCTGGTGGACGCGGAGTTCCTGGCGCGGATGAAGGACGGCGCGCTCCTGGTGAACGTGGCACGCGGCGGCGTGGTCGACACCGGGGCGCTCCTCGCCGAGCTGGAGCGCGGCCGGATCACCGCCGCCCTCGATGTCACCGACCCCGAGCCGCTGCCGGCCGGCCACCCCCTGTGGCAGGCTCCGGGGGTGCTCATCAGTCCTCATGTCGGCGGACCCACCTCGGCGTTCCGGCCGCGTGCCGAGCGGCTGCTGACGGGGCAATTGCACCGGTTCGTGAACCATGAGCCGCTCGCGAACGTGGTGCTGACGACGGGCGCGGCAGGCGTATAGCCCGCTCCGGGCACCGTCCGCGACCCTCCGGACGCGGGGCGTATTCGCATATGCGCTGGTCGTCACGGAGCGTAGAGGGGCTATGTCCCTGAGTGACGAGACTGGTGTATCGTCCCCGACAGGGGCTGCGCCGTGCACATTCGGCGCCGGGGATGGACATTTCGGACTGTGAGGGGGGCGACGGGCGATGCACGGCCTATGGACGAACGAGACGAACGAGACGAACGATCCGACGCGGCGGAGCCGCCACCGGAGGCCCTGGCACACGGCCGCGTACGACAGCGGCCCGCACGGCGAAGGGCGCGGCGGCGGCCTCGGTGACGGCCGCGGCGACGGCGGCGGCAGCCGAGATGACGGCCGCGGCGGCGACCGGTACGGCGTCGGCGGCGGTGACCGGCATGGCGCCGGTCGCGGTGACCGGTACGGCGGGAGCCGCGGGGACCGGACCGGTGGCCGCCGAAGGCGTCCGCACCCGGCCCGTCCGCGGCCGAGGGGCGCCGGAGAAGCGGCGGTGCGGACCGGGTGGCTCCGGTGAGCCCGCCCGTCTCCGCGGTCACCGCTCCCGACACGGCGCGCCGCGTCCCGCCCCCGCCGCCCGTCCGGCCCGCCGGACCGCCGCCGGCACCGGGCGGCCGGCTCCGGCTCGCGTCCCAGCTGACCCTCGCACTGGTGTGCGCCGGATACGCCGTCGGCTCCGCCTGCGACTGGGGCTCCCGCCAGGCCGCGCTGATCATGGGCGACTTCGGGCTGTCCGCGGCGGCCGGCACCGCCGCCGTCTCGTGCGCCCTGTTCGCCCGGGGCCAGCGCGTCCGCTTCCGCTCCGCCTGGCTGCTGTTCGCCCTCTCCTCGGCGATGGCCTCCCTGGGCAACGGCATCTGGGGGTGGTACGAGGTCGTCCTCGCCGAGCCGGTGCCCAGCCCCAGCTACGCGGACCTGTTCTTCCTGTGCTTCGCACCGCCCGCGATCGTCGGGCTGCTGGTGCTCGCCAAGCGCCCGGTGACCAGGGCCGGCTGGGTCTGCCTGGTGCTGGACGCCTGGCTGATCGGCGGCTCGCTGCTCACCCTCTCCTGGAGCCTCGCGCTCGCCCAGGCGGCCAGATTCGACGGCCCGAGCGTCGCGCACACCGCGCTCTCCCTGGCCTATCCGCTGCTGGACATCGTCCTGGTCAGCATGGTGCTGGCGCTGCACTTCCGGCGCTCACCGCTCAACCGCACCGCGGTGAACACCGCGATCGGCGGCCTCGCCCTGACCGTGCTGAGCGACGCCCTGTTCACCTCGCCGCTGATGCACCACAGCTACCGCTCCGGGCAGTTGCTCGACGCGGGCTGGTTCGCGGGCTCACTGCTGCTGGCGTACGCCCCCTGGGTGGGCCCGCACACCGCGGACCACCGCACCGCGGACCGCCCTGGCACCGGCCTCGGCGCCACCGCCCGGCCCACCGCGGACCACCGCCCCACCGACCACGAGACGGCCGCACCGCACGCCCACGAGACCACCGTCCCGCGCGCGTACGAGATTGCCGTGCCGGGCCCGTCCTCACCCGGACCGGCCGGCCGGGGCGGCACGGCGTACCCGTCGGCCGGCCACGCGCGCGTGGCCGACGGACAGCTGCCCGAGGCCGACGGGCACGCCCCCGCGGGCGACGCCCCCGAGACCGAGGGGCACACGCGCACGGCGTCCGAGCGGGTGCCCGGCCAGCGCCAGGCGCCCCCGCGCCCGGCCGTCCGGCCGCCCGTCCCGGAGACCGCCACCGAGCGGTACCCGGCCACCCGGCCCATCGCCGGCTCCCTCGCGGCCCTGACGCCCTACCTCGCCGCCGCCGTGTGCACGCTGGGCGTGCTGTACAACGTGCTGAACGGCCACAGCGTCGACCGGGTGGTACTGATCACCGCCGGTGCCGTGGTGCTCGCCCTCGTCGTGCGCCAGGGCATCATGCTGCTCGACAACATCGCCCTCACCCAGGAACTGGCCCAGAAGGAGAACCACTTCCGCTCCCTGGTGCAGGGCTCCAGCGACGTCATCATGATCGCCGCGCCCAACGGCATCCTCAGATACGTCTCCCCGGCCGCCGCCGGGGTGTACGGCCGCCCCGCCGAGGAACTGGTCGGCACCGAGCTCGCCGGTCTCATCCACCCGGAGGACCTCGGCTGCGTGGTCCACGAGGTGCGCCGCTTCCTCGCCGCCAGCCCGCACGAGGAGCCCACCACCCGCATCGAGTGCCGGTTCCGCTCCGGCGGGGGCGCCTCCCGCTCCGGCGAGGACGGGAGCGGGGGAGGCTGGCTCAACGTCGAGTCGACCATCAACCGTCACCACGGCGGCCTCATCTTCAACAGCCGGGACGTCACCGAGCGGGTGCGCCTCCAGGCGCAGCTCCAGCACAACGCCGAGCACGACCCGCTCACCGACCTGCCCAACCGGGCGCTGTTCACCCGGCGCGTGCAGCAGGCGCTGTCCGGCCGCCGCTCCACCGACCGGGGCACCGCCGTGCTCTTCATCGACCTCGACGGCTTCAAGGCCGTCAACGACACCATCGGGCACCAGGCCGGGGACGCGCTGCTCGTCCAGGCCGCCCGCAGACTCCACGACGCGGTCCGCCACGGGGACACCGCCTCCCGGCTCGGCGGCGACGAGTTCGCCGCGCTCATCGTCGGCGACGGCACCCGCGACCGCACCGCCCGCGAGGGGCACATCCTGGAACTGGCCGACCGCCTGCGCGTCACCCTCTCGCAGCCCTACCTCATCGACGGCAACGATGTCCGCGTGGCCGCCTCCATCGGCGTCGCCTTCGCCGAGCCGGGCCTCGGCGCGGGCGAGCTGCTGCGCAACGCCGACCTCGCCATGTACCGCGCCAAGGCGGCCGGAAAGGGCCGTGTCGAGCTGTACAGGCCGCAGATGCAGCAGGACGTCGTCCGCAAGGCGGAACTGGCCACCCGGCTCAGGTCCGCGCTGCACGACGGCGAGTTCACGCTGCTGCACCAGCCGGTGGTGTGCCTGGCCACCGGCCGGATCACCTCGGTGGCCGCCCAGGCGCGCTGGCGCTCCTCCCAGGGGGTGCTGTTCACGCCCGCCGAGTTCCTGCGGGTCTCCGAGGACAGCGACCGGACGGCCGAGCTGGGCCGCTGGATGCTGGAGGAGGCCGTGGAGCAGGCCGCCGAGCGCGCCAGGACCGGCCTGAACGTGTCGGTGGTGGTCCGCGTCGGAGCGCGCCGCCTGGTGGACCGCTCCATGCCGCCGGGCACCGTCGAGGCCCTGCTGAGCCGGTACGGGCTGCCCTCCGGGTCGCTCGTGGTCGAGCTGGCCGACACCGACCCGCGGGTGTCGCCGGACGAGCTGGAGCGCCGTCTGTCCGCCCTCAGCCGGATCGGCGTACGCATCGCCCTGGACGGCTTCGGCAGCGGCCACGGCGCCCTCATGGCCCTGCGCCGCCTCCCCGTCGACGTGCTCAAGCTCGACCGCTCCCTGGTCGAGGGGGTCGTCGAGTCGGCCCGGCTGCACAAGATCACCGGCGGGCTGCTGCGGATGGCGGGCGACCTGGGTCTCCAGTCGGTGGCCGACGGAGTGGACCTGCCCGAGCAGGCGGCCGCGCTGCGCGCGATGGGCTGCACCCACGGCCAGGGCATGGCGTTCTCCGGCCCGCTGGACGAGTACCGGCTGCGCCGGGCGCTCGCTTCCGGCCACTACCCGGTGCACCACGGAGCGGCCGAACCGGCCTTCGCGGGCGCCGGCGGGGCGGGCATCCGCGCCGGTCAGCTGCCGGTCGTCTTCGGCGGCGGGGCGAGCCTTCGCCCACATGATGAGACTCCCGTCCCACCCACTTGACAGTGGATGCGTGCCGGGGGGAGGGTCATTTCCATGCGCACCCGAATTCTCGTACTTGGACAGCGCGTCGGCTGAGCTGGGACCCAGCGGATGACTCCGCGGACCCCAGCGACCCTCACCGGCGCGCTCCCCTCGCTTGCCTCACGGCACGAGGGGTTTTTTGTTGCACGGACACTTGCCGCACCGCGGTCCCAGACCGTGCGAACCTGGCGAAAGCCGACACCCGAACCCTCGCAGAACCTCAGCATCGAGAAGAGAATGCCGATGACCGAGCAGGCCACCGGGGCCCACCATCCGCAGCCGCGGCCCCGATCCGGAGGACACCAGTCCGCGCCCGAGCACGTCACGGGTGCGAAGTCCCTCATCCGCTCTCTCGAGGAGGTCGGGGTCGACACCGTGTTCGGCATTCCCGGTGGCACGATCCTTCCCGCGTACGACCCGATGATGGACTCCAGCCGGGTGCGCCACGTGCTGGTGAGGCACGAACAGGGCGCGGGCCACGCGGCCACCGGCTACGCCCAGGCGACCGGCAAGGTCGGAGTCTGCATGGCCACTTCGGGCCCCGGCGCCACCAACCTGGTGACCCCGATCGCCGACGCCAACATGGACTCGGTGCCGCTGGTCGCCATCACCGGCCAGGTCGTCTCCAAGGCGATCGGCACCGACGCCTTCCAGGAGGCGGACATCGTCGGCATCACGATGCCGATCACCAAGCACAGCTTCCTGGTCACCCGGGCGGAGGACATCCCGAGGACGATCGCGGAGGCGTTCCACATCGCCTCCACCGGCCGCCCCGGCCCGGTCCTGGTCGACATCCCCAAGGACATCCTCCAGGCGCAGACCACCTTCTCCTGGCCGCCCGTCACGGACCTGCCCGGCTACCGGCCCGTCACCAAGCCGCACGCCAAGCAGATCCGCGAGGCCGCCAAGCTCATCACCGCCGCCAAGCGGCCGGTCCTCTACGTCGGCGGCGGCGTCCTGAAGGCCGGGGCCACCGCCGAGCTGAAGGTGCTGGCCGAACTGACCGGAGCGCCCGTCACCACCACCCTGATGGCGCTCGGCGCGTTCCCCGACAGCCACCCGCTGCACGTGGGGATGCCGGGCATGCACGGTGCGGTCACCGCCGTCACCGCGCTGCAGAAGGCCGACCTGATCGTCGCCCTCGGAGCCCGCTTCGACGACCGCGTCACCGGCAAGCTGGACAGCTTCGCCCCGCACGCCAAGATCGTCCACGCCGACATCGACCCCGCCGAGATCGGCAAGAACCGCGAGGCCGACGTGCCGATCGTCGGCGACGCCCGCGAGGTCATCGCCGACCTGGTCCAGGCCGTCCAGAAGGAGCACGCCGAGGGCCACCGCGGCGACTACACCGCCTGGTGGAACGACCTCAGCCGCTGGCGCGAGACCTACCCGCTCGGCTACGACCAGCCCGCGGACGGCTCGCTGTCCCCGCAGGCGGTCATCGAGCGGATCGGGCAGCTCGCCCCCGAGGGCACCATCTTCGCGGCGGGCGTCGGCCAGCACCAGATGTGGGCCGCGCACTTCGTCCAGTACGAACAGCCCGCCACCTGGCTGAACTCCGGCGGCGCCGGGACCATGGGCTACGCCGTCCCGGCCGCCATGGGCGCCAAGGCGGGCAGGCCCGAGCGGACCGTCTGGGCGATCGACGGCGACGGCTGCTTCCAGATGACCAACCAGGAACTGACCACCTGCGCCCTGAACAACATCCCGATCAAGGTCGCCGTCATCAACAACGGCGCCCTCGGGATGGTCCGCCAGTGGCAGACCCTCTTCTACAACCAGCGCTACTCCAACACGGTCCTGCACTCGGGCCCCGACGACGTCAACCCGGACGCCCGCGGCACCCGCGTCCCCGACTTCGTGAAGCTGTCGGAGGCCATGGGCTGCTACGCGATCCGCTGCGAGCGCCCCGAGGACCTGGACAAGGTCATCGAGGAGGCCAACGCGGTCAACGACCGCCCGGTCGTCGTCGACTTCATCGTCCACGAGGACGCGATGGTCTGGCCGATGGTCGCCGCCGGCACCTCCAACGACGAGATCATGGCCGCCCGGGACGTCCGCCCCGACTTCGGCGACAACGACGACGACTGAGAGCCGTCCGGGACTTCAGGAAGGTACGCCCGTCATGTCCACCAAGCACACGCTCTCGGTCCTGGTCGAGAACACCCCCGGCATCCTCGCCCGGATCGCCGCCCTGTTCTCCCGCCGCGGCTTCAACATCGACTCGCTCGCGGTCGGCGTCACCGAGCACCCCGACATCTCCCGCATCACCATCGTGGTCGGTGTGGAGGACCTGCCGCTGGAGCAGGTGACCAAGCAGCTCAACAAGCTCGTCAACGTGCTGAAGATCGTCGAACTGGAACCCGGTTCGGCCGTGCAGCGCGAACTCGTCCTGGTGAAGGTGCGCGCCGACAACGAGACGCGCTCCCAGATCACCGAGATCGTCCAGCTCTTCCGCGCCAAGACGGTCGACGTCTCCCCGGAGGCCGTGACCATCGAGGCCACCGGATCCAGCGACAAGCTGACCGCCATGCTCAAGATGCTGGAGCAGTACGGCATCAAGGAGCTGGTGCAGTCCGGCACCATCGCGATCGGCCGCGGCGCCCGTTCGATCACGGACCGGTCGCTGCGCGCCCTCGACCGATCGGCGTAACGACACACGGCGACGCGTACGGGCGCGCGGGCGACACCGCCGCCCGTATGCCGAGACCCGCAAACTTCCCGCCCCCTCACCGGCATACGGTGGGACGCACAACCCGCACACCAAGGAGAGAACCCAGTGGCCGAGCTGTTCTACGACGCCGACGCCGACCTGTCCATCATCCAGGGCCGCAAGGTCGCGGTCATCGGTTACGGCAGCCAGGGTCACGCCCATGCCCTGTCGCTGCGCGACTCGGGTGTCGACGTGCGGGTGGGTCTGCACGAGGGGTCCAAGTCGAAGGCGAAGGCCGAGGAGCAGGGCCTGCGCGTGGTGAGCCCGTCCGAGGCCGCGGCCGAGGCCGACGTCATCATGATCCTGGTGCCGGACCCGATCCAGGCCCAGGTCTACGAGGAGCACATCGCGCCGAACCTGAAGGACGGCGACGCGCTGTTCTTCGGGCACGGCCTGAACATCCGCTACGGCTTCATCAAGCCCCCGGCCGGTGTCGACGTCTGCATGGTCGCCCCCAAGGGCCCCGGCCACCTGGTGCGCCGCCAGTACGAGGAGGGCCGCGGCGTCCCGTGCATCGTGGCCGTCGAGCAGGACGCCTCCGGCAACGCCTTCGCGCTGGCCCTGTCCTACGCCAAGGGCATCGGCGGCACCCGCGCCGGCGTCATCAAGACCACCTTCACCGAGGAGACCGAGACCGACCTCTTCGGCGAGCAGGCCGTGCTGTGCGGCGGCACCGCCGCGCTGGTCAAGGCCGGTTTCGAGACGCTGGTCGAGGCGGGCTACCAGCCGGAGATCGCCTACTTCGAGTGCCTGCACGAGCTGAAGCTGATCGTCGACCTCATGTACGAGGGCGGCCTGGAGAAGATGCGCTGGTCGATCTCCGAGACCGCCGAGTGGGGCGACTACGTCACCGGCCCGCGCATCATCACCGACGCCACCAAGGCCGAGATGAAGAAGGTCCTCGCCGAGATCCAGGACGGCACCTTCGCCAAGAACTGGATGGACGAGTACCACGGCGGCCTCAAGCGGTACAACGAGTACAAGAAGCAGGACTCCGAGCACCTGCTGGAGACCACCGGCAAGGAGCTGCGCAAGCTCATGAGCTGGGTCGACGAGGAGGCGTAAGCCTCAGGGCCGAGGGGTCGGAGCCGGTGCTCCGGCCCCTTCGCCGCACCCGGGGCGGCGCCGTCTCCCACGGCGGACCGGCGGCGTTGTCCACCCCGTCCAGCCACGGACGGGTGATCCTTCCGCAGCGGCGTAATACGACGCACGCGACGCCACTACACTGCTGCACAACAACGCGTCAGGCCCACAGCGTCGTGCGTCTTCCACGCGGCTAGCATCCCGCCCACTCCACCGCCTGCGGCCGTCGGGACGGCCGTCCGCACGCATTGGATTTGTGAGGACTCACGTGAGCTCGAAACCTGTCGTACTCATCGCTGAAGAGCTGTCGCCCGCGACCGTCGACGCACTCGGTCCGGACTTCGAGATCCGGCACTGCAACGGCGCCGACCGGGCCGAACTGCTCCCCGCCATCGCCGACGTCGACGCGATCCTGATCCGCTCGGCCACCAAGGTCGACGCCGAGGCCGTCGCCGCCGCCCGCAAGCTCAAGGTCGTCGCCCGCGCCGGTGTCGGCCTGGACAACGTGGACGTCTCCGCCGCCACCAAGGCCGGCGTGATGGTCGTCAACGCCCCGACCTCCAACATCGTGACCGCCGCCGAACTGGCCTGCGGTCTGCTCCTCGCCACCGCCCGCAACATCCCGCAGGCCAACGCCGCGCTGAAGAACAGCGAGTGGAAGCGCAGCAAGTACACCGGCGTCGAGCTGGCCGAGAAGACCCTCGGCGTCGTCGGCCTCGGCCGCATCGGCGCCCTGGTCGCCCAGCGCATGTCCGCCTTCGGCATGAAGGTCGTCGCCTACGACCCGTACGTGCAGCCCGCGCGGGCCGCGCAGATGGGCGTCAAGGTGCTGACGCTGGACGAGCTGCTGGAGGTCTCCGACTTCATCACCGTCCACCTGCCCAAGACCCCCGAGACGCTCGGCCTGATCGGCGAGGACGCGCTGCACAAGGTCAAGCCGACCGTGCGCATCGTCAACGCCGCGCGCGGCGGCATCGTCGACGAGGAGGCGCTGTACTCGGCGCTGAAGGAGGGCCGGGTCGCCGGCGCGGGCCTGGACGTGTACGCCAAGGAGCCGTGCACCGACTCCCCGCTCTTCGAGTTCGACCAGGTCGTCTGCACCCCGCACCTGGGCGCCTCCACGGACGAGGCGCAGGAGAAGGCGGGCATCGCCGTCGCCAGGTCGGTGCGCCTCGCCCTCGCCGGTGAGCTGGTGCCGGACGCGGTCAACGTGCAGGGCGGCGTCATCGCCGAGGACGTCAAGCCGGGCCTCCCGCTCGCCGAGCGCCTGGGCCGCATCTTCACGGCGCTCGCCGGTGAGGTCGCCGTCCGCCTCGACGTCGAGGTCTACGGCGAGATCACCCAGCACGACGTGAAGGTCCTGGAGCTGTCCGCGCTCAAGGGCGTCTTCGAGGACGTCGTCGACGAGACGGTCTCCTACGTCAACGCGCCGCTGTTCGCGCAGGAGCGTGGTGTCGAGGTCCGCCTGACCACGAGCAGCGAGTCCGCCGACCACCGCAACGTGGTCACGGTGCGCGGCACCCTCGCCGACGGCGAGGAGGTGTCGGTCTCCGGCACCCTCGCCGGACCCAAGCACGTGCAGAAGATCGTCGCCGTCGGCGAGTACGACGTCGACCTCGCGCTCGCCGACCACATGGTCGTCCTGCGCTACGAGGACCGTCCCGGTGTCGTCGGCACGGTGGGCCGGGTCATCGGCGAGGCGGGCATCAACATCGCCGGTATGCAGGTGGCCCGCGCGGGCGTGGGCGGCGAGGCGCTGGCCGTGCTGACCGTGGACGACACGGTTCCGGCCGGGGTGCTCGCGGAGGTCTCGGCGGAGATCGGGGCCACCTCGGCCCGTTCCGTGAACCTGGTCTGACGCGCCGGAGGCCGGGGCCGTCGGCCGACGACGGCGAGACTCACGAGAGGCACCGGAAGGCGCCGGGTGAGCTGGAGTTCCCAGCTCACCCGGCGCCTTTCGCGTGCCGCCCGGCGCTCAGGCGAGCACCTTCTCGGGCTGCGCCTGCTCGGTCTCCTCGACCGCCTCGGCCCGGACGCTCACCCGGCGCAGGGTCGCCGTGGCCGCGATCCCGGCCAGGACCAGCAGGGCCGCTCCGGCGAGGGCCGCGCCCTGCATCCCGTGGGTGAAGGCTTCGCGGGCCGCGGTGACCAGGGCCTCTCCGGTCCGGCCGGGGAGCTGTCCGGCGACGGCGAGCGCGCCGCCCAGGGTCTCGTGGGCCGGGGCGGGGGCACCGGCCGGGATGTCGTGGCGGTAGATCGCCGTGCCGATGGAGCCGAGCGTCGCCATGCCCAGCGCCCCGCCGAACTCCGAGCCGGTCTCCAGCAGCGAGGAGGCGGCGCCCGCCTGCTCCGCCGGGGCCGCGCCCAGCGCCAGGTCGGTCATCTGGGAGATCACCATCACGATGCCGGAGGACAGGACCGCGCAGGCCGCCAGGACCAGCCAGAGGGAGTCCGTACCGGCCACGGCCAGCATCCCGTAGCCCGCGGCGCCGATGGCGAAGCCGGTGGTGACGACGTAGGCCCGGTTGACGCCCTTCTGCACCAGCTGGGTGGCGACCGGGGCCGCCATGCCGATCGGCAGCGAGGGCAGCAGCGCCCACAGGGCGGCCTCCATCGCGCTCTTGCCGAGCACCGACTGGAGGTACTGCGTGGTGAAGAAGGCCGAGCCCATCATGGCGAACGAGGAGATCAGGTTGAGGACGACGGCGGGGGCGAAGCCGCGGCCGCGGAAGAGGGCGGGCGAGACCATCGGGGAGGCGGCGGTGCGCTGGCGGTGGACGAACAGGGCCGCGAAGAACAGGCCGGTGGCGATCGAGGCGACGTAGAGCGGGTGGACGCCCTCGGAGGGGATCTCCTTGAGGCCGTAGACCACGGGGAGCACGGCGGCCATCGACAGCGGGACGCTGATCAGGTCGAACCGGCCGGGGGCGGGGTTCTTCGACTCGGGGAGCAGGATCGGGCCGAGCACCAGCAGCAGCGCCATCGCGGGCAGGTTGACCAGGAAGACCGAGCCCCACCAGAAGTACTGCACCAGGATGCCGCTGAGCACCGAGCCGAGCGCGATGCCGGCCGTCATCACACCGGACCAGATGCCGATCGCCTTGGCGCGCTGACCGGGGTCGGTGAACATCGTGCGCACCAGCGCCATGGTCGAGGGCATCAGGGTGGCGCCGCCGATGCCGAGCACCGCGCGGGCCGCGATCAGGGTCTCCGCGCTGTTCGCGTAGGCGGCGACCAGGGAGGCGGTGCCGAAGGCGGCGGCGCCGATCAGCAGCAGCCGGCGGCGGCCGATGCGGTCGCCGAGCGAGCCCATCGTCATCAGCAGCCCGGCCAGGACGAACGCGTAGATGTCGAAGATCCACAGCTGCTGGGTGCCGGTGGGCTCCAGGTCCGCGCTGATCGCCGGGATGGCGAAGTAGAGGACCGAGACATCCATCGAGACCAGCAGCAGCGGCAGCATCAGCACGCCGAGGGCGGTCCATTCGCGGCGGCCGGCGAGACCGGCCCGGGTCGTCGTGCTCGTCGAGTTCGTCATGGCCACGAATGTACACACGTCTTAAACGCTTGTCTAGTACGGGCGTATAGGTCGCTCGTATAGGTCATCCGTATAGGACGGATGTATGGATCCACGGGTAGGCTGGAGGGCATGGGACATCGTGAGGATCTGCTCGACGGCGCGAAGCGCTGCCTGCTGGAGAAGGGGTTCGTGCGGACGACCGCGCGCGACATCGTCAAGGAGTCCGGGACCAACCTGGCCTCCATCGGCTACCACTACGGCTCGAAGGACGCGCTGCTGGTGAGGGCCTATGTCTCCCTCGTCGAGGAGATGAGCGGCAGCGGCGGCCCCGCCTGGTCGGCGGCGGCCGGGAGCGGCTCGGCCCCCGGGTCGCTGGAGCGGTTCCAGGAGGTCTGGGAGCAGATCATCCGCTCGGTGCCGGCCTCCCGCCCCACCTGGCTGCTCAGCCTGGAGCTGATCCTCCAGGGCGACCGGCTGCCCGAGGTGCGCAAGCTGCTCGCGCAGGCCCAGGAGGAGGGCCGCTCCGGCATCCTGCCCCTGTTCACCGACGTCCCCGAGGCCGACCTCGACAAGGAGGCCGTCGACACCGAGGGCCGCCTCTACCAGACCCTCCTCCAGGGCCTCATGGTGCAGTGGCTCTTCGACCCGGACACCGCCACCCGCGCCGACCAGCTCACCGAGGGCCTGCGCCGGGTGCTGGCGGGCGCCGCGCAGAGCGCCCAGCGGTAGCCCGCGCCGTGCTGAGCGCCGGGCGCGGCTACAGCCGCGCCGCCTTCAGTGCCATGTGCAGCAGCAGCCGGTCCTCGCCGTCGTCCAGGTCGAGCCCGGTGAGCTGCTCCACCCGGGACAGCCGGTAGTAGAGGGTCTGGCGGTGCACGCCCAGCTCGGCGGCGGTCCGCCCGGCCTGCCCGGCGCAGTCCAGATAGACCTCCGCCGTGCGGGCCAGCTCCTGGTGGGCCCGGGAGAGGAGCGGCGCCACCGCCGCGTCGTGCGCGGCCTCGCCGGTCAGCGAGGTCAGCAGCCGGTAGGGGCCGATGCGCGCCCACTGCGCCACCGGACCGAGCCGGGGCTCCGCGAGCGCTGCGCGGGCCGCCGCCACCGCCTGCGCCCACGCCGTGCCCAGCTCGGCGAGGCCGGTGCGCCCGGCGGCGATCCCGGCCGCCGCGCCCGCCGCACCGCCCGCCGTGCCCCCCGCCCCGCCGCCGGGCGCCTGCTCCAGCAGCCGGGTCGCCGCCGACACCGCCGGGGTCGGGGAGTCCGCCGAGCGCAGCCGCACCAGCAGCGCCAGACACTGGTCCGCCGCCCCCCACGGCACGGTGCACAGGGCCGTCGCGCCCGGCAGGGTGCGCACCGAGGGCGCGTCGTCCGGGTCGGCCGAGGGCCAGGGCGCCACGCACACCATCGAGTGCGGCCCCTCCGCGCGCGGCCCCAGCGCCGTCCGCAGCTCGGCCACCGCCATGTCCCGGGGCCAGCCCCGCTCGGCGGTCAGCACCGCCCGCAGCTCGCGGGTGAGGTCGGCGCCGTGCTGCGCCTCGTCGGCGAGCAGCGCCCCGATGCGGCCCGTCACCCGCATGGCCGCGGTGAGCTGCGGTTCCGCCGGGCCCGGGTCGTCCACCAGCAGCCAGACATAGCCGAGGACGACTCCCCGGTGGCGTACCGGCAGGCAGATCCGCCCCCGGTAGACGCCCGCCTCCGGGGTGGGCGGGATGCGGACCGGGCCGGTGGCGCGGGTGATGCCGAAGCCCTCGAACCAGCGGCGCACCGCGGCCGTGGAGCGGCGGGTGAGGATCGAGCGGGTGCGCACCGGGTCGAGCGCGGCGGGGTCGAGGTCGCCCTCGCTGTCGTAGGTGCCGAAGGCGATCAGCTCGAAGTTCCGGTTCTCCAGGGTGGCCGGAGCGCCCAGCAGCTCCGAGATCTCGTCGATCAGCTCCTGGTAGTCGCCCTTGTAATCCGCCGTCACCCGGGCATTCTCCCGCATTTCCGCGGACCCTTCATACATATGTCTGAGATCGGGTCCGCGGATGCGTGACAGCTGTCGATGGCCGACGATCACACGGATCCCTAACTTTCACAGTGGTTCTCCGTGCCGTTCCCGATCGGTCGGGTCGCGGCCTTGTGCTCACTGTTGTGGAGGTGCCCCGTGCTGGGTCCCGTGATTCTCGCCGCGTCGCGCAGCGACCGGATACGCCGTCTCGTCTCGGCGGCTCCGGTGACCAAGCAGGTCGTGGACCGCTTCATCCCCGGCGAGACCGTGGACGACATCGTCCCCATCGTCGCGGACCTCACCGGCAAGGGCCTCGACCTGACCATGGACGTGGTCGGCGAGGACATCACCACCCCCGAGCAGTCGACCATCGCCCGGGACGCCTACCTGGCGCTCGTCGACCACATCAAGGACCTGGACCTGGGCCCGCGCGTCGAGATGTCCGTCAAGCTGACGATGTTCGGGCAGACCCTCCCCGGCGGCCACGAGCTGGCCCTCGCCAACGTCCGCCCGGTCGTCGAGGCCGCCGCCGCGATCGGCACCACGGTCACCCTGGACGCCGAGGACCACACCACCCTCGACTCGATGTTCGCCATCCACGAGGAGCTGCGGAAGGACTTCCCGCAGACCGGCTGTGTCATCCAGGCCTACCTCTTCCGCACCGAGGCCGACGCGCGCCGCCTCGCCGCGAGCGGTTCTCGCGTACGGTTGGTGAAGGGCGCCTACAAGGAGCCCGCCGAGGTCGCCTACCAGGACAAGCACGAGATCGACAAGGCGTACGTGCGGATCCTGCGCACTCTGATGGACGGCGACGGGTACCCGATGGTCGGGTCCCACGACCCCCGTCTCATCTCCATCGCGCAGGAGCTGGCCCGCACGGCCGGCCGCAAGCTCGACGAGTACGAGTTTCAGATGCTGTACGGCATCCGCAGCGACGAGCACCTGCGCCTGGCCGCCGAGGGCCACCGTATGCGCGTCTACACCGCCTACGGCACGGACTGGTACGGCTACTTCATGCGCCGTCTGGCGGAGAAGCCGGCCAACCTGCGCTTCTTCGCGCGGAGCATGCTCAGCCGAGGCTGACCGGCAACGGCTGTGCCGCACCCCCCTGCCGGGGGTCCGGGGGTCGCCCCCCGGGAAGGCACAGCATGCGCCGTCTGGCGGAGAAGCCGGCCGACCTGCGCTTCTTCGTCCGCTCGATGGTCAGCAAGGGCTGAGCGAGCCCACCGCGCCCGCCGTACAGCTCGAAACACCGCTCAAGTCAAGGAGTTACGGAACACATGGACGCTGTGACCCAGGTCCCCACCCCCGTCAACGAGCCGGTGCACGGCTACGCCCCCGGTTCGCCCGAGCGGGCCCGGCTGGAGGCCAAGCTCAAGGAGCTGGCCGACAACCCGGTCGACCTGCCCTGCACCATCGGCGGCGAGAAGCGGATGGGTGGCGGCGAGCGCTTCGACGTCGTGCAGCCGCACAACCACAAGGCGCGCCTGGGCACGTACGCCAACGCCACCCGGCAGGACGCCCAGGACGCCGTGGACGCGGCGCTCGCGGCGGCCCCCGCCTGGCGCGCGATGTCCTTCGACGACCGCGCGGCGATCATCCTGCGCGCCGCCGAGCTGCTGGCCGGCCCCTGGCGCGAGACCATCGCCGCCTCCACCATGCTCGGCCAGTCCAAGACCGCGCAGCAGGCGGAGATCGACAGCCCCTGCGAGCTGGTCGACTTCTGGCGCTTCAACGTGCACTACGCCCGCCAGATCCTGGCCGAGCAGCCCCCGGCCAACTCGCCGGGCGTGTGGAACCGCCTGGACCACCGCCCGCTGGAGGGCTTCGTCTACGCGATCACGCCGTTCAACTTCTCGGCGATCGCCGCCAACCTGCCCACCGCGCCCGCCCTCATGGGCAACGTGGTGATCTGGAAGCCGTCCCCGACCCAGACGCACGCCGCCGTGCTGCTCATGCAGCTCCTGGAGGAGGCGGGCCTGCCCAAGGGCGTCATCAACCTCCTCACCGGTGACGGCCTGGAGGTCTCCGAGGTGGCCCTGAACCACCGCGACCTGGCCGGCATCCACTTCACCGGCTCCACCAAGACCTTCCAGCACCTGTGGAAGACGGTCGGCAACAACATCGAGAAGTACCGCTCCTACCCGCGTCTGGTCGGCGAGACCGGCGGCAAGGACTTCGTGGTGGCCCACCCGTCGGCCGACCGCGCGGTGCTGAAGACCGCCCTGACCCGCGGTGCCTTCGAGTACCAGGGCCAGAAGTGTTCGGCCACCTCCCGGGCGTACATCCCGGCCTCCATCTGGAACTCCGGCTTCAAGGAGGAGTTCGCGGCCGAGGTCGACTACCTGACCATGGGCGACGTCACCGACCTGTCGAACTTCATCGGCGCGGTCATCGACGAGCGGTCCTTCGCCAAGAACAAGGCCGCCATCGACCGGGCCAAGGAGGACCCGTCCTGCACGATCGTCGCGGGCGGCTCCTACGACGACTCGGTGGGCTACTTCGTGCGCCCGACCGTCATCGAGTGCTCCGACCCGGAGAACGAGGTCTTCACGACCGAGTACTTCGGCCCGATCCTCGCCGTGCACGTCTACGAGGACGACCGGTACGACGAGATGCTGACCCAGATGGAGTCCGTCTCCGACTACGCCCTCACCGGCTCGGTCATCGCGGGCGACCGCGCCGCCGCCGCGTACACGATGGACAAGCTGCGCTACGCGGCCGGCAACTTCTACATCAACGACAAGTCGACCGGCGCCGTGGTCGGCCAGCAGCCCTTCGGCGGCGGCCGCTCCTCCGGCACCAACGACAAGGCCGGCGCCCCGCAGAACCTGATGCGCTGGACCCTGACCCGCGCCATCAAGGAGGCGCTGATCGCGCCGACCGACTACACCTACCCGCACATGGGCTGACACCCGCACCGCGGGTGACACCCCGCACGCGCCGACGGGCCGGTACCGGAAAAAGGACCGGCCCGTCCGGGTGTCCGCACGGCACACTGGCCGCATGACCTCGACGAGGACGCACGGCGCGCACGGCGCAGACGGTACGCACGGCGGGACGCCACCGGCGCCCGGCGAACAGGTGATCGGACAAGTGATCGCGGACGACGGCGTCCGGCTCTGGGCCTCCCGCACCGGACGGGGCACCGCCCCGCTGGTGCTGTGCCACGGCGGCCCCGGCCTGTGGGACATGTTCGGGGACGTCGCCGCGCTGCTCGCCGACCGGGCCGACGTGGTCCGCTGGGACCAGCGCGGCTGCGGACGCTCGGCGCCCTGCGACGGGCCGTGGACCGGTGAGCGGTTCGTCGCGGACCTGGACGCCGTGCGCGCGCACTTCGGCTTCCCGCGCGTCACCCTGCTCGGCCACTCCTGGGGCGCCCAGCTCGCGCTGGGCTACGCGCTCGCCCACCCGGAGCGGGTGGCCGCCCTGGTGTACGTCTCCGGTACGGGCATCGGCCCGGACACCGGCTGGCACCCGGCCTACCGGGAGAACTTCCGCGCCCGTCTCGCCGAGGACCCCGCGCGCCTGGCCCGCTGGCGGGAGCTGACCGGCCGGGAGCCCCGCTCGGAGGAGGAGCGGCGCGAGGCGGCGGTGCTGCGCTGGTCCGTCGAGTTCCCCGACCGGGAACACGCCCTCGCGCACGCCCGGCGCATGGCGGATCCCTGGTTCGGGGTGGCGGAGAACTGCGCCGCCGCGCTCAACGCGGAGCGCGCCCGCGCCTGGGGCACACCGGAGTTGGCGGCCGCCTGCCGCGGACTCGACGTGCCCGTGGTGATCGTGGACGGCGGCCGTGACATCCGCCCCCGTGCCGCCGTGGACTCCCTGGCGGCGGCGCTGCCCCGGGTGCGGCGCACGGTCCTGCCCGGGGCCGGGCACCTGCCCTGGGTGGAGGAACCCGCGGCCTTCCGCGACGCCGTGGCGGCGGCGCTGTGAGCGCCCCGGAGCGCCGGAGTCCCGGCGCGCGGCCGCGCACCGCCCACACGGCCGCCCTCACCCCGGCCGAGCTGCGCGCGGTCCGCTCCCTGCTGTACGACGCCTTCGACGGCGACTTCGGCGCCGAGGACTGGGACCACTGCCTGGGCGGACTGCACGTCCTGGTGCACGACGCGCGCGGACTCGCCGCGCACGGCTCGGTCGTCATGCGCCGGGTCCGGCTGCGCGGGCGCTGGCTGCGCACGGGGTACGTCGAGGCCGTCGCCGTACGCCGCGACGTGCGGCGCACCGGTCTGGGCGGCCTGGTCATGGACGCCGTGGAGGAGACCGTCACCCGCGCCTACGACCTCGGCGCGCTGTCCGCGAGCGACGACGGCGCCCGGCTCTACGCGGCCCGGGGCTGGCGGGCCTGGGCCGGGACGATCAGCGCGCTGGGCCCGGACGGCGCGGTGCGGCTGCCCGAGGAGGAGGGGTCCACCTATGTGTGGCCGGTGCCCGCCGCCGCGTCCGATCCGGACGCCGAACTGCTCTTCGACTGGCGCGACGGCGACGTACTCTGAGCGGCCGTCCCGGATTTCCGCAGGTCAGGGCGATGGCGTCGGCATACGGGCGACGCCACCGTCTCAGATAGTAGGAAGTCCGAGTAATGATGCAGACAGGCGCGCCCGCCTCATTTAGCGTGGAAGAAGCCGAACGTCTCGCTGGAACCAGCGAATGGCGGTCGTGAGCCGGGCCCCCGCGCAGGTCACCCCTGCGGCCCGGCTCCCCGCCCCTTCCGGCGTCCCGCACCTCTGTGGTGCTCCCTTTTTCGGGACTCCCGTGCTCGTCCGCGTTCTCGCGCGTCCTCGCGGGGTGTCCCGAAGGATTCCCGAAGGAGTCGATCCCCCATGGCCGAGACGACCGTCCGCCGCCGCGTCCGCCACGCCTCCCGTACGAGCGAGTCCGACCGCAAGAACGCCGCCGCCGCCCTCCAGCGCGCCCTCGACCGCCGGGACAACGGCGGCGAGACCGGCCACTGAGCCGTTCCGCCCCGATCCCCCCCCATGTCCACATCCCGGACGCTCCGTGTCAGCTCTCGGGACGAGCGGTAGGGTGCCGACATGTCTCGCAGCATCGATCTCGCAGTGATCCCCGGTGACGGCATCGGCCAGGAAGTGGTGGCCGAGGGGCTCAAGGTCCTCGCCGCCGCGCTCCCGCAGGACGTGAAGCTGGAGACCAAGGAGTACGACTTCGGCGCCCGGCGCTACCACGCCACCGGTGAGACCCTCACCGACGCCGACCTCGACGCCCTCAAGGACCACGACGCGATCCTGCTCGGCGCGATCGGCGACCCGTCGGTGCCCTCGGGCGTCCTGGAGCGCGGCTTCCTGCTCAAGCTCCGCTTCGCCTTCGACCACCACGTCAACCTGCGGCCGAGCAAGCTGCTGCCCGGCGTCGCCACCCCGCTCGCCGGGGACCCGCGGATCGACTTCGTCGTCGTCCGCGAGGGCACCGAGGGCCCCTACACGGGCAACGGCGGCACCATCCGCAAGGGCACCGAGCACGAGGTCGCCACCGAGGTCTCCGTGAACACGGCCTTCGGTGTCGAGCGCGTGGTCCGCGACGCCTTCGCCCGCGCCCAGGCCCGCCCGCGCAAGAAGCTCACCCTGGTCCACAAGAACAACGTGCTGACCTTCGCCGGCCACCTGTGGACGAACATCTTCAACCAGGTGGCCGAGGAGTACCCCGAGGTCACCACCGAGTACATCCACGTCGACGCGGCGACCATCTACCTGGTCACCCAGCCCGAGCGGTTCGACGTCATCGTCACCGACAACCTCTTCGGCGACATCATCACCGACCTCGCCGCGGCCGTCTCCGGCGGCATCGGCGTCGCCGCCTCGGGCAACATCAACCCGAGCGGCGCCTACCCGTCCATGTTCGAGCCGGTGCACGGCTCGGCCCCGGACATCGCGGGCCAGGGCAAGGCCGACCCCACTGCCACGGTGCTCTCCGTCGCCCTGCTGCTCCGCCACCTCGGCCACGAGGCCGAGGCGACCCGGATCGAGGACGCCGTCTCCGCCGACCTCGCGGAGCGCGGCTCGCTGCCCGAGCGCACCACCGCCGAGATCGGCGACGCGCTCGCCGTACGAGTAGCCGGCTGACCTTCCCCCAGAGCCTTGAGGACCTGGGTGGGACCCCCAGCTCCTCGAATCTCTCGAAGCCGCCGGGTCGCACTCCGCGCCCGGCGGCTTCCCCCTGTCCGCCGCCGGGTGCCACCATCGGACCCAGGGCCGCATTCACCCCGTTTTCTCACGCCAGGGCCGCCGCGCGATAATCGAACGCGGAGCCGCGACATGAGGGAATGCTCGGACGTCCTAGCACCGGCCACGTGCCGTGCGGGAGTGAGCGCGGCCCGTCACAACAACTCGGTGAAGGACACCCACTCATGACGACGCCCACGATCGAGCTCAAGCCCTCGGCCCACCCACTCGCCGCCGCGGAGCGCGAGGCGCTCATGGCGAACCCAGGATTCGGCCGCCACTTCACCGACCACATGGTGACGATCAGGTGGACCGAGGGCCGGGGCTGGCACGACGGCCAGCTCGTTCCGTACGCGCCGATCCCCCTCGACCCGGCCACCACGGTGCTGCACTACGCCCAGGAGATCTTCGAGGGGCTGAAGGCGTACCGCCAGCCCGACGGCTCCGTCGCCACCTTCCGCCCGGAGAAGAACGCCCGGCGCTTCCAGGCGTCCGCGCACCGGCTCGCCATGCCCGAGCTGCCCGTGGAGACGTTCATCGAGGCGTGCGACGTCCTGGTCCAGCAGGACAAGGACTGGGTCCCGCCGCACGGCGGCGAGGAGTCCCTGTACCTGCGCCCGTTCATGATCGCCACCGAGGTCGGCCTCGGCGTCAAGCCCGCCAACGAGTACCTGTTCATCGTGATCGCCTCCCCGGCCGGCGCCTACTTCCCCGGCGGCGTGAAGCCCGTCTCCATCTGGGCCTCCGAGGACCGGGTCCGCGCCGTCCCCGGCGGCATGGGCGACGCCAAGACCGGCGGCAACTACGCGGCCTCCCTGCTCGCCCAGGCCGAGGCCGCCGCCCAGGGCTGCGACCAGGTCTGCTACCTCGACGCCGTCGAGCACAAGTGGGTCGAGGAACTGGGCGGCATGAACCTGTACTTCGTCTACGGGAACAAGATCGTCACGCCCGCCCTCAGCGGCTCGATCCTGGAGGGCGTCACCCGCGACTCGCTGCTCGCCGTCGCCCGCGACCTCGGCTACGAGGCCGAGGAGGCCCGGGTCTCCGTCGACCAGTGGCAGCGCGACTCCGAGAACGGCACGCTGACCGAGGTCTTCGCCTGCGGCACGGCGGCCGTGATCACCCCGGTCGGCACGGTCAAGCGGGCGAACGCCCAGTGGCAGCAGTCGGGCGGCGAGCCCGGCGAGGTGAGCATGCGGCTGCGCCGGGCGCTGCTGGACATCCAGCGCGGCATCACCGAGGACAAGCACGGCTGGATGCACCGGCTCGGCTAGTCACCCGCCCGCACGCACGCGCCGAGGGCCGCCGCGGACACCACCCGTCCGCGGCGGCCCTCGGCGCGTCCGCGTTCGAACGCTGTTCAAACAGATCCGCGCGCGAGACGCGTGAGAACGGTCATAGTGGCCGGACATCCTTTTCCTTCCGGTCCTCCGCACTTAGAGTGGCGTTCTAACCGATGGAAGACCAGGAGGTGCCGCCGCGTGCGACTGACCCCCACCGAGCGTGACCGGCTGCTGCTCTTCGGGGCCGCCGAACTGGCCCGCGCCCGCAGGTCCCGCGGCCTCAGGCTCAATGTGCCGGAGGCCACCGCGCTGATCGCCGACACGGTGTGCGAGGCCGCCCGCGACGGCGCCCGGCTGGCCGAGGCGATCGAGCGCGCCCGTACGGTGCTCGGCCCGGACGACGTGCTGCCCGGCGTCGCCGACGTGGTCACCGAGGTCCATGTGGAGGCCGTCTTCGACGACGGCTCACGGCTCGCGATCGTCACCGACCCGCTGGCGGGCGGCAGCCTGGGGGAGGAGGCCCCGGGCGCGCTGCTGCCCGGACCGCAGCACGCCGACCCGGAGCCGGCCGTGCGCCTCACCGTCACCAACACCGCCGCCGTCCCGGTCTCCGTCACCTCCCACTTCCACTTCTTCGAGGCCAACCCGCGCCTGGACTTCGACCGCGCCGCCGCCTACGGCATGCGGCTCGCGGTGCCCGCCGGGTCGTCGGTGCGGTTCGGGCCGGGGGAGAGCGCCGAGGTCGGCCTCGTGCCGATCGGCGGCGCCCGGGTCGCCATCGGCTTCGCCGGACTGGTCGACGGCCCGCTGGACGCCCCCGGCGCCAGGCAGGAGGCCCTGCGCCGGGCCGCCGCCTGCGGCTACCTGGGCGTGTCCGCGACGGAAGCCGCCGGAGCGGCGGTCGCCGGGACGGAAGCCGCCGAGGCACAGGCCGCCGGAGCGGGAGCCCCCGCACCCCCGACCCCCGACGCCCCGGAAGGAGACGCCCGATGAGCCGTTCCAAAGGACGCGAGGTGAGCCGGGCGATCCACGTCGATCCGCACGCCTACGCCGCCACCCACGGACCCCGCGCCGGTGACCGCGTCCGCCTCGGCGACTCCGGTCTGGTGATCCGGGTGGAGTCGGACGCGCAGCGCTACGGCGACGAGTTCCTGGCCGGGTTCGGCAAGACCGCCCGCGACGGACTGCACCTCAAGGCCGCGGCCGTCCGCGAGACCTGCGACGTCGTCATCAGCAACGTCGTCGTGATCGACGCGGTGCAGGGCATCCGCAAGGTGTCCATCGGCATCCGCGAGGGCCGGATCAGCGCCGTGGGCCGGGCCGGGAACCCGGACACGCTCGACGGGGTCGACGTCGTCGTGGGCACCGGCACGACCATCGTGTCCGGCGAGGGACTGATCGCGACCGCCGGAGCGGTGGACACGCATGTGCACCTGCTGTCGCCGCGGATCATGGAGGCGTCCCTCGCCTCCGGCGTGACCACGATCATCGGGCAGGAGTTCGGGCCGGTGTGGGGCGTCGGCGTCAACTCGCCCTGGGCGCTGCGGCACGCCTTCGGCGCCTTCGACGCCTGGCCGGTCAACATCGGCTTCCTGGGCCGGGGTTCGTCCTCGCACGGCGCCCCCCTCGTCGAGGCGCTGGCCGAGGGCGGCGCCTGCGGCTTCAAGGTGCACGAGGACATGGGCGCCCACACCCGCGCCCTGGACACCGCCCTGCGGGTGGCCGAGGAGCACGACGTGCAGGTGGCCCTGCACAGCGACGGGCTGAACGAGTGCCTGTCGGTGGAGGACACCCTGCGCGTCCTGGAGGGGCGCACGATCCACGCCTTCCACATCGAGGGCTGCGGCGGCGGACACGTGCCCAACGTGCTGAAGATGGCGGGCGTGCCCCATGTCATCGGCTCCTCCACCAACCCCACGCTGCCCTTCGGCCGGGACGCGGTCGCCGAGCACTACGGCATGATCGTCTCCGTCCACGACCTGAAGACCGACCTGCCCGGCGACGCCGCCATGGCCCGCGACCGCATCCGCGCGGGCACCATGGGCGCCGAGGACGTGCTGCACGACCTGGGCGCGATCGGCATCACCTCCTCCGACGCGCAGGGCATGGGCCGCGCGGGCGAGACCGTGCGCCGCACCTTCGCGATGGCCGGGAAGATGAAGGCCGAGCTGGGCCCGGCCGAGGGCGACGGCCCCGGCGACGACAACGGCCGCGTGCTGCGCTACATCGCCAAGCTGACCGTCAACCCGGCCATCGCGCACGGCCTCTCCCACGAGGTCGGCTCCCTGGAGGCCGGCAAGCTCGCCGACATCGTGCTGTGGCGCCCGGAGTACTTCGGCGCCAAACCGCAGCTCGTGCTCAAGTCCGGCTTCCCCGCGTACGGCGTCACCGGCGACCCGAACGCGGCCACCGACACCTGCGAACCCCTCGTGCTGGGACCGCAGTTCGGCGCGCACGGCGCCACCCCCGCCGAACTCTCCGTCGCGTTCGTGGCGCGGGCCGCGCTCGACCAGGGCGGCGACACCATGCCCACCCGCAGGCGCCGGGTCGCCGTGCGCGGCACCCGCGGCATCGGCCCGGCCGACCTGCGCCTGAACTCCCGTACCGGAGCGGTCGACGTCGACCAGCGCACCGGTCTGGTCACCCTGGACGGCGACCCGCTGCGCTCGGAGCCCGCCGACTCCGTCTCCCTGAACCGCCTGTACTTCCTCTGAGGAACCGAGAACCCACATGAGCACCCCCGCCGCCGACGGCTTCTCCATGCCCGCCGAATGGGCGCCCCACGAGCGCACCTGGATGGCCTGGCCGGGCGCCAACCCGACCTTCGGCACCCCGGAGGAACTGGCCGCCTCCCGTATCGCCTGGGCGTCGGTCGCCCGCGCGGTGCGCCGTTTCGAGCCGGTCACCGTGGTCTGCGGCCCCGGCCAGTCCGCCGAGGCCCGCGCCCTGCTCGGCGACGGCGTCGACACCGTCGAACGCGACCTCGACGACGCCTGGATGCGCGACATCGGCCCCACCTTCCTCAAGGACCGCACCGGCCGGCTGGCCGCCGTGGACTGGACGTTCAACGGCTGGGGCGCCCAGGACTGGGCCCGCTGGGAGCACGACGCGAAGATCGGCGCGTACGTGGCCGATCTCGCCGGGGCGCGGACGTACGCCTCACGGCTGGTCAACGAGGGCGGCGCGATCCACGTCGACGGCGAGGGCACCGTCCTGCTCACCGAGACCGTCCAGCTCGGCCCGGAGCGCAACCCGCACTGGTCCCGGGAGCAGGTCGAGGCCGAGATCCACGCGCACCTGGGCACCCGCAAGGCGATCTGGCTGCCGCGCGGCCTGACCGGCGACTACCCGCCGCACGGCTACGGCACCCTCGGCCATGTCGACATCGTCGCCGCCTTCGCCCGCCCCGGCGTCGTCGTCGCCCACCACCAGCCCGACCCGGCCCACCCCGACCACGAGGTCACCAAGGAGGTCATCGGCCTCCTCCGCGCGGCCACCGACGCCCACGGCCGCTCCCTGGAGGTCGTCGAGGTGACCGCCCCCACCGTCCTGGAGGCCGACGGCCACTGGGCCGACTACTCCTACATCAACCACTACCTGTGCAACGACGGCGTCGTCCTGTGCGCCTTCGACGACCCCCGCGACGAGGCCGCCGCCGCCGTCTTCCGCCGCCTCTTCCCCGACCGCACGGTCACCCTGGTGGACGCCCGCACGATCTTCGCGGGCGGCGGCGGCATCCACTGCGTCACGCAGCAGCAGCCGAGAAGCGCGGGCCAGTGAACTCGCCTCAGGTGTCGGCGAGCTCCACCTCGATCGCGAGCGCGCCGAGCGCTTCTTTCTCGGGCGGGTAGATGCTGCGGATGTTCGCGAGCTGCTCCTCGCGGCTCGCTGTCGGGTTGACGTTCGTCGGCCCCTCACCGTCGAGCAGCGCTCCGAAGTCCGGGTAGTGGGCCACGCGCAGCACACGCACGTCGCACGTCTCGTCGCTGCCCTTGATCCGGAACCGGATCGTGTCGCCCTCGCTCAGGTGGGCGAGATGCGGGTACCGCACCCGGACCTCGATCGTCTTGCGGCCGGCGGCGACGAGGTCGAAGTACCGGCGGTAGAGGTTCAGCTCGTGCCTGCGGGCAGCCCTGGTGGTGCTCATGAAGATGTGACGCTCCTCATCGGGTGGGACATCAGCCGGCCGAGTTCACCGGCTGCGTACGAGCGGAAGAAGTGCCGCGGGGTGGCGAGCAGCGCATCGGCCATGTCCAGCAGCCGCTCGGCGTACTCGGACACCGAACCGGGCCACATCCGCGTGTCGAGCATCCAGGGGGCGGAACCGTCGGGCAAGGGCGCCTTGCCGTCCCGGATGAGGCTCTTCGAGAGCTTGGCGCCGGTGTCCGTGAGGACCTGCGGGCAGAACAGGCGCGTGGGGAGTCGTGCGCCGGTGAGCCCGATCGCGGTCAGGGCATTGTCGACGAGGGTCGAGCCGAACACCCAGTCGCCGCCCTTCACCATCACGCTCAGACGCTCGCGGTCGGCGGTCGCGGCAACCTCCTTGACGAGGTTGCGGTACAGCGTGGCGAGGTCGAGGTACCCGCCCCTGTCCGGGGCGACGACGACCTCGTACGGTCCGTGGTGCAGGCAGACCGCGTGCACCTCGGCGTGCTCGGAGTCGAGCAGGATGCGCGTCCGCTCGGCGTACTTCTCGGCCCAGCCGCAGCCAGGCTTGGGGCAGGGCACCCGTACGTGGGGAACGCCGTGGGCCGGGTCGAGCCACCAGCGAGCGGCGTCGATGCGGCGGTGCACCCGTAACCAGGTGCGCCGGTACTGCTCGGTGTGCTGTTGCCGTGAGTACGTCTCGACGGAGTAGGGGATCGACAGCCGTCCGGAGAACGCATCGAACAGGGGCCGGTACAAGGTGTCGACCTGCTCGGTGAGTGCCTCCTCGCCGAGTGCCTGGGCGTACGCGCGCTGGTAGCTGTGCCCCGTCGCAGGGTCGACGACGACTTCGTACGGCGCGTTGTCGAGCGCGCCGAAGGCCACCTCGACGGGGATGCCGAAACGCCCGCGTGTGCGGGCCGCTGCCGCGAACGCGAGGGACTGGACGAGCGACGTACCCAGGTGCGGCACGCCGTTGATCTGGGCGCCGACCACGAACACGATGCGCTGGGGCGCCGCCCTGCGGATATGAGGTGCGAGTACGTCCTCGGCGGAGCCGAGAGCGTTGGCCAGGACGGTGTTCGGCGAGACGAGTGCGGCAGTCATTTCACTCCAGGGCTCCTTGGCGGCCGGGTGGATCCGGTGCGCCCAAGAGTGGCCCTCGACGCGAACCTCGGCGAGGGCTTCCAAGGGTCTTTTCGATGCCCCTAATGGGACTTTCATTGATTCCTGAGGGTGATGGCTGGCCAACAGCAGGGCTTACCGGGACACTTGGTGCAGTGCATGACGACGGAGGTGCAGCAGTGCCACGGCCCGCGGGAAACACCCGGCTCAAGGCGGCCCGTCTCGCTGCCGGTTACCACTCTCAGCAGGCTCTTGCCGATGCCCTGCACGTGGGAGTGCGGCAGGTTCGTCGCTGGGAGTCCGACACGCCGCCCTGGCCCCAGCCCGAGGTGAGTCGGGCGCTCACACGGCTGCTCGGCCAGGACATGGAGGCCCTGGGGTTCGCCCGGCCAGGTGGCAGCACCGGCGACCGGAGCCGGCGCACGGTGCTCGCGGCCACGGCTGCCGCCGTAGGTCTCGCCGCCGTACCCACGCAGGCCGCGGCTCTGCAACCTGCGACCGCGGCCGACGACTACGAGGCGGTGACCCGCTCGCACCGGCGCCTGTACTGGTCGGTCGCGCCGAACACCCTGCACCCGGCCGCACTCGCGCACGCGACCCTCGGCTGCGCCCTGCTCCCGGAGACGGCCGGGCAGACTCGGCAGCGAGTCGCCGCCGCGCTCAGCGAGACGTACCTTCTGGCAGGCCGGATCGAGTTCTTCGACATGCGCGATTCCGACCGCGCGCAGCAGACGCTGATCCGCGCGCTCCAGGCGGCAGGCGAGGCCGACGATCCGCTGCTCGGTTCCGCGGTCCTCGCGCACACCGCGTTCGTCCCCGCGTGGGCGGGCGACCGGGCGGCGGCCGTGGAGCGGATGGTGGCCGCGCGGACCTACGCCCGCCGCGGCCCGGCGTCCCCTGGACTGCTCGCGTGGCTGGACGCGGTCGAGGCGGAGTGCGAGACGCGATGCGGAGACACGCGGACCGCGCTCCATCTGATCGGGCATGCCGAGAGCGTGCTGTCGGACGGCGGGGGGCACGCGAACCCGGAGTGGCTCGACTGGTTCTCGGCAGTCCGCCTCGCCGCGTTCAAGGGCAACACGCAGTTGCGGGCCGGGCACCTGCCGCAGGCCCGCACCACCCTGCTCGGTGTCCTCGACCAGCTGGATCCGGCCGAGGAGAAACAGCGGACGGTCGTGCTCGGCGACCTGGCCGCCGTCGAGGCCGCGGCAGACGACCCCGAAGCGGCGTGCCGACACGCGCTCAGGGCTCTCGACCAGTTGGAGCGCACCTGGTATGCGATGGGCATGGACCGGGTGCGCGAGGTGCGGCGCGCACTGGCGCCGCACCAGCACGAGCGGTGCGTGCGCGAGCTGGACGACCGGCTCTACGGCTGGTCGACCACGGTCAGCGCGCTCGCTCGTTGAACTGCGCGATCTGCGGTGACAGTTCCAGCAGGGTCTCCACCCGGAACGTCGGCAGCTTCTGCGCCTGCTCGCTGCGCCACTGGATCGTCGCCCACGGTCCGCGCCGGACGAGGGCGGTGTGCAGTCCGGCCGCGCGGGCGGGGGCGATGTCGTTGTCGACGCGGTCGCCGACGTAGAGCATTTCGTCGGGCTCGGCCGGGACGACCTCGGCGACGCGGTCGAAGAACGCACGGTCCGGTTTGCTCGCGCCCCAGTCGTCCGAGGTGCCGATCAGGTCGACGTCGGTGGCGAACAGCTCACGCAGGATGCGGCCCGCCCGTACGGTCTGGTTGCCGGCGATGCCCAGCCACAGGCCGTCGGCCCGCAGAGCGGTGAGCGCGTCGCGGACGTCCGGGTACAGGTCCTGCTCGCCGAACGCCTCCGGCCGGCCGGCCTCCGCCCGCTTCTCCCGCTCGGCGTGGAGGTCGAAGCCGGGCCGGAACTCCTGGAAGGTCTCGCGGTAGTCGCGGCCCTGGGCGATGACGGCGCCGAACACGGCATGGAAGGTGTGGCGGGGTACACCGAGCCAGTCGGCCCAGGTGCCGTATTCGGTGGTCTCGTCCACGAGGCATTCGCCGACGTCAAAGATCACAGCACGAATCATTGAGCGAGCGTAGCGGTCACGACGAAAGCGGCCCCACCCGACCGGAGGAGGCAGGGGCGCGTTCGGCGGTCGAGCGGGAAGGCCACCCGGCAGCAGCCCGGCCTGCCGCTACTTGGGGCGGGCGTCCTGGGTCACCTTGCCGCCCGCGGTGATGGCGGTGGCCGGGTCGACGGCCAGGCACTGGCCCGTCCACTGGTCGACGAAGGCGTAGGCGGTCCGGGACGTGCCGGAGACCTCGACCTTGGTGGGGATGATGTCCCACATCTGGTTGCCGGAGAACCAGTGGCTCTCGCAGCCCCACCAGAACAGCTGTGTCCCGGCCGCCGGCGGGGTGCCGTTGTTGTAGGGGACCGTCAGGCACTTGCCGTTGATCGCCTTGATCCCGTGGTAGCCGTACGCGCTGTTGACATACGTCTTGTCCGCGTTGACCAGCCAGATCGCCGGGTCCACCAGCGCCCAGCCGGGGAAGTCCGTCATCACCATGCCCAGTCGGCCGTTGCCGCCGCCGCTGTCGAGGTAGCGCATCAACTGGTCGTTGACGCCGAGGACTTCGGTGGTGACACCGTTCTGCACCGACCGAAACCTGAGCCGTCGTGTTGTTCCGCAGCACCGACGGTTCGGGACTTCATCCAGTCCGACTCGCTCGCCGGCCCGATGTTCCGGTAGGCGTCGTTGTTGCTCGGCCCGGCCGCCCCGGCGGGGGCCGTCGCGGACAGCAGCGCGCCCGTGGCGAGGGAAGCGGTCAGCAGCCGGGTCAGCCGGCTCAGCAGGCGCAGGCCGCGTCTCGGCCGGACGCGGCGTCGCGGACGTCGTGGAGAGAGGTGGAGGACATGGGACTCTCTCCTGGGTGGTGAACGTGGGGTGGCCGCCGGATCGGCACCACGAACGGTGGAGCGGACGTGGTCGTCGCCCGCGCGCGGCACGGGACATCCGGCTCCTGGGCGCGCACGTCGTTGTCGCCGCCCCGGTGGTCCGTCGCGGTCCGGGTCCCCCGGACCGTCCGCCGAGTCGATCTTCACCGCCGCCCCTTGCGTCTCACTGACGCAACGGGCGGCCTGCGTCGGGCGGCCCCGACGGCGCGGACGGCGGCGGCGGTCGGGTAGAACGTACGCGTGGATGTACTGCTCTTCGCCGCTCGCGGCCACCGACCCGCCGAGCCGGTCCGGACCCCGGACACGGCGTCCGGCCGGGTCTCTGTCCGGATGGATCCGGAGCCTGTCGGGGTGGATCCGGAGCCCGTCCGGGTGAATCCGGGATCCGTCCGGGTGGATGCGGGGGCGGGGCGGTGACGCGCAGCCGTACGCCCGCGCCGCCGCGCGAGGAGGTGCTCGCCGCCGCCATGGAGATGATCGCCGAGCGCGGTCTGGAGAAGCTCACCATGGCGGCGCTGGGCCGCGAGGTCCAGATGAGCAGTGGCCATCTGCTGTACTACTTCGGCTCCAAGGACGAGCTGCTGCTGCGCACCCTGGAGTGGAGCGAGAGCCGGCTCGGGGCCGAGCGCGGGCGGCTGCTGGCGCGGGACGCCCCGGCCCGGGAGCGGCTGGACGCCTATGTCGCCCTGTATGTGCCCGACGGGCGGCACGACCCGCACTGGACGCTCTGGCTGGAGGTCTGGAACCGCTCGCTGACCGCCGCCGAGGACGCCCGGGACCGGCAGGGCGCCATCGAGGGCGCCTGGCACCGCGACCTGGCGGCCCTGGTCGCCGAGGGCGTCTCGCGCGGCGAGTTCCGCCCGGTGGACGCCGACCGCTTCGCGACCCGGCTGCGCGCCCTGCTCGACGGCTTCTCTCTCCAGGTGGCGATCGGCCTGCGCGGCACCGGCCGGGAGCGGGTGCTCGGGCTGGTGGGGGAGTTCCTGGACGAGTCGCTGACGCCGTAGGAAGCCTTCCCACCGCTCGCGCGGGGTGCGTCGGCCGGGTCCCGGCGGGGCAGTCACAGCGCATGGGACGAGAGCAGTGGAAGAAGATCTGGATCGGCTCGGCCGGAAACATGGTGGAGTGGTACGACTGGTTCGTCTACGCCAGTTTCGCCACCTACTTCGCCGGGGCGTTCTTCCCGCACGGCAATCCGACCGCGCAGATGATGAACACCGCGGGCATCTTCGCGGTCGGGTTCTTCATGCGGCCGGTCGGCGGCTGGTTACTGGGCCGGGTCGGTGACCGCCAGGGCCGCAAGGCCGCCCTGACCCTGACCGTCACCCTGATGTCGGCCTCGGCGGTCCTGATCGCCGTAGCGCCGACCTACGGTGTCGCCGGGTACGGCGGCGCGCTGGTGCTGCTGCTGGCCCGGCTGCTCCAGGGTCTTTCGGTGGGCGGCGAGTACGCGGCCAGCGCCACCTACCTCACCGAGGCGTCCGACCCGCGCCGCCGCGGCTTCGCCTCCAGCTTCCAGTACGTCTCGATGACCGCGGGCCAGATCGTCGGCCTCGGCCTCCAGATCCTGCTCCAGCGGACCCTGTCCGACGACGCGCTGCACAGCTGGGGCTGGCGGATCCCGTTCGTGGTGGGCGCGCTCGGCGCGGCCGTCATCTTCTACCTGCGGCGCAGCATGCTGGAGACCGAGGTGTACGAGGCCGACGACAGCGGCGGCGCGGAGCGCGGCACGCTGCGCGCGCTGTGGCGGCACCGGCGCGAGGCGCTGCTCGTGATGGCGCTGACCATGGGCGGCACGGTGGCGTACTACACGTACACCACCTACCTCACCAAGTACCTGTCCAACTCCGCGGGCCTGCCCAAGCGGACCGCGACGCTGGTCTCCTTCACCGCGCTGATCGTCTTCGCCTGCCTCCAGCCGCTGGCCGGGCGGCTCTCCGACCGGATCGGGCGCCGCCCGCTGCTGATCACCTTCGCGGTCGGCTCGACCCTGCTGACCGTGCCGATCCTGACCCTGCTCCAGCACGCGGGCAGCTTCTGGCCCGCGCTGGGCCTGTCCCTGCTGGCCCTGGTCGTGGTCACCGGCTACACCTCGATCAACGCCTGTGTGAAGGCCGAGCTGTTCCCCACCGGCGTGCGCGCCCTCGGCGTGGCGCTGCCCTACGCGCTGGCCAACGCCCTGTTCGGCGGCACCGCGGAATACGTCGCGCTGTGGTTCAAGAACGCCGGGATCGAGTCGGGCTTCTTCTGGTACGTGGCGGGCTGCGCGGCGGTCTCCCTGGTGGTGTACGTCAGCATGCGCGAGACCCGGGACCTGGACCTGACCCGGGTGAAGAACGCCGAGGTGTCCACGCCCGCGCCCGCATCCTGAGACGGCGGTGAGCGTGGGGGCGGGACTGTGCCAGACTGCCCCCGTGCTCTCGTTCGCCATGATTATTGGCAGCAGGCGCGCCGGTCCGCAGTGACCGCCACGTACGACCAGGTACGGGCGGCCATCGTCGTCCTCGACCCGCGCGCAGACCTCTCGCACCCGCGAGGGGTCTTTCGTTTTCCCGGCCCACCTTCAGCCGGGGAGCACGGCGCGCGAGTATTGGGGGGACGGTGGAGCCGGTCATTCCGGTACGACCGAGATCCCACACAGGAGCCCTGAGACATGTCCGAAACCAGCCGGCTGGACGATTCGTTCCACGTCTTCGACACCACCCTGCGCGACGGCGCCCAGCGGGAGGGCATCAACCTCACCGTCGCCGACAAGCTGGCCATCGCCCGCCACCTGGACGACTTCGGCGTGGGCTTCATCGAGGGCGGCTGGCCCGGGGCGAACCCCCGCGACACCGAGTTCTTCGCCCGCGCCAAGGACGAGATCGACTTCCGCAACGCCCGGCTGGTCGCCTTCGGCGCCACCCGCCGCGCCGGTGCCAAGGCCGCCGAGGACCCGCAGGTCAAGGCGCTGCTGGAGTCCGGCGCCGAGGTGATCACCCTGGTCGCCAAGTCGCACGACCGGCATGTGGAGCTGGCGCTGCGCACCACCCTGGAGGAGAACCTGGAGATGGTGCGCGACACCGTCTCCCACCTGAGCGCCCAGGGCCGCCGCGTCTTCGTGGACTGCGAGCACTTCTTCGACGGCTACCGCGCCAACCCCGAGTACGCCAAGGCGGTCGTCCGCGCCGCCGCCGAGGCGGGCGCCGACGTCGTCGTGCTGTGCGACACCAACGGCGGGATGCTGCCCGCCCAGGTCCAGGCGGTCGTCGCCACCGTCCTCGCCGACACCGGCGCGCGCCTCGGCATCCACGCCCAGGACGACACCGGCTGCGCGGTCGCCAACACCCTGGCCGCCGTCGACGCGGGCGCCACCCATGTGCAGTGCACCGCCAACGGCTACGGCGAGCGGGTCGGCAACGCCAACCTCTTCCCGGTCGTCGCCGCCCTGGAGCTAAAGTACGGCAAGCAGGTGCTCCCCGAGGGGCGGCTGCGCGAGATGACCCGGATCTCGCACGCCATCGCCGAGGTCGTCAACCTGACGCCCTCCACCCACCAGCCCTACGTCGGCCTGTCCGCCTTCGCCCACAAGGCCGGCCTGCACGCCTCCGCGATCAAGGTCGATCCCGACCTCTACCAGCACATCGACCCCGAGCGCGTCGGCAACACCATGCGCATGCTGGTCTCCGACATGGCCGGGCGCGCCTCCATCGAGCTGAAGGGCAAGGAGCTCGGCATCGACCTCGGCGGCGACCGCGAGCTGGTCGGCCGGGTCGTGGAGCGGGTCAAGGAACGCGAGCTGAAGGGCTACACCTACGAGGCCGCCGACGCCAGCTTCGAGCTGCTGCTGCGCGCGGAGGTGCAGGGCCGCCCGCTGAAGTACTTCGACGTGGAGTCCTGGCGGGCCATCGTCGAGGACCGCCCCGACGGCTCCCACGCCAACGAGGCCACCGTCAAGCTGTGGGCCAAGGGCGAGCGCATCGTCGCCACCGCCGAGGGCAACGGCCCGGTCAACGCCCTGGACCGGGCCCTGCGCGTCGCCCTGGAGAAGATCTATCCCCAGCTCGGCTCGCTCGAACTGGTCGACTACAAGGTCCGCATCCTGGAGGGCCGCCACGGCACCTCCTCCACCACCCGCGTGCTGATCTCCACCTCGGACGGCAAGGGCGAGTGGTCCACGGTCGGCGTCGCCGACAACGTCATCGCCGCCTCCTGGCAGGCCCTGGAGGACGCCTACACCTACGGCCTGCTGCGCGCCGCGGTGGACCCGGCCGCGTAGCAGCCGGGCGGGCGCCCGGCCCCGCGGGTCAGGGCGCCCGCCAGATGTTGTCGAAGGCCGCGTTCTCCACCCGCCGCCGCTGGCGGACGCCCTCCAGTTCGGTGACGGCGTCGCCCACGGCGGCCAGCACGGTCAGCGCGGTCTCGTCCTCGGGCTCGGCGGCGGGAGCGCCGTCGCCGGTGTCCGGCGTGACGCCGAGCGTGGCGGCCAGGGCGGTGAGGACCGGTTCGCGGGCGGCCCAGCGGTCGGCGGCCGAGCGCCGGTCGGCGCTGCCGTCGGCCGGTGTGGTCCGGTCCACCGGGCGGCTGGGCAGCCAGCGGTGCCGCCGGACGCTGGTGAGCTGGCCCTCCGCCTCCAGTACGGCGGTGTAGCCCTCGGCCAGCCCGCGCCCGCGCCGCCACAGCCAGTCCTCGACGCTCTCGTACGGCTCCTCGCCCTGGACGCGGGTCGCCGCCTCGTCCAGGAGCGGGTCGCCGGACAGCGTGCGCGGACCCGGCCGCAGCCGGTCCCCGATCAGCAGCACCGCCCCGCCGGCCAGCAGATCGAGGAGTTCCGCGCCCGCCAGGGCGAGCGAGAGGTCCCCCTGCTCGACCGGATGGCCGCCGGGCACGTCCAGGGTGACGAACAGCAGATCGCGGGCGGTGCTCATGCCGGGCTCCCGGTGACAAGTCGGACAAGACGGTAGTCCGACGATACGTCACCGCGGAGGCTGTGTGTTCACGACCCGAAGGCGCAACGGTCGTTCTTTTCCCGTGCGTTGCCTGTGTACCGGTTGGGGCGTGAAGTCTTGACGGAATGACATGTCCCCCTTTAACTCACGCTGTGATCTAAGCCCTGAGCCGAGCGTTCGGCCCCGAGCCGGGTGTTCGGCCCCGAGCCGGGCGTCCAGTCCCGAGCCGAGCGTTCAGCGACGTGTCGGAACAGCCCTGGAAGACCCTGGAACAGTCCGGATACCGAGGGAAGGTCCATGCGAAGAACCGCCCTGCTCGCCTCCGCAGCCCTGCTCACCGCACTGCTGCCGCTCGGCGCGGCCGGTGCCGCCGCCGGCGCGGACGACCCCGCTCCCGTGCCCGTCGACCGCTTCGAGGGCGAGGTGCCCTTCGCGAGCCAGCCCGCCGAGGGCATCTTCACCTGGGGCGGCGACAGCGACGACGCCCCCGCCCTCCGCCTCGCCGAGCGCCCCGACGCCCCCGAGGGCGCCAAGGTGCTGGCCGGGACCTACGACATCAGCGGCTACGGCGGCTTCACCCACGACTACGCGGCCGACCGCCCCGCCCACGACTGGTCCGCGCACCGCGGCATCCGGCTGTGGTGGGAGGGCCACGCCACCGGCAGCAGGATCCCCTTCGAGATCAAGGACGGCGGCGCGAACGGCGAGGCGTCCGAGCTGTGGACCACGTCCTTCACGGACGACTTCACCGGCTGGAAGCAGATCGAACTGCCCTTCGCCGACTTCACCTACCGTACGGACTACCAGCCCGTCGGCGGCATCGACCACGTCCTGGGCCTCACCCAGATGTGGGGCTACGCCCTCACCCTGCCCACCGGCGCCAAGGGCGCCTTCGCGCTGGACGGCGTCGAACTGTACGGCCGCGCCGACCAGTCGCTGCGCGCCGCCGTCAGCACCGACGCGGCCGTCGTCCCGGTCACCGAGGGCGGCACGGCCGCCGTCCGCGTCACCGTCGCCACCACCGGCGCCGTCCCCCTCGACCAGCCCGTCACCGTCGCCTACACGACCGGCGAGGGCACCGCGACCCCCGGCAAGGACTACACCCCCGTCTCCGGCACCCTCACCTTCCCCGCGGGCACCGCCTCCGGCACCTCCCGCACGGTCCGCGTGAGCACCCTGAAGGACCGCCTCGCCGAAGCGGCCGAGACCATCCCGCTCCAGCTCACCGTCACCGGCGCCAAGGCTCCCGCCGAGACACCGCGGATCGTGGTGGACGCGCACGGACTGCCCTACCTGGACAGCCGCCTGCCGGTGCAGAAGCGGGTCGCGGACCTGGTCTCCCGGATGTCCCTGGCGGAGAAGGCCGGGCAGATGACCCAGGCCGAGCGCGGCGCCATGTCCGCGCCCGGCGACATCGCCTCCTACGCCCTCGGCTCGCTGCTCTCCGGCGGCGGCTCGGTCCCCGAGCCCAACACGCCCGAAGCCTGGGCGAAGATGGTCGACGGCTTCCAGTTGCGCGCCCAGGCCACCCGCTTCCAGATCCCGCTGGTCTACGGCGTGGACGCGGTGCACGGCCACAACAACCTCGCCGGTGCCACGATCATGCCGCACAACATCGGCATCGGCGCCACCCGCGACCCCGCGCTCGCCGAGCGGACCGGCGCCGTCACGGCGTCCGAGGTGCGCGCCACCGGCGTCCCCTGGGACTTCGCGCCCTGCGTGTGCGTCACCCGCGACGAGCGCTGGGGCCGCTCCTACGAGTCCTACGGCGAGGACCCGGCCCTGGTGAAGTCCATGGAGACGGTCATCCAGGGCCTCCAGGGCCGCCCCGACGGCAGCGACCTGGACCGCGACGACAAGGTGCTGGCCACCGCCAAGCACTTCCTCGGCGACGGCGGCACCGCCTACGGCTCCTCCACCACCGGCACCTACACCCTGGACCAGGGCGTCACCGAGGTCACCCGCAAGCAGTTGGAGGACATCCACCTCGCGCCCTACCAGGACGCCGTGGACCGGGGCGTCGGCACCGTCATGCCGTCCTACTCCTCCCTCGACATCGAGGGCGACGGCAAGGGCGCCGTCAGGATGCACGCGCGCGGCGACATGATCAACGGCGTGCTCAAGGACCGCATGGGCTTCGACGGCTTCGTCATCAGCGACTACAACGCCCTCGACCAGCTCCCCGGCAGCTACCCGCAGCAGGTCACCGCGTCCGTGAACGCGGGCGTCGACATGATGATGGTGCCGTACAGCCACGCCAAGTTCACCGCCGCCCTCACCGACGAGGTGAAGGCGGGCCGGATCAGCGGGAAGCGGATCGACGACGCCGTCTCGCGCATCCTGACCGAGAAGTTCCGCCTCGGCCTGTTCGAGCACCCCTACGCCGACACCCGCAACGCCTCCGCGATCGGCTCCGCCGCCCACCGCGACGTCGCCCGCCAGGCCGCCGCCGCCTCGCAGGTGCTGCTGAAGAACAGCGGGGACCTGCTCCCGCTGAAGAAGAACCAGAAGGTCTACGTCGCCGGGTCCAACGCCGACGACATCGGCAACCAGACCGGCGGCTGGACCATCAGCTGGCAGGGCTCCTCCGGGAACATCATCAAGGGGACCACGATCCTCCAGGGCATGCGGAACGCCGGCGGGGACGTCACCTACTCCAAGGACGCCTCCGCGCCCACCGGCGGCTACGACGCCGGGGTGGTCGTCGTCGGCGAGACCCCGTACGCCGAGGGCGTCGGCGATGTCGGCAACGGCCACGACCTGCGGCTCTCGGCCGCCGACCGGGCCGCCGTGGACAAGGTGTGCGCGGCCATGAAGTGCGCCGTGCTGATCGTCTCGGGCCGCCCCGAGCTGATCGGCGACCGGCTCGGCGCCATCGACGCGCTCGTCGCCTCCTGGCTGCCCGGCACCGAGGGCGACGGCGTCGCGGACGTGCTCTACGGCAGGCGGCCCTTCACCGGGCAGCTCCCGGTGACCTGGCCCAGGTCGGAGCAGCAGCTTCCGATCAACGTCGGGGACGCCTCCTACGATCCGCAGTTCCCCTACGGCTGGGGCCTGACCACCCTCAGGAAGGCGCCCGCCGGAGGCGCCCTCACCCTGCGGGCCCTCGGCCTCGCGGCGACCGTCGCCGAACACGCGCACGCCGCGGGGACGGGCCGCGAACTGGTCACCCAGGCCCGGCTGATCGTCCAGCAGCGGATCGCCGGGCGCGGGATGACGGCGGCGGCCGCGGCGCCCTTCGCGGACGCCGACCACCTCCTGCTGACCGGCCGCTACGGCGCGGCGGTGGACCGCCTCACGGCCGCCTACCGGGCGGCCTGACCGCCCCGCACACCGCTGGTGGGGGTGCACGGGAGGGCGCCCCCACCAGCCCGAACGACCCGCTTGTCATATTTCGGGTAGCTTCGAACCATGAAGGCCGTCGCCCCGCCCCGCGCCCCCGGCAGACTCCCGGCGGCACTGCTCGCGGCCCTCCTGGTCGCCCTGTCCTTCCTGGCCACGAGCGCGCCCCGGGCCGAGGCGGCCACCAGCGTCTCGGCCATCGCCCAGGCGCTGCGCAAGAGCCCCGTCTACGTCGACCCGGCCGCCGCCGCGCAACTGGGGTCCGCCGACGCCGACGCGCTCGCCCGCAAGATCAAGGACGCCGACCGGCCCCTGTTCATCGCCGTCCTCCCGGCCGGCTACCCCACCCAGAACCTCTTCGCCGACCTGCGCACCGCCACCGGCGTCACCGGCGCCTACGCCGTCCGCCTCGGCGACCGCTTCGACGCCCGCGCCGACGCCTCCGTGCTGCCCCGCACCGCCGTACGGAACCTGGTCACCAGCGTCCAGGGCGAGGACACCGCGACCCAGCTCACCGACTTCACCGACCGCGCCCTGGCCAACCTGCGCGGCAGAGCGCCCGCCTCCTGGGGCGGCGACGGCCGCTCCGGGGGCATGTCGGGCACCGCCCTGGTCACGGTGGCGGCGGTCCTGGTCGCCGGCGGCGTCGGCGCGTACACCCTGGCCCGGCGCAGCTCCCGCCGCCGCGAGGCCGAGCAGCGCGCCGCCCTGGAGAAGCTGCGGGTCGTCGTCGACGAGGACATCACCGCGTTCGGCGAGGAACTGGACCGCCTGGACTTCCACCCGGCCGAGTCCGGCGCGGACGACGCCATGCGCGCCGACTACGAACGCGCCCTCGACGCCTACGAGCAGGCCAAGCAGTCCATGGCCGCCGCCCGCGGACCGGAGGACGTCCGCGCGGTCACCCGGGCGCTGGAGGACGGCCGCTTCTCCCTCGCCCTGCTCGCCGCCCGCCGCGAGCACCGCCCGCTGCCCGAGCGCCGCCCGCCCTGCTTCTTCGACCCGCGCCACGGCCCCTCGGTCACCGACGCCACCTGGACCCCGCCCGGCGGCGCACCGCGCCAGGTCCCGGTCTGCGCCGCCGACGCCACCCGCCTGGCCGACGGCCGCGACCCGGTGGTCCGCCAGGTCGACACCGACCAGGGCCGCCGCCCCTACTGGGACGCGGGCCCCGCCTACGGCCCCTGGGCGGGCGGCTACTTCGGCGGCGGCATCCTCCCCGGCCTCCTCGTCGGCACCGTCCTCGGCGGCATGCTGTCCACCCCGAGCTACGCCGCCGACTACGGCGACGGCGGCTTCGGCGGCTACACCGGCGGCGACGTCTCCGGCGCCGACTTCGACCCGGGCGACTTCGGCGGCGGCTTCGGAGACGGCGGCGGAGGCGGAGGCGGAGGGGACTTCGGGGGCGGGTTCTGAACTACACCTCGCGGGTACGGCCGACGAAGGCGGCCCAACTCGCGGGGGAGACGGTCAGGACGGGGCCGACGGGGGCGGCCTTGGAGTCACGGATGTGGATGGCGGAGGTATGGGCGGCGACCTCGACGCAGTTGCCGCCCTCGTCGCTGCTGTAGCTGGACTTGCGCCAGTCGTAGGAGACTTCGAGGCAGTCACCTCCCTGACTTCCGCTGTAGCTGGACTTGAACCACGCGGTCTTCATGACTCTCCTAGCAGTTCGTGCAAGAAGCGCACGCTCTCGTCGGGCGAGAGGGCTTGAGACCGCAGCATTCCATACTGAAGGTGGTAATCGCTCACCTCGTCGGGGTCCTCGACGAGGAAACTCGCCCGCTGGACCTCCAAGTAGACAAGACGCTCGTGGTCGGGCGTCTCCAGCAGCACCATGGGCCCGTCAAGGCAGGCATGCGGAGTCCGGTTGCCAGGCATGATCTGGAAGCTCATGTTGGTCGGCTCGGTGAACTCAAGGATCTTGCGGTACTGCTCCCGCATGATCTCCTCACTGCCCACGACCCGCCGCAGGATGCTCTCCTCCATGACGAAGTGCCCCACGGGCGGACGTGCTCGCTGCCAGATCAACTGTCGGTCCATGCGGGTGGTCACCCACTGCTCGGCCGTCTCGCTTTCCAGCGCTGGATAGCGGTAGTCGAAGACCGCTTGGCAGTAGTCCCGCGTCTGGAGCAGTCCTGGTACGGCAAGACTCTGATACGAGAGGATGCCCACCGCCACCTGCTCGTGATCCACCAGCCCCTGCGCGAACTGCACGATCCGGTCCCGTACGGGCAGGCGCTCCACAAGGACGGCCAACGCACCGCCCGTGCCCAGCAGCTCGTCGAACTGCTCCGCGCGGTCAGGCTGGAGGGCCAGGCGGCCCTGCTCGATGGATCCCACCGTGTCGACGTGGATGCTGGCGGCCTCCGCGAATTGCTCCTGGGTCATCCGGGCCCGCTTGCGGTAGTGGGCGACCAGTGATCCCACGGCCTGCCAGGTGCCGTTCTTTTTGCTTTTCGTCCCCGATTGCATGGGTCTTCCTTACCCCCGTGTGCACGCGCAGCGGTCGGAGTGGGGCCGTAGTAATCAGAACTACGACTTCACTCGTTGGTCCACAGTAGTGACACACAGTGACACTCGTCCCGTGAACGTGGAACTTCAACTCCCCCTGACCCGTAAGGCGTTCTACCGACGGGACCGCAGGTCGGTGCGGCTCGCACGGCAGTTCGCGCAGGCCGTCCTCGCCGAGTGGGCGGCGCCCGTACGCGCCGACGACGTACAGCTCTGTGTGAGCGAACTGGCGACCAACGCGCTGCTGCACGGCGTACCGCCCGGCCGTGGCTTTCTGCTGCTGCTCGCGCTGCATCCGGGCGGCGCGCTGCGCGTGGAGGTGCACGACAGCGGGACGGGGGACGTCCGTGTGCCGGAGACCTCGGCCGAGTCGGAGCGCGGCCGGGGCCTGATGCTGGTCGCCGCGCTGGCGGACAAGTGGGGGGTGGACGCGCGCTCGCCCGGCAAGATCGTGTGGTGCGAGTTCGCGGCGCCCCGCTGACCGGCGGCGCTCACATCCTCGTACCGAAGTCCTGGGTCCACCACGGTCCGCCGGGGCCGTCGTGGACGCCGACGCCGAGGTTCTTGAAGGAGCAGTTGAGGATGTTGGCGCGGTGGCCGGGGCTGTGCATCCAGGAGTCCATCACGGAGGCGGGGGTCTGCTGCCCCCTGGCTATGTTCTCGCCGTAGGTGGACCAGCGGTATCCGGCGGCGGTGATGCGGTCGCCGGGGTCCTTGCCGTCCGGGTTGGTGTGGTCGAAGAAGTCGCGCGCGGCCATGTCGTCGGAGTGGTCGCGGGCGGCGGTGTCCAGCTGGGAGTCCCCGGTGACGGGACCGCAACCGGCCTTGGCGCGCTCCTGGTTGACCAGGGCGAGGACCTGGGCGACATCGCCCTGGGGCGCGGGCGGCTGGGCGTGGGTGGCGGGGGCGCTGTGCGTCGGCCGGGGCTGGTGCGCGGGCGCGGACGGGGTCCTGCTCCTCGGTGCCGCCGGGCTCTTGGAGGCGCCGGGGCTCTTGGAGGGGGAGGCCGAGGGGGACGCGGACGGGGACGGAGAGGCGGACGGCGAGGCCGAGGCGGAGGCGGCCGGGGTGCCGTCGAGCTGGGTGCCGGGCGCGGCCAGGTCGGTGACGGGCGTGGCGGGGCCCCGGGCCGTCGTACCGTCCTCGCCGCTGCCGCCGCCGAAGTACCAGATGCCGCCGCCCACCACACAGGCGGCCACCACGGTGGCGGCGGCCGTGCGCCGCCGGACGCGGCGACGGCGGCGGGCCGCGTCGCGCGCGCCCGCCCGGCCGCCGGGGGAGCGCCCGCCGGAGACGCGGTGCCGGGCGGCGGCCCGGCCGGTGGAGCCGGGGACGGCGGGCAGGGAGACGGTGGCGGCCGCCGGGTCGAGGGGAGCGGCCGCGCCCACGGGCGCGGCGTCGATGGCGGGGCCGGCCAGCCGCAGCAGGGCCACCGGCACCGGGACCAGCGCCAGCCCGGCCAGCAGCCCTTCGGCGGGCATCAGACCGCTCCACAGCCCGGCGCAGTGCGCGCACGCGCGCGCGTGGCGGGCGATGCGCTTGCGCCAGAGCGCGGAGGGGTGGCCGTCCCAGCCCGTGGCCAGCACGTCGTTGAGTTCGGCGCAGCGCGGCCGGGCGTCGAGCGCCCGTACGACCACCCGGGCGGCCTCCAACTGCGCCTTCATCCGCTGGACGCGGACCGCCGTGTGCTCCGGGGAGAGCTTCAGGGCCGCCGCGACCTCGGTGCGGGTCAGCTCCCCGGCGCACTCCAGCCACCACAGGGACAGCAGCGCCCGGTCGTCGGGCTCCAGCCAGCGGGTGGCCCGCGCGGTCTCCTGGCGCTGCCCGGACAACTGGAGCCGCAGCATGGTCAGATCCACGAAGTCACCGCCGGGACCGGCGACCTCGCCCGCGTCCTCCACGGCGTACGGCGCGGCCTGCCGGTCCTGCCAGTGCGCCCGCACCCGGTTCATGGCGATCGCCACCAGCCAGGACCGGAAGCTGCCCGGATCCCGCAGTCCGCCCAGCCCGTCCAGCGCCCGCAGCATGGTGTCCTGCACGACGTCGTCGACGTCCACCGAGCCGTTCAGCGCCCGGCCCACGATGTTGTAGACCAGCGGCAGATAGGCGCCGACCAGGGCGTCCTGAGCCGCCGGGTCGCCCTCGCGGGCAGCGGCCACGAGCGCCGCCGTGTCCACCGAGTGCTGTGTGCTCATACGAGAACTACCCCGTCCCTTGACGTCGGTCGATGATGTCCGATGCCTGGGAGACCGGGGAGACGGGGTCGCATAACAGTTCTTCGGAGAAAAGTTCGCCCGCGAGGAGAATCCGTCCGCGAGGATGGCGCGATGCCCTCCTCGTCCTCCGGGTCTGCCGGGTCCTCCGGGTCCTCCTCGACGCTCGCCGAAGCGTGGCTGCGCGGCATCGCCGTCAACCCGTCGGCCGGGCCCGGCGTCCAGCTCCGCCTGCTGCGGTCGGCCGTGCGGGCCGCCTGGGAGCCGCTGTGCGAGCACGGCGATCTGCCGCAGGCCGTCGTGGAGGCGGTGCTCGCGCACCCGTCGCCACAGGTCCGGGGCGCGTTCGCCCGCAACCACCGGGCCGACCCGGTGCACCGCGGACGGCTGGCCCATGACCCGGACGCGCTGGTGCGCGCCCGGCTCGCCGGCGGCCCGCGTCCCCGCTCCGACCGGGTCGTCCCGCTTCCCGACGACGCGCTGGTGACCCTGCTCACCGCCGAGGACCGACCCGGTCACGACCCGCTCGTCACGGCGGACGAGATCAGGCAGGAGCTGGCGTTCTCCGGGCAGATCCCCCCGTCGTTCCCGCACCGGATGACCGGCCACGACCGGAGCGAGCTGCGCGCGTACGCCGCCGGGTACTGGCACTGGCTCACCCCCGCCGAGCGGGAGACCCTCCGCGCCGACCCCGACCCCGCCGTGCGGGAGGCCGCGCGCTTGAGGCGCCGTGACGAGGATCCCGAGGCCATGCAGGCGGACCTGCCCGACCAGGACTGCCTGCCCCGGAGAACGCTCCTGTACAGCTGCGCCGTCTCGGCGGCGGTGGCCGAGGCGTGTCTGGCGGCCGGACGGGACCTCACGTCGCTGGCGCACAACCGGTACACGCCCGCCTTCGCGGTCCAGCGGCTGGCCCGCCACCCCGACCCGGAGGTCCGCGTCCACGTGGCCGCGCGTGCCGACCTCGGTCCCGGGCTGCTGGCCGCGCTCGCCGAGGATCCCGACGAGAGGGTGCGGCTGCGGGCCAGGACGCATCCGCTGCCGCGCACCTGGGCCCAGCGCGACGCCCTCGACCGGGTCATCGGCTGCGGTGCCGATCAGATCGGCGTGGTCGCCCGGTCGTTCGGGGAGCCGGACCCGGGTTGGTACGCCGACTGCGCCGCGTCCGGTGATCCGCTGCTCCGCCGGGCCGCGGCGAGCCGGCCGGACCTGCCCGCCGACGCGGCGGAGCGCCTCGCCGCCGACCCCGACCCGGACGTACGGCACCTGCTGGCCTGCAACCACCCGGCCGCGCCGCCGGAACTGCTCCTCGAAGCGTTCCTCGCCCTGCCCCGGCAGCGGGCCCACCTGCGCACGCTGCCCCGGCTGCCGCGCACCGGCCTGCGGCACCTGCTCGGCCACGCGGACGCCGAGGTGCGGGCCCTGGCCGCGGGCGATCCGACACTGGAGGAACCGCCTGTGAGGCTGCTGGACGATCCCGATGCCGCCGTCCGCCGGGCGGCGGCCGCCAACCCCCGGCTGCCCGGGGACCTGCTCGCGCGGCTCCTGGAGGACCCGGCCACCGCCGAGGAAGCGGCGGCCAACGCGGCGCTGACCGACACCCGGCTGCACGCACTGCTCGACCGGGCCGGGGTGCCGGAAGGGGCCGCCGCCGGGTGAGGCCCGGTGGGGTGAGGCCCGGTGAGAAGGGCGGCGGCGGCCCACTGGGCGGGCGCCCGGTTCAGGACTGCTTGATCGCCGAGATGTCGAAGTTGAGCTTGATCTTGTCGGAGACCAGGACGCCGCCCGTCTCCAGGGCCGCGTTCCAGGTCAGGCCCCACTCGGAGCGCAGGATCTCGGCCTTGCCCTCGAAGCCGACGCGCTCGTTGCCGAAGGGGTCCTTGGCGGCGCCGTTGAACTCCAGGTCGATGCTGATCGGCTTGGTGACGCCGAGGATGCTCAGGTCACCGGTGATCCGGTAGTCGTCGCCGCCCAGGGACTCGGCGGCGGTGGAGCGGAAGGTCATCGCGGGGAACTCGTCGGTCTTGAAGAAGTCCGCGCTCTTCAGGTGCCCGTCGCGGTCCGCGTTGCCCGTGTCGATGCTGTCCATCGCGATGTCGAGCGTCGCCGTCGACTTCGCCGGGTCGGCGCCGTCCAGGTGCAGGCTGCCGGTGAAGTCGTTGAAGGCGCCCTTCACGTTGGTGACCATGGCGTGCCGTGCGACGAACCCGAGCGTGCTGTGCGACGGGTCGATCGTGTAGTCGCCGGTCAGCGCCGCGAGCCGCGGGTCCGCGGCGGTGGTCGCGGCGGTGGTGGTCTCGGTCTCGTTCTTGCGGCCGAAGATGCCCATGATCTGCTCCCTGGGGACGGTGGTCACCCGGCACCGAGGGGGAGTGCCGAGGATGTTGAATGTTCAACCAGAACCAACAAGGACGACAGTAGCGCCATTCCGTTCAATATTCAACCTCTTGGGCGGGGAGTGTTGACGCCCGCCCCCGCCCACGGCTAACCAGGCCCCATGACGAAGCATCAGCAAGGGACCCCCGCCCGCGGAGCCTTCGTACGCCCCACCCGCCGCGGCCTCCTCGCCGCCGCCCTCCTCGCCGCCACCACCGGCACCACGGCCCTCACCGGCCGGGCCGCCGCCGACCCTGCCGACCCCGCCGACCCCTACGAGGCCCTGCGGCTGCGCTGGCTCGGCATCGCGCTCGGCACCGGCTACGACCCGGCCGCCGAGCCCTACGCCGCGCGGCTCGCCGACACCGGCCGGCTCGCCCGCGGCTTCGCCGCCGCCATGGCCCCCGCCCCCGCCTCCCTCTGGCCCGGCCTGCCCTTCGACCCGCCCTCCGGCATCACCGCGAGCTACGGCAGGCTCTGGACGATGGCCCAGGCGTACGTCCAGCCGGGCACCGGCGCCACCGGCGACCCGGCCCTCCTCGCGGACGTGCTGCGCGGCCTCGACCACCTCTCCGTCACCGTCTACCACCCCGCCACCACCCCCTACGGCAACTGGTGGGAGTGGCAGATCGGCAGCCCGCGCCTGCTCATGGACCTCACGGCCGCCCTGTACGGACAGCTCGGCGCCGCGCGGACCGCCGCCGCCTGCGCCGCCGTCGACCACTTCGTCCCGGACGCCCTGCTGCACGACTACTCCGGCACCTCCACCGGCGCCAACCGCGTCGACCTGTGCCGCTCCGTCGCCCTGCGCGGCGTCCTCGGCCGGGCCCCGGAGAAGATCGCCCTCGCCCGCGACGCCCTCTCGCCCGTCTTCCCGTACGTCACCACCGGCGACGGCCTCTACGCCGACGGCTCCTTCGTCCAGCACACCTACGTCGCCTACTCGGGCACGTACGGACAGGTCATGCTCGACGGGCTCGGCCGGCTCCTCGCCCTGCTGGCCGGATCCGCCTGGGAGGTCACCGACCCGCTGAGGCAGAACGTCCTGGACGGCGTCGAGCACGCCTACGCCCCGCTGATCCACGACGGACTGGTGATGGACAGCGTCAACGGCCGCGCGATCAGCCGCGGCCTGCTCAGCGGCGACGACCGGCACGTCCTGCGCGGCGACCACTTCCACGGACAGCAGCTCATCGCCGCCATCGCCCTGCTCGCCGACGGCGCGAGCCGCGCCGAGCGCGCGCGCTGGCACGCGCGGGTGAAGGGCTGGATCCAACGGGACACCGTCACCCCGATCCTGACCGCGCCCCAGTTCGACGTCGCCGACCTGGCCCGGCTGCACACGGTCGCCGCCTCGCCCGTGGCCGCCGCGCCCGAACCGCTCGGCCACCGGCTCTTCCCCGCCATGGACCGGGCCGTCCACCGCCACCCCCGCTTCACCGCGGCCCTCTCCCTGTGCAGCGACCGCATCGCCGCCTACGAGTGCGGCAACGGCGAGAACCCGCGCGGCTGGCACACCGGCGCGGGCATGCTCCAGTGGTGGGCGGCGGGCGAGCCCACCGACCAGTACACGGACTGGTTCTGGCCCACCGTCGACTGGTACCGGCTGCCCGGTACCACCGTCTCCACCCGGCGCCTGCCCGACCGCGCGGGCGGCGAATGGGGCGCCGCCCGGCCCGACGCGCGCTGGGTCGGCGGCACCACGGACGGCACGTACGCGGCGATCGGCCAGCATCTGAAGGGGGTCGGCTCCACCCTCCGGGCCCGCAGGTCCTGGGTCTTCGCCGGTGACGCCGTCATCTGCCTGGGCGCCGGGATCACCTGCGCCGACGGGGTGCCCGTCGAGACCGTCGTCGACAACCGCAACCTCGGCGAGGGCGGCACCCAGGCGTTCGTCCGGGGGGCGGGCCGTGGAGCGCGCTGGGCCCACCTGGAGGGCCATGGCGGCTGGGTGTTCCCCGACCCCGGCCCCGGCCCCGGCTCCGGCCACGGTCCCGGCCGCCCCGTGCTGCGCACCCTGCGCGAGGACCGCACCGGCGCCTGGGCCGACATCAACACCACCAGCTCGCCCGAGCGCCGCACCCGCCGCTGGCAGACCCTCTGGCTCGACCACGGCACCGACCCGGCCGACGCCTCCTACACCTACCTCCTGCTGCCCGGCGCCTCCCGCCGCACCGTCGCCGCGCGCGCCGCCGACCGGCACTGGACGACCGTCCTCGCCAACGACGCCGTCCGCCAGGCCGTCGCCGTGCCCTCGCTGGGGCTGCTCGCCGCCACGTTCTGGCAGGCCGGTTCGGTGGGACCGCTGACCGCGTCCGGCGGCGCCGGTGTGCTGGTGCGGCACGACCGCCGTACCGCTACCGCTAGGCTCTGTGTCAGCGAGCCGCCGCGCACCGGCGAACCGCTGGAGATCGTCTGGGACACCCGGCACCACCCGGTGCGCCGGGTGCTGCGGGCCGACGACTCGGTCGAGGTGACCGAGCGGGGCCCCCATCTGGGTCTGCGTGTCACTCCGGGGAAGGCATGTGCCACCCACGAATGTGAGGTGGCTCTCGTCCCCTGACTTTGTGTGACCTCTACAACGCCGATCCCCTGTGAGCAGTCGGAAAGGCTGCACAGGGCTGAGGTTCTGTTCAGTGGTACCAGGAAAACGGGCCGGAGACTGTACGGAGTCGACGGCTCGCTTTCCTTGGTGTCCTTCGTAAGGTCGCTACATGACCGTTTTGGAAGAGACGACGGGTGAGCCCACCGGCGAGCCGACGGACGCGCGCGGACGGGTCGCCGAACTGCACGACATCCGTGCGCAGGCCGTGGCGGGGCCGAGCGAGAAGGCGACCGCGGCGCAGCATGCGAAGGGCAAGCTGACGGCGCGGGAGCGGATCGAGCTGCTGGTGGACCCGGGGTCGTTCCAGGAGGTCGAGCAGTTGCGCCGGCACCGGGCGTCCGGTTTCGGTCTGGAGGCGAAGAAGCCGTACACGGACGGTGTGATCACCGGCTGGGGGACGGTGGAGGGCCGTACGGTCTTCGTGTACGCGCACGACTTCCGGATCTTCGGGGGTGCGCTGGGCGAGGCGCATGCGACGAAGATCCACAAGATCATGGACATGGCCATCGCGGCCGGTGCGCCGCTGGTGTCGCTGAACGACGGTGCGGGCGCGCGGATCCAGGAGGGTGTCTCGGCGCTGGCCGGGTACGGCGGGATCTTCCAGCGGAACACGAAGGCGTCGGGTGTCATCCCGCAGATCAGTGTGATGCTGGGCCCGTGTGCGGGTGGTGCGGCCTACAGTCCGGCGCTGACGGACTTCGTGTTCATGGTCCGTGAGACCTCGCAGATGTTCATCACGGGTCCGGACGTCGTCAAGGCGGTCACGGGCGAGGAGATCACGCAGAACGGTCTGGGCGGCGCTGACGTGCACGCCGAGACGTCGGGTGTGTGCCACTTCGCCTACGACGACGAGGAGACCTGCATCGCGGAGGTCCGCTACCTCCTCTCCCTCCTCCCGCAGAACAACCGCGAGAACCCGCCGCGGGCCGAGTCCTCCGACCCGGTCGACCGCCGCTCCGACCTCCTGCTCGACCTGGTCCCGGCCGACGGCAACCGGCCGTACGACATGACCAAGGTCATCGAGGAGATCGTCGACGACGGCGAGTACCTGGAGGTCCACGAGCGCTGGGCGCGGAACATCATCTGCGCGCTCGCCCGGATGGACGGTCAGGTCATCGGCATCGTCGCCAACCAGCCCCAGGTGCTGGCCGGTGTGCTGGACATCGAGGCCAGCGAAAAAGCTGCGCGCTTCGTGCAGATGTGTGACGCTTTTAACATTCCGATCGTCACCCTGCTGGACGTTCCGGGCTTCCTGCCGGGTGTCGACCAGGAGCACGGCGGGATCATCCGGCACGGTGCGAAGCTGCTGTACGCCTACTGCAACGCCACGGTGCCGCGGATCTCGCTGATCCTGCGCAAGGCGTACGGAGGTGCGTACATCGTGATGGACTCCCAGTCGATCGGCGCCGACCTGACGTACGCCTGGCCGACCAACGAGATCGCGGTGATGGGCGCCGAGGGCGCGGCCAACGTCATCTTCCGCCGCCAGATCGCCGACGCGCCCGACCCCGAGGCCATGCGCGCGCGCATGGTCAAGGAGTACAAGGCCGAGCTGATGCACCCGTACTACGCCGCCGAGCGCGGTCTCGTCGACGACGTCATCGACCCGGCCGAGACCCGGGAGGTGCTGGCCAGGTCCCTCGCGATGCTGCACACCAAGCACGCCGACCTGCCCTCCCGCAAGCACGGCAACCCGCCGCAGTAGGCGCGGCAACCGCCGTAACCCGGCGGACGCACCGCGGTCACCCCGCGGACCCCTCAGCCACGGAGACTGACACCCATGGACATGCCTGACATCCGCGTCGAGAAGGGCCACGCAGAGCCCGAGGAAGTCGCCGCCCTGACGGCCATACTCCTGGCCCGCGCGGCGGCCCGCCCCGCGGACACCTCCCTGACCCGGCACGACCGGCACAAGGCCCGCTGGCGGCGCCTGGAGCGCGAGAACGGCTTCCACGCCCCGCACAGCTGGCGCGGCTAGGACCGGCTGCCGGGCCTCCGGGCCGCCGGACGGGCCGGACCCGCCGAAGATCGCCGAAGGGCCCCTCTCCTTTGCGGGGAGGGGCCCTTCGGCATGTCCGGGGCGCGGGCTACCGCAGGCGGGCCATCAGCGCGTGCTCGACCAGCGTGATCAGCGCCGACTTGGCGTCCGCGCGGTGGCGGGCGTCGGTGGTGATGATCGGGGTGTCGGGACCGATCTGAAGGGCCTCGCGGACCTCGTCCGGGTTGTAGGGCTGCTGGCCGTCGAAGCCGTTGAGGGCGATGACGAACGGCAGTCCGCTGTTCTCGAAGTAGTCGACCGCCGGGAAGCAGTCGGCGAGCCTGCGGGTGTCGACCAGGACGACCGCGCCGATGGCGCCGCGCACCAGGTCGTCCCACATGAACCAGAACCGGTCCTGGCCGGGCGTGCCGAACAGGTACAGGATCAGGTCCTGGTCGAGCGTGATGCGGCCGAAGTCCATGGCCACCGTCGTGGTGGTCTTGTCCCCGGTGTGGGTGAGGTCGTCGATGCCCGCCGACGCGGATGTCATGACGGCCTCTGTGCGCAGCGGGTTGATCTCCGAAACGGCACCGACGAACGTGGTCTTGCCCACGCCGAAGCCGCCCGCCACCACGATCTTCGCGGAAGTGGTGGAGCGACTTGGAGAAACCGGCCCTCCGCTAGAGCTTGCGAAGTCCACTGAGCACCCTTTCGAGCAGTGTCACGTCTGGCTGGCCGCCGGCGTTCTCGTCGCCGCCGGGCTGATGGATGGCGACCAGGCCCGCCTCCGCCAAGTCGGCGACGAGAATCCTGGCCACGCCGAGAGGAATCGTCAGGAGGGCCGAGATCTCGGCCACCGACTTGATCTCGCGGCACAGATGGCAGATCCGCTGATGCTCGGGCAACTGGCCCTGCATCTGGTGCGGTTGCGCGGTGGTGTGCACCAGGGCCTCGATGGCGAGCTGGTAACGCGGCCTGGTGCGGCCGCCCGTCATGGCGTACGGGCGGACCAGAGGGTTGTTCTGCGACGCCGGTGCGGGCATCGGCTCGGGGGAGTGCCACTGCGGCTGCACGGGCTGGATGCGCGGCGCCGGCGGCTGGTCGTACGGCGAAGGGCCGGGGCCCTGCGGGGCGTACGGCTGCCGGTGCTGCGGAGCGGAGGGGTAGGCGTACGGGTCGACCGGGCCGTTGCCGTGTCCCTGGGCGGGACCGTACGACCAGTTGCCCGAAGCCGGACCACCTGGGTGTGTTGCCACTCTTACTCCTCCTCCGACTGCGCCGGGCACCCCACAGAGTGGAAGCCGCGTCCCGAAACCTTACGGCCCCGGGACACCGATACGCACCGTACGTCCTTCAGTTGAGAAGGCTTCCCTGGAGCTCCGCACGGAGATCCGGGGTGAGGACCGTACCCGCGCGGTCCACGAGAAGGGCCATTTCGTACCCGACGAGACCGATGTCCGCTTCCGGGTGGGCGAGGACGGCAAGGGACGATCCGTCGGAGATGGACATGATGAAGAGGAACCCCCGCTCCATCTCCACAACCGTCTGGTTCACGCTGCCGCCCTCGAAGATGCGCGAGGCACCGGCGGTCAGCGAGGTCAGACCGGAGGCGACGGCCGCGAGCTGGTCGGCACGGTCGCGGGGAAAGCCTTCGGACATCGCCAGAAGGAGTCCGTCGGCGGAGACCACCACGGTGTGGGACACCCCGGGGGTGTTGTCCACGAAGTTGGTGATCAACCAGTTCAGGTTCTGTGCCGCCTGGCTCATCGGGCTCACACTAACGCTCCTGGTTGTAGGTGCTGTCAGGACCACTGTGTTCATTCCTTGTGGCCTGGCCGTTCTTTTCACTGCCCGCGCTGCGTCCCCGCTGCACGCCCTGGCGCAGGTTGCTCAACCTGCCCCGGACGTCCTCGGGGGCGCGGGAGACCTGTGGGCCGCCCTGCGGGGTCGATTCCGCGGTGCCCTCGACCAGGTTGGCCTTGGGCACCCGCCGCGGCAGACCGGAGGAGGTGACCCCGCCCGCCTTGGGCTTCTTGAGCTGCGAGGCCTGCTGCCACCGCTCGTCGTTCGCCGAACGCCAGCCGCTGCCACCGCCGTTGCCGTTGCCGTTGCTCTCCGCGTCCGGGGCCGACGCCTGGCGGGGCACGGGCCCCGAGCCGTTCGCGGCGCCCGCGGTGGAACCGCGGCGCGGCAGTCCGGCGTCTGTCAGTGCGTGTCCCGCCCCCGCGTCCGCGTCCGGCTCCGGCAGGTCGAAGCCCGCGTGCTCGGCCCCGGGCGCCTCGGCGGTCCGCGCGGCGTCCGCCTCCGCCTGTGGAGCGTACTGCTCCGGACAGCCGTTCGGGTAGCCGTCCGGCTGCGGCCAGTCGTCCTGGTAGGACTGCTGCGGGTACGCCTGCTGCTCCTGGTACCCGGCGTACGCGTCGGCCGGGTAGCCGCCGTTCCGGGTCGGGGCACCGTCGGGCGCGTAGTACGCCTGCTGCTCGTACGTCTGCTGCTCGTACGTCTGCTGGTCCGGGGCGTACGCGGCGGGCTGGTCGTAGCCGGGCTGCTGCTGCGGGTACGGCGCCGGGCCGGTGCCGTACGGCTGCTGCTGCCCGGTGGGCTCCTGCGGGTAGGCGGCGGGCGCCTCGGCGGTCGGCGGGCCGTCCTGCGGCTGGGACTCCGGGGTGGCGTGGCGCTCCTCGCGCTTGAGCGAGCGGCCGACCGGGTCCAGTTCCCGGATGTCGTCGGGGACCTCGGCGTAGCGGCTGTCGTCGAAGCCGAGTTCGGCGGCCGTGCGCAGCGGCGGCCGGCCGTCCGTGCCCTGGCCCCGCTGCTCCTGGAACTGCTGCTCGGGGATGATCTGCGGAACGGTGAACTCGTCGCCGCCCACGCCCTGTTCGGCGCTGCCGCCGTGGGTGATGGCGTCCGGGAGCATGACCAGCGAGGTGGTGCCCGCCTGCTCACCCGAGGGGCGCAGCTGGACGCGGACACCGTGCCGGTCCGCGAGCCGGCCGACCACGAACAGGCCCATGCGCTGGGAGATCGCCACGTCTACGGTGGGCGGGTTGGCGAGCTTGTGGTTGATGTCCGCGAAGTCCTCGGCGGTCAGGCCGATGCCCTTGTCGTGGATCTCCACCATGATCCGGCCGTCGGGCAGCCGGGTCGCGGTGACCCGGACCTTGGTCTGCGGCGAGGAGAAGGTGGTGGCGTTCTCCAGCAGCTCGGCCAGCAGGTGCACCAGGTCGGTGACCGCGCGGCCGTGGATCTCGGCCTCGGGGACGCCGGACATCTCGATGCGCTCGTACTGCTCCACCTCGGAGGACGCGGCCCGCAGCACGTCGACCAGCGGGACCGGCTGGTCCCACCGGCGGCCGGGCTCCTCGCCCGCGAGGACCAGCAGGTTCTCGCCGTTGCGGCGCATCCGGGTCGCCAGGTGGTCCAGCCGGAAGAGGTTCTCCAGCTGGTCCGGGTCGGCCTCGTTGTTCTCCAGGTCGGTGATCAGGGTCAGCTGGCCCTCGATCAGCGACTGGTTGCGGCGCGAGAGGTTGGTGAAGATCGCGTTGATGTTGCCCCGCAGCAGGGCCTGCTCGGCGGCGAGCCGGACCGCCTCGCGGTGCACCTGGTCGAAGGCGCGGGCGACCTCGCCGATCTCGTCGGTGGACGTGATCGGGATGGGCGCGACCCGGGTGTCGACCCGGCCGGGGTCGCTGCGCGAGAGCTGGTCGACCAGCATCGGCAGGCGCTGCTCGGCGATGCCGAAGGCGGCGTTGCGCAGCCGGCGCATCGACCGGCTCATCTGGCGGGCCACCAGGCCGGCCAGGAGGAAGGCGGCGAGCAGCGCGACCACGACGGCGGCGCCGGTGACGAACGCCGACCGCTTGGCGTCGGCGGCGATGCCGGACGCCTCGTCCACCGCGTTGTCGGCCATGTCCGACTCGATCTTGCGGTACGCGTCGAACTTGAGGGTGTTCACGGCCCACCAGTTCTGCGCGGTGGTGCCCTTGCCCGCCAGCGCCTGGCGCTCGGACGCCTCGGTGCCCTTCAGCGTGGCGAGGGCCGTGACCATCTTCTGCGGGTCGGACGGCGGGGCCACGTAGTCCGGGTCCTTCGCCTTGGCCTCCTCGGCCATCGCCGCCGCCTTGGACCGGACCTCCTGGTTCTGCGCGTCCAGCGTGTCCGCGTCCGCCTGGGTGCCGCCGCCGAGGTACTCCTTGAGGGCGATGTTCTCCAGATAGGCGTAGGAGGACAGGGCGATGCGCTGGCTGGCCAGGTTGCCGCCGTCCGGGCCGGGCGCGATCAGCAGGTGCATACCGATGGAACGTTCCAGCGACAGCGCGGACTGCGTCAGCGACATCGCGTAGACCGTGCGGCCGTAGGAGGTGATGTTGCCGGTGCCCAGGCCCAGCTCGTTGGCGAACTCCATCAGCGGGTGCGCGACCTGGACGTAGCCCTCCTCGGTCTGCACGCCGTTGAGCCTGGAGGTGTAGGCGGCGGCGCGCAGCGACTCCAGCTGCGGCTCGGCCTCCCGGAACAGCTTCAGGCGGCGCTCCAGGCCGGCCTTGTGCGGCATGCTCTTCGCGGCCTGGTCGAAGGCGTCCGCCGCCCGGTCGGTGAGGCCGCGGGCCTGGACGACGGCCGCGTCCTTCTGGCCCTTGCCCTGGAGCAGCGGAGCGGCGGTGGTGTCCCGCTCGTTGTACAGGGCGTTGGCGTAGGTGAGGGAGGCGCGCACCAGACGTGCGGTGTGCTCGGCGTCCTGGGCGTCCTGCCACGTGTCGATCGAACTCTTGACCTGGAAACCGCCCATGACCAGGCCGACCAGCACGGGTATCAGCAGGATCGCGTTCAGCCGGGCGGGCACCCGCCAGTTGCGGGGGGAGAGGCGGCCGCCGGCCGGCGCGGGTGCGGCGCCCGGTTCGGCCGCGGGCACATGCGTGGGCGCAGCGCCGCGCGGCGGCGGGGTGAAGTTGCCCCGGGCCGACGGCTCAGGACCGTTCTTGCTTCGCCTCACTCGACCAACAACCTCTCGGCGGTCGGCACCTACGTTGTGCCGCAGTGTCTCAGAGCCCCGTCCGCCGTGGACGGACATCAGGACCACTCGGTACGGCTCAGCGCGTCCTCACTGAGCGGTACGTCGTCGGTCATGGGGCAGTTCAGGCATTCCAGCACGCTGACATGCGCTCTTCCAAACAGTGGAAAGCACCGATTGAGAGTGATGTAAGTCCCAGATAAAACGGTCATAAAGAACGAGCCGCGCCAAAAAGCGGGGCTCCCGTGCGCACAGCGACACCGAATGTGCGCGACGCGTTGCGCCACCACCCGATTCTTCTGCCGAAACGTTATGAACGCCGAGGCCGGCCGTGTCCCACGACACAGCCGGCTCCGGTACGCCTACGGCAACTGCCGTACGGCCTTGCCTACTTGGATGCTAGGCGAAAGGTGCTGCCGGTGTCACCGCAACCGGGCCATCAGCGCGTGCTCGACCAGCGTGATCAGCGCCGACTTGGCGTCGGTGCGGTGCCGGGCGTCGGTGGTGATGATCGGCGCGTCCGGACCGATCTGGAGCGCCTCGCGGACCTCGTCCGGCGTGTACGGCTGCTGGCCGTCGAAGCCGTTGAGGGCGATGACGAACGGCAGTCCGCTGTTCTCGAAGTAGTCGACCGCCGGGAAGCAGTCGGCCAGGCGCCGGGTGTCCACCAGGACGACCGCGCCGATGGCGCCGCGCACCAGGTCGTCCCACATGAACCAGAACCGGTCCTGGCCGGGCGTGCCGAACAGGTACAGGATCAGGTCCTGGTCGAGCGTGATGCGGCCGAAGTCCATGGCCACCGTCGTGGTGGTCTTGTCCCCGGTGTGCGTGAGGTCGTCGATGCCCGCCGACGCGGACGTCATCACGGCCTCGGTACGCAGCGGGTTGATCTCCGAGACGGCACCGACGAAGGTCGTCTTGCCGACGCCGAAGCCGCCCGCCACCACGATCTTCGCGGAGGTGGTCGCCCGGCCCCCGTCAGAGCTTGCGAAGTCCACTGAGCACCCTTTCGAGCAGCGTCACATCCGGTGCGCCACCGTTGTTCTCGTCGCCGCCCGGCTGGTGGATGGCCACCAGCCCGGCTTCGGCCAGGTCCGCGACGAGGATCCGCGCCACGCCCAGCGGCATCGCCAGGAGCGCCGACACCTCGGCCACGGATTTCACCTCGCGGCACAGATGGCAGATCCGCTGGTGCTCCGGGAGCAGTCCCATCAGCGCTGCCGGGTCGGCCGTGGTGCTGATCAGCGCCTCGATGGCGAGCTGGTAGCGCGGCCGGGTCCGGCCGCCGGTCATCGCGTACGGACGAACCAGCGGCTGGTCGCCCTCGTCCCCGTACGGCTCGGCGTACGGATCATGATGGGCGGTGGGCGGGGTCATGAATCCTCCGGGCGGGACAGCAAGTCGGTCGGGCGAGCCGTCGGACGAGGCCGGTGGGGGGATTGTGTCGGCCGGACGGTGATGTGGTGACGCGGGTGGTGCCGGGGCCGGTCAGTGGAGCAGACTGCCCTGTAGTTCAGCGCGCAGGTCGGGCGTGAGGACGGCCCCCGCGCGGTCGACGAGCAGCGCCATCTCGTAGCCGACGAGGCCGATGTCGCACTCCGGGTGGGCCAGTACCGCGAGGGACGACCCGTCCGAGACGGACATGAGGAACAGGAAGCCGCGCTCCATCTCCACGACCGTCTGCGCCACGCTGCCGCCCTCGAAGATGCGCGAGGCACCGGCGGTCAGCGAGGTCAGACCGGAGGCGACGGCCGCGAGCTGGTCCGCGCGGTCCCGCGGAAAGCCTTCGGACATGGCCAGAAGGAGTCCGTCGGCGGAGACCACCACGGTGTGGGACACCCCCGGGGTGTTGTCCACGAAGTTGGTGATCAACCAGTTGAGGTTCTGTGCCGCCTGGCTCATCGGGCTCAACTAACGCTCCTGCTGGTGAGTGGGGCTCGGGAAGCTGCCCGTCTGGCCGGTGCCGGCCTGACGACCCTGTGCGATGCCCCGACGGAGATTGGTCAGCCGGCCGCGTACGTCGTCGGGCGCACGCGAGACCTGCGGACCGCTCTGGTGCTGTTGCTGCTGAGCCGTGCCCGGGACGAGGTTCGCCCTGGGCACCCGGCGCGGCAGGCCGGAGGTGGTGACGCCGCCCGCCGCCGGCTGCCGGACGCGCTCGGCCTGCCGGACGAGTTCGTCGTTCGGCGAGGTGCGCCAGGCGGAGGTGGCGGGACGCTGGGGGTTGGCGGGAGCCGGGGCGGTGGGGGGCGCTTCCGGGGCCTGCGGCTGCTGGGGCTGCTGCGGCGCGGCCTGCTGGTCCGCCTGCTGCTGCCGCTCACCGCGGAACCAGTTGGTCTCCAGGGTGTCGAACAGCGGCGTCCTGCCGTCGCCGGGACCCGCCGGCGGCAGCGCCCACTCGTCGCCGGGCGCGCGGCCCGCCTCGGGCTGCTGCGGGGCCGGCGGACGCGGAGCGCCGAAGTCGGCGGGACCGGACGCCTGGGGCCGCTCGAACTGGCCGGTGGGCGACGGGTCCTGACGGGCCGGCAGCGCGTGCCCGCCCGTGGCGGAACCGTCGTGACCGGGCTGCGCGAACTGCCCCGTCGAGCCGTCGTCGTAGCCCTGGGGGGCGTTGAACTGGCCGGTGGAGCTGGTGTCGTAGCCCTGCGGGGCGGCGAACTGCCCCGTGGAGCCGTTGTCGTAGTGCTGCGGGGCGGCGAACTGGCCCGTGGAGCCGTTGTCGTAGCCCTGCGGCGCCGCGAACTGTCCGGTGTCCGCAGGGTTGCCCTGGCCGAAGCCGGGGCCGCCCTGCTGCGCGGGGTTCTGCGGAGTCTGCGCCGGGCCGAAGATGTCCGAGCGGACGAACGCGCCCGGGTTCTGCCCGCCCTGGGCGCCCTGGTCCGGGAACTGACCCGCGGACCGGCCGCCGTCGGCGTCCTGGCGCGGCGCCTCGAAGCCGGGGCGGGCGTAGGTCCCGGTGTCCGCCGGGCCGGGGCCCTGGCGGCTGTCGGGGCCGGGGAGCACCGGCATCTCGGCCGTGGCGGCCGGACCCCGGTGGTCCTCGATCCGCGGCATGCGGGAGGTCTGCGCCTGCTCCGCCTCGTCGTGGCCGCGCGGGGTGTCGGGTGCGCCGGGACCGGCGTTCTCGTTGCCCCAGCTCGGGGTGCGCGGCTGCGGGTTGCCGCCCGGCAGCTCCGCGCGCGGACCACCGCGCGACGGCAGCTGCGGCTGCCTGCCCTGCTCGCCGCCGTTCGGCCGGCGCGGCGGCAGCACGCCGCGTCCGCCGCCGAAGGCGTCCGGCCGCTCCCCGCCGAAGGCGTCCTGCCGGTTGCCGCTCTGCTGCCCCTCGCCGAAGCCCTGGCGGTTGCCGCCCTGACGGCCGTCGTCGAAGCCCTGCGGAGCGCCGGTGCGGGTGTCGTCGCCGAAGCCGCCCTGCCGGTTCCCCGACTGCTGTCCGTCGCCGAAGCCCTGGCGTCCGCCGCCGAAGACGTCCTGCCGGGCGCCGCCCTGCTGTCCGTCGCCGAAGCCCTGCGGCGCGCCCTGCGCCCGGCCGCCGAAGCCGGACCCGGCGCCCGCCGGTTCCGGACGGCCCTGCTGGGGCAGTCCGGGACCCTGCTGGCCCTGGCCCTGCTGACCTTGCTGGCCCTGCGGTCCGCGTGCTCCGCCCGCAGCGCCGGGGCCGCCCTGGCGGCCACCCGTGCCGGGCAGCGCCGCCCGCGGACCCTGGCCCGCGCCGACCTGGCCGCGCTGGGCGCCGGGGCCGAGCCGGTTCGCACCGCCCGGCGCGCCCGCGCCGAGCGGACCGCCGCCCGCCTGACCGCTCTGGCGCCGCGCCGCCGCCGCGCCCGCGGCAGCGGCGGCAGCCGCCGGACCGCCCACGGACGGACCGCCGGCCTTGCCGGGGGCCGGCTTCTTGCCGCCCTGGGCGACGTCCACCGGCAGCATGACGAGGGCCGTCGTACCGCCCGAGTCGGAGGGGCGCAGCTGGATGCGGATGCCGTGCCGCTGCGACAGCCGGCCGACCACGAAGAGGCCCATGCGGCGGGAGACGGAGACGTCCACGGTGGGCGGCGAGGCCAGCCGCTCGTTGATCGCGGCCAGGTCCTCGGGGGAGAGGCCGATGCCGGTGTCGTGGATCTCGATCAGGACCCGGCCGTCCGGCAGCGCGTGACCGGTGACCTTGACCTTGGTCTGCGGGGAGGAGAACGAGGTCGCGTTCTCCAGCAGCTCGGCGAGCAGGTGGACGAGGTCGTTGACGACGCGTCCGGCGACCTCGGTGGTCGGCACCGAGGCCAGCTCGATGCGCTCGTACTGCTCCACCTCGGAGGCGGCGGCGCGCAGCACGTCGACCAGCGGGACCGGGCGGGTCCAGCGGCGGCCCGGCTCCTCACCGGCGAGGACGAGGAGGTTCTCGCCGTTGCGGCGCATACGGGTGGCGAGGTGGTCGAGCTTGAACAGCGAGGAGAGCTGGTCCGGGTCGGCCTCGCGGGACTCCAGTTCGGAGATCAGCGACAGCTGGCGCTGGATCAGGCCCTGGGAGCGGCGCGAGAGGTTGGTGAACATCGCGTTGACGTTGCCCCGCAGCAGGGCCTGCTCGGCGGCGAGGCGGACCGCCTCGCGGTGCACCTCGTCGAAGGCCGCGGCCACCTGGCCGATCTCGTCCCGGGAGTGCACACCGACCGACTCCACGGACGTGTCGACGTCCTGCGGGTCGGACTCGGACAGCTGCTTGACCAGCTCGGGCAGGCGGTCCTGGGCGACCTTGGTCGCGGTCTCCTGGAGCCGGCGCAGCGAGCGGATCATGGAGCGGGCCACGACGAAGGCGCCGACCAGCGACACACCGAGGACGAGCAGGATCAGCGCACCGGAGATGATGGCGTCGCGCTCGGTGGCACTGCGCAGCGAGCGGGCCTTCTGCTCCATCTCCTCCAGCAGCGTGTGCTCGATCTTCTTCATCTGCTCGATCTTCGTCGAGCTGTCGTCCACCCAGTCGCGGTAGGAGCGCTTGCTCTGCTGGGCCAGACCGGTGGAGCTGTCCAGGGCGCGCTTGGCGTAGGTGTCCGCCGACTGGATCGTCGGGTTGCCCTCCTCCATGGGCTTGATCAGCTCTTCCGCGCCGTCGCCGTAGATGTTGCGGAAGCTGTTGATCTCGGAGGTCTGGCTGTCCAGCGCCGACTGGGCGTACAGCCGGTCGTTCTCGGCGAGGTTGCCCGCGGAGGTGTTGTTCGCGGGCAGCGCGGCGGCGATGACGGCGCGCTGGACGGAGGCGTACTCCTTGGCGGAGGAGAACGCGGACAGCGCGCGGGTGCGCTGGATCATCTCCGGGTTGCTGGTCGCCTCGGCCATGTCCTGGGAGAGGCTGAGCAGCTCGGTGATGAGCCGGTGGTAGGCCTCGACGGTCTGGGTCGAGTTCCGGTCGTGCGCGTAGGCCGTCTTGCGGATGGAACCGAGGTGGTTCAGCTCGCTGGCGAGGCCGACCAGGGTCTCGCGCACGCCCTGGAGGTTGCCGCCCTTGCTGGCGCTGTCGATCTCCTCGGAGGCGGCCAGGAAGACCTCGGTGGCCCGGTCGGTCTTGTCCCGGAAGCCCTTGACGGTGATGGCGCTGGCGCTGGAGGGGTGCGACAGCGGACCGGCGGACTGGTCGCGCTCCTCCTGGAGCGCGGCGGCCAGTTCGGTGGCCTGCTTGGTCATGTCCGTCAGCAGCTTCATGTTGTCGAGCTGCTGGATGTCGTCCAGGTTCTGGTCGATGCGCAGTGCGCCGAGGGTGGTCGCCGCGATCACGGGGAGGGCCAGCAGCGACACCAGGCGGGTGGAGATGCGCCAGTTGCGCAGGGCCACGCGCGAGCCGGGCCCGACGGGGGCCGGGGTCTTGGCGGACCTGTCGCTCTTCCCGGACTTCCCGGACTTCCCAGACTTGCCGGCCGGGGCGGGGCCGCCGGGGTGCGGCGCGGTCGGGGAGGCACCCGCGCCGGGGCGCGCGGAGCTGTCACCGGACGGGGCCGGGCCCTGGTTCTGGGCGTGCGGGGGCGTGGAGCCGACGGCCTTGGGGCCAGTCCCGCCCTGCGGCTCCGGCTCCGCCGAAGCGCTGCCATCCCTCTTGAAACGTCCCTGCACTAGCGTCGCAACCTCTGGACCAGGCGCCCTCCCACGCGAGCGGGAAGGCGGTGTCGGCGTCGTGGGAAGCGCCCTGAAAACGCTCCCCGGTGGTCGTGAGTGACCGGCGCTGGTTCCCCCTTCTCGCCGCCCACTCGGCGCTGCGTTGCGCCCCCTGCGCGCCGGCTCGATCCCGCGGCGGTCCGTGGCATTCCAGCACAGTGCAGGATCTCCAACAAGGCATGTGGGCCAGCCTGTGACCTCTGTGACAGCGCGTGAGGACCGAGTTACGAGATGTGGAAAGCGGTACCCCGCATACCGGGCATATCTCTACGAGCCGCTGGGTCGCCACAGGTGTCCCAGTCGCCATGATCGGGAGCGGAATGGTGGCTTCAGTGGCCTTATGTCCGATTCGGCGGAGCAAGATCCGGTCGGTAATTGTCCGGATTGTGGATCACGCCGTGAGCAAACTCACATGGAGATCACGGTCTCTTCCCGTCCTCGGCCGGGAATCGCGCGTTTAGCCTGACGCTTTACATAAGGCGTGCAACTGCCCACCCGCGCCCGCGCGGGGGTCCTGAGGCCCTCCAGGCGCCTGTCCACGACAAGGTCTGCTACCACCGTGAAGACGACGATGATGTTCCGCAACATAGCCAACCCCCGACGCACCACGCTGGCGCACCTGGAGGACGCCGAAGCGCTGGAGACGCCGGAGGCGCCGGAGCACCCCGTGACCCTCCCCGCGCAGACCGCCAACCCGCGGCGCACCGTCCTCATGGAGATGCCGGTGGCGGCCGCGGTCGCGGAGTAGACCCGGCGGGCACCGCCCGCACCCGCTCGCACGGCCGTACGCCGAAGGGGCACCCCACGCCGAAGGGGGTGCCCCTTCGGCGTACCCGCGCCACCGGTGCGCGAGGCGCGGGCCGGTGGCCGCGTTAGCCTGGAGCGTCAGACTCCCGCCAGCTCAGTCAAGGGGCCAAGCAACCCGTGCGCATCGCCAGGTTCTCCATCGACGGGAACGTCGCCTTCGGCGCGGTCGAGGGCGACCAGCCGGACCAGCTCGTCCTCGACATCATCAAGGGCATCCCGTTCGCGGACTTCGAGCTCTCCGGCACCAAGGTGCCGCTGAGCAAGGTGCGGCTGCTGCCCCCGGTGCTGCCCAGCAAGGTCGTCGCCTTCGGCCGCAACTACGCCGAGCACGCCGGCGAACTCGGCAACGAGGTGCCCGAGGCGCCGTTCGCCTTCTTCAAGCCGTCCACCTCCGTGACCGGCCCCGGCGACCCGGTCCCGTACCCCTCCTTCACGCAGGAACTGCACCACGAGGCGGAGCTCGCCGTCGTCATCGGCCGCATGTGCCGCGAGGTGCCGCGCGAGCGCGTCAAGGACGTGATCTTCGGCTACACCTGCGCCAACGACATCACCGCCCGCGACGTCCAGCGCCGCGAGAAGCAGTGGGCGCGCGCCAAGGGCTTCGACGGCTCCTGCCCGCTGGGCCCCTGGGTGGAGACCGGCATCGACCTGGAGCGGGCGGGCGACCTGACCGTCCAGCTCACGGTCAACGGCGAACAGCGCCAGCTCGGCCGCACCAGCGAGATGATCCACCCCATCGCGGATCTGATCGTCAACATCTCCGAGGCCATGACGCTGCTCCCCGGCGACGTGATCCTCACGGGCACCCCCGCGGGGGTCGGCCCCCTCAGCGTCGGCGACGACGTCGCCGTCACCATCGAAGGCATCGGCACTCTCACCAACAAGGTTGTCCAGCGTGGCTAGCGCATCAGGCTCCCCCGTCCGCGTCCGTTTCTGCCCCTCGCCCACCGGTAACCCCCACGTGGGCCTGGTCCGCACCGCCCTGTTCAACTGGGCGTTCGCCCGTCACCACCAGGGCACCCTGGTCTTCCGCATCGAGGACACCGACGCGGCCCGCGACTCCGAGGAGTCCTACGAGCAGCTGCTCGACGCGATGCGCTGGCTGGGCTTCGACTGGGACGAGGGCCCCGAGGTCGGCGGCCCGCACGCGCCCTACCGCCAGTCGCAGCGCATGGACATCTACGCCGACGTCGCCGCCAGGCTCCTGGACGCCGGCCACGCCTACCGCTGCTACTGCTCCCAGGAGGAGCTGGACAGCCGCCGCGAGGCCGCCCGCGCCGCCGGCAAGCCCTCCGGCTACGACGGCCACTGCCGCGACCTGAGCGCCGAGCAGGTCCGGGCGTACGAGGCCGAGGGCCGCGCCCCGATCGTCCGCTTCCGCATGCCCGACGAGCCGATCACCTTCGACGACCTGGTCCGCGGCGAGATCACCTACCTGCCGGAGAACGTCCCGGACTACGGCATCGTCCGCGCCAACGGCGCCCCGCTCTACACGCTCGTCAACCCGGTCGACGACGCCCTGATGGAGATCACCCACGTCCTGCGCGGCGAGGACCTGCTCTCCTCCACCCCGCGCCAGATCGCCCTGTACAAGGCGCTCACCGAGCTGGGCATCGCGAAGACCACCCCCGAGTTCGGCCACCTGCCCTACGTCATGGGCGAGGGCAACAAGAAGCTCTCCAAGCGCGACCCGCAGTCCTCGCTGAACCTCTACCGCGAGCGCGGCTTCCTGCCCGAGGGCCTGCTCAACTACCTCTCCCTGCTGGGCTGGTCGCTCTCCGCCGACCAGGACATCTTCGGCATCGAGGAGATGGTCGCCGCCTTCGACGTCAAGGACGTCAACCCCAACCCGGCGCGCTTCGACCTCAAGAAGTGCGAGGCGATCAACGCCGACCACATCCGCCTGCTCGACGTGAAGGACTTCACCGAGCGCTGCGCCCCCTGGCTGAAGGCCCCGGTCGCCCCCTGGGCGCCCGAGGACTTCGACGAGGACAAGTGGCAGGCGATCGCGCCGCACGCGCAGACCCGGCTGAAGGTCCTCTCCGAGATCACCGACAACGTCGACTTCCTCTTCCTGCCGGAGCCGGTCCTGGACGAGGCGAGCTGGGCCAAGGCCATGAAGGAGGGCTCGGACGCCCTGCTGCGCACGGCCCGCGAGAAGCTGGACGCGGCCGACTGGTCCTCCGCGGAGTCCCTCAAGGAGGCCGTCCTGGCCGCCGGCGAGGCGCACGGCCTCAAGCTCGGCAAGGCCCAGGCGCCCGTCCGCGTCGCCGTGACCGGCCGCACGGTCGGCCTGCCCCTCTTCGAGTCCCTCGAGGTCCTGGGCAAGGAGAAGACGCTGGCCCGCGTCGACGCGGCGCTGGCCCGGCTGGCCGCCCGGTAGACCCGTGTGAGGGGCGGCACCCGGAGCGACCGGGTGCCGCCCCTTCGTGCTGCCCTCCCGCGTGCTGCCCGGCGGCGGTACCGTCGGTCCCATGGCGATCAGAGCGGTCCTGTGGGACGTCGACGACACCCTCTTCGACTACACCTCGGCCGACCGGGCCGGGATGCGGGCGCACCTGGTCGCCGAACGGCTGCTGGACGGGTACGGCACCGTGGACGCGGCGCTGGCGCACTGGCGGCGGATCACCGACGCGCAGTGGGCGCGCTTCGCGGCGGGGGAGACGACCTTCGAGGGGCAGCGCCGGGACCGGGTGCGGGTCTTCCTGGACCGCCCGGAGCTGACCGACCCCGAGGCCGAGGCGTGGTTCGCGCGCTACCTGGGGCACTACGAGGGCGCCTGGGCCCTCTTCCCGGACGTGCTGCCCGCCCTGGACGCCCTCGCCGCCAGCCACCGGCACGCGGTGCTCTCCAACTCCAGCCTGCACGTGCAGGAGCGCAAGCTGCGGGTCCTCGGGGTGCGCGACCGCTTCGAGGCGGTGCTGTGCGCGGCCGAGCTGGGGCTGTCCAAACCGGCCGCCGGCGCCTTCCACGCGGCCTGCGAGGCGCTGGACCTCCCGCCGCACCAGGTCGTCTACGTCGGCGACCACCCGGAGATCGACGCGCGGGGCGCCGTCGACGCCGGGCTGCCGGCCGTGTGGATCGACCGCGTCGGCGCGCCCGGCGGCGCCCCGGCGCAGCCGGGCGCGCACCGGATCGCCTCCCTGTCCGAACTCCCCGCGGTGCTCGGCGCGGATACCCGTTTTGGAGCCCCGTCCACCTTCAGGTAATGTTCTTCCTGCGCCGCGGGGAGCGGGCCGGAAGGCCGGAAGCCCGAGGCGCAGTACTAGAACAAGAACCCCATCGGGGTTTGCGTTCCAGTGGCCTATGGTGTAATTGGCAGCACGACTGATTCTGGTTCAGTTAGTCTTGGTTCGAGTCCAGGTAGGCCAGCTCGCAGATGCTTCAATCTGCACCCGCGGATCTCATCCGCGAGCCCCCGTTGTGTAGCGGCCTAGCACGCTGCCCTCTCAAGGCAGTAGCGCCGGTTCGAATCCGGTCGGGGGTACAGATCCTTCCCGCGAGGACGGCCAGGGTAGCTCCCACCGACTTCGATGCAGGATCGCTAGGGCCCCCGTTGTGTAGCGGCCTAGCACGCCGCCCTCTCAAGGCGGTAGCGCCGGTTCGAATCCGGTCGGGGGTACTGACTGGTCTAAACCATCATTGGTCTATGGTGTAATTGGCAGCACGACTGATTCTGGTTCAGTTAGTCTTGGTTCGAGTCCAGGTAGACCAGCTCGGACCTGCGGCGGCTCAGTATGAAACGCTTGCAGTGTCCAGGCCCCCGTTGTGTAGCGGCCTAGCACGCCGCCCTCTCAAGGCGGTAGCGCCGGTTCGAATCCGGTCGGGGGTACAAGATCGGCAAGGGCCCTCCCTCGGGAGGGCCCTGCGTCGTGTCCGCGCCGCCCCGGCTCACTTGCCGTCGAACCGGCGGCGCGACTCCTCGTTCTCCGCCAGCCGCCGCAGGCTCAGCACCACCGGCTCGTACAGCACGGTCAGCGCCACCGCGGCCTCCACCTGCTCGTCCGGCGTCCCGTACCGCTCCACCAGATCCAGGTCCGCCACGGCGATCCGATCCATCGAGCGGGCGTAGGGCTCCAAGTCGTCGGTGTCGCAGGGGTAGCCGAGGCGGGAGAGCGTGGCGATGGCGGTGACCAGCATCGCGTACGCCGGGGCGGCCGGCGCCTCGGCGGGCGTCTGGCCGGACGCGTCGGCGTAGCCCCAGCCCATCCGCTCCATGAGCGCGCCGGCGGTCCGCCGGGCCGTCTCGGTGGCCGGGTCGTCCTCGTCGGGCGCCGGGCCGTGCGGCAGCGCCCACACGGCGGTGCCCAGGCGCTGGTTGCGGTCCAGGTCCTCGTCGGCCAGGACGGCGAGAACGTCGCGGGCCGACTTCACCGGGATCCGCCCCACCTGGATCAGGGCGCGGACCAGCCGCAGCTTGCGCAGGTGCTCCTCGTCGTACTCCGCCTCGGTGGCCGTGACCCGGCGGCCGGGCGGCAGCAGTCCTTCGCGCAGGTAGTACTTGATCGTCGCCCGGGAGACCCCGCTACGTGCGCTCAGCTCCGCCAGTCGCATGCGTGCCGTGACCTTCCCTGCTGGTGTTGCATATTGGAGAGTGCCACGATCCAATCATAGATAGCATTGCTATCCAGTGGGTCGGTGGAAGGAAGTGGGGAACCGCTCATGAGCGACAAGCCGATCGAAGGGCGCATGACCGCCGAGGGCGAGGACGAGGTGGTGGTCTTCCTCATCGGGATGAGGATCAACGACTTCTCCGCGGTGCGCAGTTGGTGGCCGGTGGCCCGTGCCATGCGGCCGATGCTCCAGGAGCTGCGGGAGGACCGGGCGGCCGGGCTCCTCGGCAGCAAGACCATGATGGGCGGGCCGCGCGAGATCTACCTCGTGCAGTACTGGGAGTCCAAGGAGAAGCTCCTCGCCTATGCCGCGGCGCCGGACCGCAACCACCACCCGGCCTGGGCCGCCTTCAACCGCCGGCTGCGCGAGGGGAACGGCAAGGTCGGCTTCTGGCACGAGACCTTCGTCGTCCCGGCGGGCGCCCACGAGGCGATCTACATCAACATGCCCGCGTACGGCCTGGGCCGGGCCACCGGGGTCATCCCGGTCGGCCGCCGGGGCGAGCGCGCGGGCGACCGCCTGCGGACCGTCTGAGGCGTGCCCGGGGGCGCTCGCAGGACGCCGGAGGGTGCTCGCGCGGCGCTTGTGGGCGGTCGCGGGACGCTCGCGGGCGGGTCGCGGGACGTTCTTGGGCGGGTCGCGGGGTGCCGGAGCCGGGCCCGAGGGGGGCTGGTGCGGGAGGGGGCCGGTGAGGCTGCCGTGACCGGTGGGACGGGGGTGGCCGGGCAGGGGAGCCGGGCGCGGACGGGGGGCGCCGGACGAGGACAGCGAGAGGGCCGGTCGGCGAAGGGCCGACCGGCCCGTGGGCTGGTGGGGCTGGTGGGGCGTCCGGGGCCGCGGGGGCGGGCCCGGGAGCGGGTCGTACGGGGTCCGGGGGAGGGCCTGCCGCGGCGTTGAGGCCGGCCCTGCCCGAGGGACCCGGAAAGCGGGAGGTGTCAGCCGGTGCGGCGCAGCGCCTCGGAGAGGCGGCCGGCGGCGTCGATGACGGCCTGGGCGTGCATCCGGCCCGGGTGGCGCGTCAGACGCTCGATGGGACCGGAGACGGAGACCGCGGCGACCACGCGGTTGGACGGGCCGCGCACCGGCGCGGAGACCGAGGCGACGCCCGGCTCGCGCTCGCCGATGGACTGGGCCCAGCCCCGGCGCCGTACACCCGAGAGGGCGGTCGCGGTGAAGCGGGCGCCCTGGAGCCCGCGGTGCAGCCGCTCCGGCTCCTCCCAGGCCATCAGGACCTGGGCCGACGAGCCCGCCTTCATGGTCAGCGTGGAACCGACCGGGACCGTGTCCCGCAGTCCGGACAGCCGCTCGGCGGCCGCCACGCAGATCCGCATGTCGCCCTGGCGGCGGTAGAGCTGCGCGCTCTCGCCCGTGACGTCGCGCAGATGCGTGAGGACCGGGCCCGCGGTGGCGAGGAGGCGGTCCTCGCCGGCCGCCGCCGCCAGCTCCGCGAGGCGGGGGCCGAGAATGAAACGGCCCTGCATGTCACGGGCCACCATGCGGTGGTGCTCCAGGGCCACGGCCAGCCGGTGGGCCGTGGGTCGTGCCAGTCCGGTCGCCGCGACCAGACCCGCGAGGGTGGCCGGACCGGACTCCAGGGCGCCAAGGACAAGGGCTGCCTTGTCCAGGACGCCGACGCCGCTACTGTTGTCCATGAAACGATACTCCCGTCTCACTCTGTGAAACGCAAGTTCAATTTTCCGTGGAACACGCCACCCTGGAAGACACAGCGGCCCGTGGACCGGCGGGCCCGGCGGCGGCTGCCCTGAGGGGGAAAGCGGGGGCCGCCACCTCGGATCTCTAGTTGGGCCGGCGCCGTGCGCCAGGCCGAAGGGAAAGCGATGGGTAGGACACTGGCGGAGAAGGTCTGGGACGACCACGTCGTCCGGCGCGCCGAGGGCGAGCCCGACCTCCTCTTCATCGATCTGCACCTGCTGCACGAGGTGACCAGCCCGCAGGCCTTCGACGGCCTCCGCAAGAGCGGCCGCGGGGTGCGCCGGCTCGACCTGACCATCGCCACCGAGGACCACAACACCCCGACCCTCGACATCGACAAGCCCATCGCGGACCCGGTCTCCCGCGCCCAGCTGGAGACCCTGCGCAAGAACTGCGCCGACTTCGGCGTCCGCCTGCACCCGCTGGGCGACGTCGAGCAGGGCGTCGTGCACGTGGTCGGCCCCCAGCTCGGCCTGACCCAGCCCGGCACCACCGTGGTCTGCGGCGACTCGCACACCTCCACGCACGGCGCCTTCGGCGCCCTCGCGTTCGGCATCGGCACCTCCCAGGTGGAGCACGTGCTGGCCACCCAGACGCTGCCGCTGGCCCGCCCCAGAACCATGGCGATCACCGTCGAGGGCGAACTGCCCGAGGGCGTCACCGCCAAGGACCTGATCCTGGCGATCATCGCCCGCATCGGCACCGGCGGCGGCCAGGGCTACATCCTGGAGTACCGCGGCTCCGCCATCGAGAAGCTCTCGATGGAGGCCCGCATGACCATCTGCAACATGTCGATCGAGGCCGGCGCCCGCGCGGGCATGATCGCCCCCGACGAGACCACCTTCGCCTACCTGGAGGGCCGCCCGCACGCCCCCGAGGGCGCGGACTGGGACGCGGCGGTCGCCTACTGGAAGACGCTGCGCACGGACGACGACGCCGAGTTCGACGCCGAGGTCGTCATCGACGCCGCCGAGCTGTCGCCGTTCGTCACCTGGGGCACCAACCCGGGCCAGGGCGCCCCGCTTTCGGCGGCCGTCCCCGACCCGGCCTCGTACGAAGACGCCTCGGAGCGCCTGGCCGCCGAAAAGGCCCTGGAGTACATGGGGTTGGACGCCGGGCAGCCGCTGCGCTCCATCGCCGTGGACACCGTCTTCGTAGGTTCCTGCACCAACGGCCGCATCGAGGACCTGCGCGCCGCCGCCGGCATCGTCCGGGGCCGCAAAGTCGCCGAGGGCGTACGGATGCTGGTCGTGCCGGGCTCGGCCCGGGTGGGCCTCCAGGCCGTCTCCGAGGGTCTGGACGTGGTCTTCAAGGAGGCCGGCGCCGAATGGCGGCACGCGGGCTGCTCCATGTGCCTGGGCATGAACCCGGACCAGCTGGCCCCCGGCGAGCGCTCCGCCTCCACCTCCAACCGCAACTTCGAGGGCAGGCAGGGCAAGGGCGGCCGCACCCATCTGGTGTCGCCGCAGGTCGCCGCCGCCACCGCGGTCCTGGGCCACCTGGCCTCCCCGGCCGACCTGTCCGACGCCGACGTCCGCACGCCCGCTGGAGTCTGATCAGCCATGGAAGCATTCACCACGCACACCGGCCGGGCCGTCCCGCTGCGCCGCGGCAACGTCGACACCGACCAGATCATCCCCGCCCACTGGCTCAAGAAGGTGACCCGGGACGGCTTCGAGGACGGGCTCTTCGAGGCCTGGCGCAAGGACCCCGAGTTCGTGCTCAACCGCCCCGAGCGGCAGGGCGCCACGGTCCTGGTCGCCGGCCCGGACTTCGGCACCGGCTCCTCCCGCGAGCACGCCGTCTGGGCGCTCCAGAACTACGGCTTCAAGACCGTGATCTCCTCCCGTTTCGCCGACATCTTCCGGGGCAACTCGCTGAAGAACGGGCTGCTCACCGTGGTCCTGGAGCAGCAGACCGTGGACGCGCTGTGGGAGCTCACGGAGCAGGACCCCACCGCCGAGATCACCGTCGACCTCCAGGCCCGCGAGGTGCGCGCCGAGGGGATCACCGCCCCCTTCGAGCTGGACGAGAACTCCCGCTGGCGGCTGCTGAACGGCCTGGACGACATCTCGATCACCCTCCAGAACGAGGACGACATCGCCGCGTACGAGGCGAAGCGTCCGTCGTTCAAGCCGCGGACCCTCCAGGTGTGACCTGACAAGTCGAGTTTCGGCCACCACGAAACGCCGCTGTACCCCCGATCGCCACGATCGGGGGTACAGCTGTTTCCGGATCCTTCCCGCCCGGCGCGCCGCCGTGCGTGAGGCCAACTTCCCAGGTTAGGACGGTTGTTGCCGGGGTACTCGCCAGTCACAAAGCCGACCGGCCGGCACGCCAGAAGGCCCTCCGGAGGCGGCAGTTGCCCCCTGCGCAGGCGACAACTCGCCCCAGATGGCACAATCTGTGCATGGACAACGACGGCCAACTCGAGCTCTATACGGCGGTCGCGGTCCAACTCAAGGAAGCGCACGCAAGAGTGCGCGCACTGCAAGTCCCGGAGGGCGTACGGATGGCGCTGACCCGGAAGCTGCTGGTCATTACGGCCGCGGCCAAGCACGATCTCGCCGGTGCGGCAAGGCGTCTGGAGCGGTTCACCGCCGATCTCGACGCGGGCCGAATCCCCGGCGGGGAAGGCTGAACAGCCCGAGACCGCCGAGTCCGTTGCGGCACAAGGGTGATTAGCCCGTTTCGTGTTTGATTTGCGGTATATATCTGCCTAACGTGCGAAAAAGCTTGAACACTTTCGTTCCGGCCAGGTCTCCGAAGGGGAAGACGTGAACAAGGCGCAGCTCGTAGAAGCGATTGCCGACAAGATGGGCGGCCGGCAGCAGGCCGCCGACGCCGTCGACGCGGTACTGGACGCCATCGTCCGCGCGGTCGTCGCGGGAGACCGGGTCTCGGTCACCGGCTTCGGGTCCTTCGAGAAGGTGGACCGCCCGGCCCGCTACGCCCGCAACCCGCAGACGGGTGAGCGGGTGCGGGTCAAGAAGACCTCCGTGCCCCGCTTCCGGGCCGGTCAGGGCTTCAAGGACCTGGTGAGCGGCTCCAAGAAGCTGCCGAAGAACGACATCGCGGTGAAGAAGGCCCCCAAGGGCAGCCTGTCCGGCCCGCCCGCCACCATCGCCAAGGCGGTCGGCAAGAAGGCCGCGGCGAAGAAGACCACCACGGCGGCGAAGAAGGCCGCCGCGAAGAAGGCCACGACGGCGAAGACGACCACGGCCAAGAAGACGACGACCGCCGCGACGAAGAAGACCACGGCGGCCGCCAAGAAGGCCACGGCCGCGAGCACCGCCAAGAAGACCGCCGCCAAGAAGGCCCCGGCGAAGAAGGCGACCGCGAAGAAGGCCCCGGCCAAGAAGTCGACCGCCCGCAAGACCGCCGCGAAGAAGACCGCCCGCAGCAAGTAGGCGCCGCAGGCATCACAGGTACCGCAGGCATCACGGGCACCACGGGTATTCACGCGCCGGGCCGGGCTCCCACGGGAGCCCGGCCCGCGGCGTGCCGTCCGCCGTACGGCGAGGTCAGGACGTCCGCGCGTGCGGCGAGGTCAGAACGTCTGAAGCGTCACGAGGGTGATCCGGCGCGCGTCGCCCTCGCCCTCGGTCTCGATCCGCACCCGCTGCCCCGGGCGCAGCAGCCGCAGCCCGCCCGCGTCGAAGGCCGGGGCGCCGAACGGCACCGGTGTGCCGTCGTCCAGGAGCACCTGCCCGCTGCGGCTCGCGGCGTCGTACGTGTATGCGGTGGCCTGCATGGGGAGCAGCCTACTGCCCGGTCCCGGCGCCCGCCCGGCGGTCTCACGGCCCGGGGATCAGCAGCCGTGCCGCCGCACGGGCCGTCCGGGGGCCCACGCCGAGGGCCAGGGCCGCGCGCAGGTCGTCGCCGGTGTCCACGTCCTGGCGTACGGAATCCACCGCGTCCGTCCCGAGTTCCACCGCACCGGATTCCCGGTGGCGCAGCCGCGAACCGGTGCCGAAAGCCGGACGCAATTCCCGGTCGGCCCCGACGGCGAGCAGTGTGGTGCCGATACCGGCCGCGTCCGCGAGGAATGCGCGCGGGAATCGGGCCGCGGCGCTCAGCACCCGGGCGAGTTCCGCCGGCCGCAGCGCCGGGAGATCCGCGTTCAGGGCGGCCACCGGCCCGCCGCCCGCCGCTCGTACGGCCGCCGCACCGTGCGCCAGCGCGGCGTTCAGACCGGCCCGCGGGGTGTCGGGGACGATCCGCGCACCCAGCGCGGCCAGCTCCCGCGCGGCCAGCGCGTCGTCCGTGACGACCGCCACACCCGCGACCTCGGCGCAGGCCAGCGCCGCCGCCACGGTGTCCTGGGCGAAGGCGAGGGCCAGCTGCGGGCGCACCCCGTCGTGAGCGGTGTCCGAGAGCCTGCTCTTGGCCCGCGCCAGGGGTTTCAGGGGGATCACCAGGGTCCACTGCACGGGCGTTCGTCCCTCTCTTCGTCGCGGACATTCTCTCCGGCCCCTCGGGTGCCGCGCAGGCCGGGGCGTACGGTGTCCCTCGACAGACCGGCGGCCTGGGGCGACACTTGTGCGGCCCCCCGGCCCACATGTCAGCCCAAGAGGGACCAAGAGGAAGGTGTTCGTGTGCCCCGCCGCAGAATCGGCTTCTGGTACCGCTTCGCAGCGGTGATCTGCAAACCGCCGCTGATGGTTCTGATCAAGCGGGACTGGCGCGGAATGGAGAACATGCCGGCCGAGGGTGGATTCATCACGGCGGTGAACCACAATTCCTACGTCGACCCCTTCGCCTACGCCCACTTCCAGTACAACACCGGACGCGTCCCGCGATTCCTCGCCAAGAGCGGGCTTTTCAAGAAGGGATTCGTCGGCGCCGCCATGCGCGGTACCGGGCAGATCCCCGTGTACCGGGAGAGCACGGACGCGCTGAGCGCCTTCCGCGCCGCGATCGACGCCGTGGAGCGCGGCGAGTGCGTCGCCTTCTACCCCGAGGGCACCCTCACCCGCGACCCCGACGGCTGGCCGATGACCGGCAAGACCGGCGCCGCCCGGGTCGCCCTCCAGACCAGGTGCCCGGTGATCCCCGTGGCCCAGTGGGGCGTGAACGAACTCCTGCCGCCCTACGCCAAGAAGCCGGACATCCTGCCGCGCAAGACGCACCGCGTGCTGGCCGGACCGCCGGTGGACCTCTCGGAGTTCTACGACCGGGAGATGACCCCGGAGGTGCTGAAGGAGGCGACCGCGGTCATCATGGCCGCCGTCACCCGCCAGCTGGAGCTGGTCCGCGGCGAGAAGGCCCCCGCCGTGCCCTACGACCCGCGCCGCGAGCGGATCGAGCAGCGCCGCAGGACCCAGCGGCAGACACAGGAGCGGACCCGCTCCCGGAGCGAACGCAGCGACCGGAACGGCCGGAGCGACCAGAACGACCGGATCGGCCGGAGGGACCAGAACGGCCGGGACGAGCGCGGCGGCCGGTCCGGCGAGGCGCACCGGCAGGTACAGGAAGAGGGGCAGGGCACGTGAGCAAGCCGGACCAGCCGGTCAGGGCGGCCGTCCTCGGCACCGGATCGTGGGGGACCGCCTTCGCCGTGGTCCTCGCCGACGCCGGCTGCGAGGTCACCCTGTGGGCCCGCCGCGCCGAGGTGGCCGAGGCGGTCAACTCCACCCGGACCAATCCGGACTACCTGCCCGGCATCGAACTCCCGGCCGCCGTACGGGCCACCACGGACCCCGCCGAGGCCGTCCGCGACGCCGACTTCACCGTGCTCGCCATCCCCTCCCAGACCCTGCGCGCCAATCTCGCCGAGTGGCTGCCGCTGCTCGCCCCGGACACCGTCCTGGTCTCCCTGATGAAGGGGATCGAACTGGGCTCGGCGATGCGCATGAGCGAGGTCGTCGAGGACGTCACCAAGGTCGGCCCGGACCGGATCGCCGTGGTCACCGGGCCCAACCTCGCCCGGGAGATCGCCGCCCGCAGGCCCGCCGCCGCCGTGGTGGCCTGCACCGACGACGCCGTCGCCCGGCGACTCCAGGCCGCCTGCCACACGCCCTACTTCCGGCCGTACACCAACACCGACGTGATCGGCTGCGAACTGGGCGGCGCCGTCAAGAACGTGATCGGCCTGGCCGTGGGCATCGCGGACGGCATGGGGCTCGGCGACAACGCCAAGGGCTCGCTCATCACGCGCGGCCTCGCCGAGACCACCCGCCTGGGCATGGCCCTGGGCGCCGACCCGCTGACCTTCTCCGGTCTCGCCGGGCTCGGCGACCTGGTCGCCACCTGCTCCTCGCCGCTGTCGCGCAACCACACCTTCGGCACCAACCTCGGCAAGGGCATGACGCTCCAGGAGACCGTCGCGGTCACCAAGCAGACCGCCGAGGGCGTCAAGTCGTGCCGGTCGGTGCTCGATCTGGCCCGGCGGCACGGCGTCGACATGCCCCTCACCGAGACCGTCGTCGGCATCGTGCACGAAGGCAAATCCCCGCTGACCGCCCTCAAGGAGCTGATGTCGCGCAGCGCGAAGCCGGAACGACGCTGAGCGACCCGCGTTTCCCACGCTGCCCCAGGGCTCTGCCAGCGGGTACGCTCATCGCGATATGAGCACCGAGAACCTCCCCCAGAGCCCTGAGCAGCCGCCGCGCAAGCCGCGGGTGGCCGTCGTCTGCGGTGGTCGCAGCTCCGAACACGGGATCTCCGTGGTCACCGCCGGTGCGGTGCTGCGCGCCATCGACCGGAGCAAGTACGAGGTCCTGCCGATCGGCATCACCCGCGACGGCCGCTGGGCGCTGACCGCGGACGACCCGGACCGCATGGCGATCACCGAGCGGCGTACGCCCAGCGTCGACGACCTGGCCGAGTCCGGCGAGGGCGGCGTGGTGCTCCCGGTCGACCCCGGCAACCGCGAAGTCGTCTACAGCGAGCCCGGTTCGGTGCCCAAGGCGCTCGGCGAGGTCGACGTCGTCTTCCCGGTGCTGCACGGCCCCTACGGCGAGGACGGCACCCTCCAGGGGCTGCTGGAGCTGTCCGGTGTGCCCTATGTCGGCTCGGGCGTGCTCGCCTCGGCCGTCGGCCAGGACAAGGAGTACATGAAGCGGGTGTTCACCTCGTTCGGGCTCAAGGTCGGCCCGTACGTGGTGATCCGGCCGCGCGAGTGGGAGCGGGACGCCCCGGCGGCCCGGAAGAAGATCGTGGACTTCGCGGGCGAGCACGGCTGGCCGCTGTTCGTGAAGCCCGCCCGCGCCGGTTCCTCCATCGGCATCACCAAGGTCGACGACCTCTCCGGCCTGGACGAGGCCGTCGAGGAGGCCCGGCGCCACGACCCGAAGGTGCTCGTGGAGGCCGCGGTGCGCGGCCGGGAGATCGAGTGCGGGGTGCTGGAGTTCGAGGACGGCCCGCGCGCCTCCGTGCCCGCCGAGATCCCGCCGCCGCAGGAGCACGCGTACTACGACTTCGAGGCCAAGTACATCGACTCCACGCCCGGCGTCGTGCCGGCCCCGCTCACCGAGGAGCAGACCGCCGAGGTGCGGCGGCTCGCGGTCGAGGCGTTCGAGGCGGCCTCCTGCGAGGGACTGGTCCGCGCGGACTTCTTCCTCGGCGAGGACGGCGAGTTCGTGATCAACGAGATCAACACCATGCCCGGCTTCACGCCGATCTCGATGTACCCGAAGATGTGGCAGGCCACCGGCGTCTCCTACGAGGAACTGGTGGACCGCCTGATCCAGGCGGCCCTGGACCGCTCCACCGGCCTGCGCTGAGCGCGGCGGGAGCGTCCGCAAGCGGCCGAACCCAGGACAGGCGCTAGTCGGCGATCCCTTCGGGGATCGCCTTCTTCACGGCCGGGGCGAGGTGCACCAGGGGCGCCGCCCCGTGGCCGGTGCGGCTCGCGGGCAGGCTGACCTCCACGTACGCCCTGCGCAGCGTGGTGGTGAAGCGGAAGGAGCCGTCGGCCTGCTTCTCCAGGAGCCAGCCGACCCCGTCGACCTCGGCGCCGTCGGCGTCGGGGTCGTTCATCGCGGCGGGCCGGGGCACCCCGCAGCGCAGTATGATCGCCGGGCTTCCCCAGCCCGCGGTGAGCGCCGACGCGGGCCGGGGGTCCGTGCGGCTCAGCCCGTCCACCTTCTGCGGCAGTGCTCTGTCCAGGTCCCCGCACAGCTTCGCGACCGCCGGGTCCGGGCTGGGAACCGCAGCGGTGGCACTGTCGTCGCTTGAGGAACAGCCCGCCGCGGCGATCAACGCGGCGAGGACGACGGGCAGACCGGTGTGCCGGTGGCGGAAGGAACTCACCGGCCCAGGGTAGACGGGGGCTACAGATGCACGACCGGGCAGGTCAGGGTGCGCGTGATGCCCTCCACTTGCTGCACCTTGGCGACCACCATGCGGCCCAGGGCGTCGACGGTGTCGGCCTGTGCGCGCACGATGACGTCGTACGGACCGGTCACGTCCTCGGCCTGGATCACACCGGGCAGCCGGCCGATCGTCTCGGCGACGGTCGACGCCTTGCCGACCTCGGTCTGGATCAGGATGTACGCCTGTACCACGGAACCTCCAGGGCGACCACGAGGATCATGTGGGGAAAAGGAACGCCACGGTATCGCGTCGCCGAACGCCGCGGGGAGACCCGGGACCGACGTGGCCCGCGCGCCGGGGTGCAGGTAGGACTGAGGTTGACGGTCACCTCGACCGTAGCGAGACCCGCGCGGACGCGCGAGCGGGGACGCGACCAGGAACGCACAGGGACAGAAGGGGCGTAAGGGCCATGAAGGGCACTGTTGGTGAGCTCGGGGAGTTCGGGCTCATCAGGGAGCTCACCTCCCGTCTCACCACCACCCCGGCGGTCCGGGTCGGACCCGGCGACGACGCCGCGGTGGTCGCCGCCCCCGACCGCAGGGTCGTGGCGAGCACCGACATACTCCTGGAGGGCCGGCACTTCCGCCGGGACTGGTCCACGGCCTACGACGTGGGCCGCAAGGCGGCCGCCCAGAACCTCGCCGACATCGCCGCCATGGGCGCCGTGCCGACCGCCCTGCTGCTCGGCCTGGTCGTCCCCGCCGAACTGCCGGTCACCTGGCCCACCGAGATGATGGACGGGCTGCGCGACGAGTGCCAGGTCGCGGGCGCCTCCGTGGTCGGCGGCGACGTGGTCCGCGGCGACACGATCATGGTGTCCATCACGGCCCTCGGCGATCTGCGCAACCACGAACCGGTGACCCGGGCCGGCGCCCAGCCCGGCGACCGCGTCGCCGTCACCGGCTGGCTGGGCTGGTCCGCCGCCGGATTCGCCGTGCTCTCCCGCGGTTTCCGCTCCCCGCGCGCCTTCGTCGAGGCCCACCGCAGGCCCGAACCGCCCTACCACGCGGGCCCCGCGGCGGCCGGGCTCGGCGCCACCGCGATGTGCGACGTCAGCGACGGACTCATCGCCGACCTCGGGCACATCGCGGAGGCCAGCAAGGTCCGCATCGACGTCCGGTCCGGCGCCATCGACATCCCCTCGCAGATGAACGACATCGGGCAGGCCGTCGGTGTCGACCCGCTCCAGTGGGTGCTGACCGGGGGAGAGGACCACGCGATCGTGGCGACCTTCCCCCCGGACGTGAAGCTGCCGGCCCGCTGGAAGGTGATCGGCGAGGTGCTCAACCCCTCGGCCCTGCCCCAGGTCACGGTCGACGGCGCCCCCTGGACCAGGAAGGGCGGCTGGGACCACTTCGGGGACATCGAGTCATGAGCACCGCACCCGCGCCCGCGCCCGGCTCCGCACCCGCGCCCGGCTCCGCGCCCGGTCCGCGCCCCGCCCCGCCCCGCGTCCTCACCGTCGCCGGGTCCGACTCCGGCGGCGGCGCCGGCATCCAGGCCGACCTGAAGACGATGCTCGCCCTCGGCGTGCACGGCATGAGCGTGCTCACCGCGGTGACCGCGCAGAACTCGCTCGGTGTGCAGGGTGCCTGGGAACTGCCCGTGGAGGCGGTCCGCGCCCAGTACCGCAGCGTCGTCGACGACATCGGCGTCCAGGCCGTCAAGACCGGCATGCTGGCCTCGGCGGAACTGGTGGAGGCGGTCGCCGCGTTGCTCGCCGGGACCGCTGCCCCGGTGGTCGTCGACCCGGTGGGCGTCTCCAAGCACGGCGACCCGCTGCTGGCCGCCTCCGCCCTGGAGTCGGTGCGCACCGCGCTGCTGCCCACCGCCACCGTCGCCACCCCCAACCTCGACGAGGTGGCCCAACTGACCGGCGTCGAGGTCACGTCCGAGGACGGTCTGCGCGAGGCCGCGCACGCCGTCCTGGAGTACGGTCCCGCCTGGGTGCTGATCAAGGGCGGCCACCTGGCCGGGGACGCCGTGGACCTGCTCACCGACGGCTCCGCCGAACACTGGCTGCGCGCCCCGCGGCTCGACAACCGGCACACCCACGGCACCGGCTGCACCCTCGCCTCCGCCATCGCCTCGTACCTGGCGCTCGGCCGGTCCGTGCCCGAGGCGGTGACGGCCGCCAAGACCTATGTCACCGGGGCGATCGCCGCCGGGTTCGCGCTCGGCGGCGGGATCGGCCCGGTGGACCACGCCTGGGCCTTCCGGGAGCCTCACGCCGCCGGGTAGTCGGGCAGGTCGATCGCGGTGGCCGCCTTCTCCGAGAGCCGCTTGAAGAAGCCGGCCAGCAGCCGCGAGCCGAGCAGCCGGTACATCCGGTCCCGGCTGCGGATGCGCCGCTCGGTCGGCGGGGCGAAGAACGGGCCCGCGTTGGCGGAGGTCTTCTGGCAGCCCTTGGCGAAGCCCTCGATCCGGCGCTCGTACGCGGGAAACGCCACCCGGTGGTCGCCGCCCGCCAGGGCCAGTTCACCGGCCAGCACATACGCGCCGACCACCGCCACGCCCGTCCCCATGCCGCCCATGGTGGCGCCGTACCCGGCGTCCCCGATCAGCGCCACCCGCCCCCGGGTCAGCCGGTCCACGTGGATCTGGGCGATGGCGTCGAAGTACAGCTCGTCGGTCTCCTGAAGCGCCTCCAGCACCCGCGGCGTCCGCCAGCCCATCCCCGCGAACCGCTCGGCCAGGATCCGCTTCTGCGCGGCCACGTCCCGCCGGTCGTACGTCAGCTCCTCGGACCGGAAGACCAGCAGGGCACCGGCGCGCTCCGGGTCCCCGTCGTAGTTGCCGACGGCGACCGCGCGGCCCGGCTCGCTGTAGACGAGGCCGCGGCGGCACAGCCCCAGGTCGTTGGGGACCGGGAAACCGGCCACGTAGTGGTCGTGGAAGCGCAGATGGCGCGACTCGTCGCCGAACACCAGCCGCCGGGTGTGCGAGTGCAGTCCGTCCGCGCCGACGACCAGGTCGAAGCGGCGCGGCGGGCCCTGCTCGAAGGCGGCCTCGACACCGTCCGCGGTCTCGGTGAGCGCGGCGATCGAGTCGCCGAAGACGTACTCGGCGCGGTCCCGGGTGCGCTCGTACATGATCTGCGCCAGCTCGCCGCGGAAGATCTCCACGTCGCCGCTCATCATCTCGGCGGGCAGGTCCACGCGCGCGGTGCCGTCGGCGTCGACGACGGTCTGCCGGCCCATGTGCGTCTGGCGGGCGTGGATCTCGTCCCAGATGCCCATCTCGGTGAGCACCCGGCGGTGCACATGGCCCCGGAAGTCCACGGCGAAGCCGCCGCCGCGCAGGGCGGGCGCCTTCTCCACGACGGTGACCCGGGCGCCGTGGCGCAGCAGGTTCAGGGCGAGGGCCGGACCGGCGACACCGGCACCGGAGACGAGCACGTGCAGGTGGGCGAGGGCGGGAGCGTTCTTCGGGTTCGTCATGGCCACAGCCTCGGCGGCGGCGCTGACCGTCCGCCTACCGTCCGCTGACCGCCGCCGCCCGCAGCCGCAGGCCCCGCTCGAAGGCCGCCGCGTACGCCTCGGGCGTCAGCCGCTCCCGCACCGCCCGCACGGTCCGTACGACATCGGGGTCCCCCTCGGGGCGGGCGCCCCGCAGCCCCGCCCCGGCGCCGAGCAGTTCGGCGGCCCGCTCCGGGCAGGGCGCGACCTGGGCCAGCGCCTCGGCGGCCTCGGCGAGTTCGAGGACGCCGGGACTGTCCGCGGCGGCGGAGGCGGCCTGCCGGAACCAGTCGCGGGCCTCCTCCTCCCGTCCCTCGGCGGCGGCCGTGCGCCCCAGCCCGATGAGGATCCGCACGACTTCGCCGACGCTGAACCAGGTCGCGGCGCACTCCTGGAGGGCCTGCTCGTAGTGCACGCGCGCGCGTGCCGTGTCCCCGGACAGCCGGGCCGCGTCGCCCAGGCCGCGCCGCGCGCCCGCCACCTTGTCGGCGGCCCCGGCACCGCGGGCCAGCTCCAGCGCCTGCCCGAACCCGGCCGCCGCCTCGTCCGCGCGGCCCGGATCCAGACCCAGCAGCACGGTGGCCCGGCTGCGCAGCAGATCGGAGGTCTCCTCGGGCGCGGCCAGCTCCCGTACGTGCACGAGACCCTCGTCCAGCAGCTCCAGCGCGTGTGCGCCTTGCCCGCGCAGCTGGGCGTGCAGGCCCAGCAGGTCCAGGCAGTTGGCCATGCCCCAGCGGTCGCCCGCCGCCCGGAAGCCCTTCAGCGCCCGGGAGACCAGCTCCCGCGACCCGTCGGCCTCTCCCGCGAACTGCTTCTGATAGGCGAGCCCCATGTCCAGCAGGGCGCGCGCCCACGGGTCCTCGCCCGCGTGGGCCAGGGCCCGCTCGTTGGCGGCAGGCCGGGGCCCGGCCACCACCGACCACAGGACGAGCAGGTACGGCAGCCTGAGCGGACCCGCGCAGCCGTCCAGAAGGCCGTCCACGCGCGCGTGCAGCCGCTCGTCGGCCACCGGGTCGCCGCCGTCACCGGAGAGCGCGTTCAGCGCGCAGACGACGTACTCCTCCGTCAGGCCCGGCGGCGGCGTCCCGCCCACCGCGGCCAGCAGCGCGCGGGCCGCCGGCACCTGCTCGCCGTGCAGCCCGCGCAGCCGCCAGAACCACGACAGCAGCGCCATCAGACGCAGCGCGCCCGCCGGGTCCCGGCCGGTCAGATGCCGCAGCGCCGCGTCCAGGTCGGCGTGCTCGGCCGCCAGCCGCTCCAGCCAGGGCAACTGCCCGGCACCGCGCAGACAGGGCTCCGCCCGCTCGGCCAGCTCCAGGAAGTACGCGGCGTGCGCGTCCCGCAGCCCGGCCGGCCCGGTGTGCTCCCCGCCCGCCGCGGCGTGCTCGGCGGCGAACGCGCGGATCGTCTCCAGCATCCGGTAGCGCCCGCCGGACACCTCAAGGAACGACTTCTCCACCAGCGAGGCCAGCAGGTCCTGCGGGTGCGGCACCGCGCACACCGCCCGTACGGCCTCCTCCGTGGCGCCGCCGCAGAACACGCTGAGCCGCGCGGCCAGCTCCCGTTCCCCGGCGTCCAGCAGGTCCCAGCTCCACTCCACGACGGCCCGCAGCGTGCGGTGGCGCGGTGCCTTGGTGCGGTCGCCGCGGGAGAGCAGCCCGAACCGGTCGTCCAGGCGGTCGGCCAGCTCCTCCGGTTCCAGCGTCCGCAGCCGCGCCGCCGCCAGCTCGATGGCCAGCGGCAGCCCGTCCAGGGCGCGGCAGACGTCCGGCACGCGCGCGTGCCCGGTGAAGCCCGGCCGCACGGCCCGCGCCCGGTCCAGGAACAGGCGTTCGGCCGGTCCCGGCGGCAGCGCCGCCACCGTGACCAGCACCTCACCGGTGATGCCGAGCGCCTCCCGGCCGGTGGCGAGGACCCGCACGCCCGGACAGTGGCCCAGCAGCAGCCCGGCGATCCGGGCCGCGTCCTCCACCAGGTGCTCGCAGTTGTCCAGGACCAGCAGCAGCTCGCGGTCCTCCAGGGCGGCCAGCAGCCGGTCGGTGACATCGGCGGCCGGGGCGCGGAACCCCTCGCGTATCCCGAGGGCCGTCAGCACGGCGTACGGGATCCGGGCGCCGTCTGCCAGCGGCGCCAGCTCGACCAGGCAGGCCCCGCCGTGGGTCCGGGCCGCCTCGACGGCGAGCCGGGTCTTGCCCGCTCCGCCGGGCCCGGTGAGCGTGACCAGGCGGGATCCGGGGTCGGCGAGGTGCGCGGCGATGGCGGCCAGTTCGGCGTCCCGGCCGACGAACCGGGTCAGCTGCGCGGGCAGCGCGGGCGGGCGGGAGCCCGGCTCCCGGCCCCGCAGCAGCTCCAGGTGGAGCGCGGCCAGCTCCGGCGACGGGTCGGCGCCCAGCTCGTCGGCGAGGGTGCGCCGGGCCTCCTCGTACACGGTGAGGGCCTCGGCGGGCCGCCCGGCCGCGTGCAGGGCCCGCATCAGCAGGGCGTGCAGCCGCTCGCTCAGCGGGTGCCGGGCCAGCAGCGCGCGCAGCTCGGGCACGAGCGCGGAGCCGCCGCCGAGGGTGAGTTCCGCCTCGATCCGGTCCTGCGCGGCGGCCGCCCGCAGTTCTTCGAGGCGGGCCGTCTCGGCGTGCGCGTCCGGCAGATCGGGCAGGGCCGGGCCGCGCCACAGGTCCAGCGCCTCGCGCAGCACGGCGGCGGCGTGAGCGGGATCACCCGCGGCGAGGGCCGCCCGGCCCTCCTCGGCCAGCCGCGCGAAGCGGTGCGCGTCGACGGAGTCGGGGTCGGCGGCGATCCGGTAACCGGCCGCCGTCGCCTCCACGGGCGGGTGCGGGCCCAGGCGCCTGCGCAGCCGCGAGATCTGCGACTGGAGGGCGTTGGCCGCCCCGGCGGGCGGCTCGGCGCCGTAGAGCCCGTCGGTCAGCCGGTCCGTGCCGACCGTGCGCCCGGCCGCCAGGAGCAGCAGGGTGAGCAGCGCCCGGGGGCGCGGGCCGCCGGGGTCGACGGGGGTGCCGTCGTCGGTGCGGATGTCCAGCGGACCCAGGATGCCGAAGCGCATTCCCCGGATTCTGGCAGGTGGCGGGCGCGCGAGGGGGCGGCACCGGTGAACGGGTACGGCAAAAAGCCGGCCCACCAGAGGTGGACCGGCTCAGTGCAGCGAACCGGCAGTGGCCGCGCGCTCAGCTGAGCGTCAGCGCGAGACCTTGCCGGCCTTGATGCACGAGGTGCAAGCGTTCACGCGCTTCGGCGTCCCGCCGACCACGGTACGCACACGCTGGATGTTCGGGTTCCAGCGACGGGACGTACGGCGGTGCGAGTGCGAGATGTTGTTGCCGAAGCCCGGCCCCTTGCCGCAGACGTCGCAGTTGGCAGCCACGGGTCACTCCAAAGACTTCAGATGCACTTACGGTTGATCCCGGCATGCCGGGATCAGGTCCGGAGGCTCGGTGAGCGCGCTGAATCTGAGTGGCGGTGCCAGGGGGAAGAGCCCGACCAGGTCGGGCAACCGGAGCAGCATACAACGCCTGCTCCCGTACAACGAAACTACCATGGCTGCCCAGGGGCCCGGCCCGGCCCTCTTCCGGTCCACACCGCCCCTGGGTCTACGCTGCCGTCCGGTCCGGCAGCTCTGAGGAGGCGCAGGTGGCGCAGGTGGCGCAGACGTTCGACGCGCCGGCGGTGCGCACCTGGTGCGGACTGGCGCTGCGTGCCCTGGGACGGGCGCGCGAGGAGATCGACGCGATCAACGTCTATCCCGTGGCGGACGGCGACACCGGCACCAACCTCTACCTGACCGTGGAGTCCGCCGCCGCCGCCGTCGAAGCCGTGTTCGCGGGCCACGAGGCGGGCGGCGCCGGCCCCGGCGGCCCCTCCCTGGCCGAGGCCGCGCGGGCAATGGCGCACGGCGCGCTCATCGGGGCGCGCGGCAACTCCGGGACGATCCTCGCCCAGCTGCTGCGCGGCATGGCCGAGGTGCTGGCCGCCGACGGCGCGGAGGCCCGCGCCGACGGCCGCGCGCTGCGCCGCGCCCTGCGCCGCGCCGCCGACTCGGCCCGCCAGGCCGTGGCACACCCCGTCGAGGGCACCGTCCTGACGGTCGCCTCGGCCGCCGCCGACGCGGCCTGCGGCACCGAGGGCGACTGCGGCGCGGTCGCGCGGGCCGCCCACGAGGGAGCGCGTACGGCCCTGGCGGCGACCCCGGGCCAGCTCGCCGCCCTGGAACGCGCCGGGGTGGTCGACGCGGGCGGACGCGGCCTGGTGGCCGTGCTGGCGGCCCTGGTCGAGACGTTCACCGGGCGGGCACCCGCCGCCGCGCCGAGCCGGGGGACGGAGGCGGGCACGGGCCCGGCGGGTGCCCGGCGGCAGCCGCAGGGGGCCGGGGACCGTCCGGCCGTGCCGCACGCGCGCGCGTGCGGCCCCGGTGAGCCGGACGCGGGCGGGCCGGACGCAGTGGACACGGCAGGCGCGGCGGACCTGGCGGACACCGCGGACATGGGAGGCACGGCAGACATGGCGAACGCGGCGGAGCAGGTGGCGCCCGCGCCTCCCGCGGTCCCCGCGCCCGCCGCCTCGCCCCCGGCCTGCGCCCATGCCGTGCCCGGCCCGCTCCCCGCGCCCGCCGAGTCCGTCACGGCCCCGCCGGCCTGCGGCCCCGCCTTCGAGGTGATCTACCTCCTGGAGGCCGACGACCCGTCCGTCGCCCGGCTGCGGCGGCGGCTCGACGCGCTCGGGGATTCCCTGGTGGTGGTCGGCGGCGACGGACTGTGGAACGTCCATGTGCACGTGGACGACGCCGGTGCCGCCGTGGAGGCGGGCGTCGAGGTCGGCCGGCCGCACCGGATCCGCATCACCCACTTCGGCGCCGGAGACGCGCACACCGGGGCCGCCGCACGTCCGCCGCGTGAGCGCGCCCAGCGCGCCGTGGTGGCCGTCGTGCCCGGCGAGGGCCTGGCCGCGCTGTGCACCGAGGCCGGGGCCACCACGGTCCTCGCCCGGCCCGGTGAGCCGCCCGCCAGCGGCGAACTGGTGGAGGCCGTGCGGCGGGCGCACGCGCGCGAGGTGGTCCTGCTGCCCAACGACGCCGAACTGCGCGACACCGCCGCCGCGGCGGCCGAGCAGGCCCGCGGCGAGGGCGTCCGGGTCGCCCTCATCCCCACCCGCTCGGCGGTCCAGGGCATCGCCGCCCTCGCGGTGCACGAACCCGGGCGCCGCTTCGACGAGGACGTCGTCGCCATGACGTCGGCGGCCGGCGCCACCCGCCACGGCGAGGTCACGGTCGCCGAGCACCGCTCCTGGACCAGCGCCGGGATCTGCCAGGCCGGCGACGTCCTCGGCCTCATCGACGGCGACGTCGCCGTGATCGGCCCGGACGTCGCGGACACCGCGCGCGCGGTCCTGGACCGGATGCTCGCGGGCGGCGGCGAACTGGTCACGCTCGTCCTCGGCGAGGAACTGCCCGACTCCGTCGCCGACGGCCTGGAGACCCGCGTCCGCGAGTCCTACCTCGCCGTCGACACGGTCGTCCTGCGCGGCGGCCGGCAGGGCGCGCTGCTGCTCATCGGCGTGGAGTAGGCCGCCTCACCGGCGTGGAACAGCGCGCCCGGCCACCCGCCGGTCCGCACCGCGTCCGCGGATTGTCAGTGCCGTGGTGTGCAATGGATCCCGTGCCCGCACTGCCAGAACCACTGCGCCAACCGCTCAAGTCGGTGCTCGGCCCCGCCACCGCGAAGGTGATGGCCGAGCACCTCGGCCTGCACACCGTCGGCGACCTCCTCCACCACTACCCCCGCAGATACGAGGAGCGCGGCCAGCTCACCCACCTCGCCGACCTCCCCATGGACGAGCACGTCACCGTGGTCGCCCAGGTCGCCGACGCCCGCCTGCACTCCTTCGCCTCCTCCCGGGCGCCGCGCGGCAAGGGCCAGCGCCTGGAGGTGACGATCACCGACGGCAGCGGCCGGCTCCAGCTCGTCTTCTTCGGCAACGGCGTGCACAAACCGCACAAGGAGCTGCTGCCGGGCACGCGCGCGCTGTTCGCGGGCAAGGTCTCCGTCTTCAACCGGCGGCTCCAGCTGGCCCACCCCGCCTACGAACTGCTCACCGGCGACACCGGCGACTCCGAGGAGACCGTCGGGTCCTGGGCGGGCGCCCTCATCCCGATCTACCCGGCCACCGCCAAGCTGGAGTCCTGGAAGATCGGCAAGGCCGTCCAGACCGTTCTGCCCACCGCCCAGGAAGCCGTCGACCCGCTGCCCGACTCCCTGCGCGCGGGCCGCGGCCTGGTCACCCTCCCCGAGGCCCTGCTCAAGATCCACCGCCCGCACACCAAGGCGGACATCGCCGACGCCCGCGCCCGCCTGAAGTGGGACGAGGCGTTCGTCCTCCAGGTCGCCCTGGCCCGCCGCCGGCACGCCGACGCCCAGTTGCCCGCCGTCGCCCGCCGCCCGCGCCCCGGCGGCATCCTCGACGCCTTCGACGACCGGCTGCCCTTCACCCTCACCGAGGGCCAGCGCAAGGTCTCCGGGGAGATCTTCGCCGACCTGGCCACCGAGCACCCGATGCACCGCCTGCTCCAGGGCGAGGTGGGCTCCGGCAAGACCATGGTGGCGCTGCGCGCCATGCTCGCCGTGGTCGACGCGGGCGGGCAGGCCGCCCTGCTCGCCCCCACCGAGGTGCTGGCCCAGCAGCACCACCGGTCGATCACCGAGATGATGGGCGAGCTGGCCGAGGGCGGCACCCTCGGCGGACCCGAGCACGCCACCAAGGTGGTGCTGCTCACCGGCTCCATGGGCGCCGCCGCCCGCCGCCGTGCCCTGCTCGACCTGGCCACCGGCGAGGCCGGCGTGGTCATCGGCACCCATGCGCTGATCGAGGACAAGGTGCGCTTCCACGACCTCGGACTCGTGGTCGTCGACGAGCAGCACCGCTTCGGCGTCGAGCAGCGCGACGCCCTGCGCGGCAAGGGCAAGCAGCCCCCGCACCTGCTGGTCATGACCGCCACTCCCATTCCGCGCACGGTCGCGATGACGGTCTTCGGCGACCTGGAGACCTCCGTCCTGGACCAGCTCCCGGCCGGCCGCTCGCCCATCGCCAGCCATGTCGTCCCGGCCGCCGACAAACCGCACTTCCTCGCGCGCGCCTGGGAGCGGGTGCGCGAGGAAGCGGCCGAGGGCCACCAGGCGTACGTCGTCTGCCCGCGCATCGGCGACGAGGAGGACGACCCGAGGAAGGGGTCCGGGAAGAAGTCCGCGAAGGCCGGGAAGACGGCGGAGGGCGCGGAGGGCGCGGAGACCCCGGAGGGCGCCGACAAGCGCCCGCCGCTCGCGGTCCTGGACGTGGCCGCCACGCTCGCCGAGGGCCCCCTGAAGGGGCTGCGGGTGGAGGCGCTGCACGGCAGGATGCAGCCCGACGACAAGGACGCGGTGATGCGCCGCTTCGCCGCGGGCGACACCGACGTCCTGGTCGCCACCACCGTCATCGAGGTCGGGGTCAACGTCCCCAACGCCACCGTGATGGTGATCACCGACGCCGACCGCTTCGGCGTCTCCCAGCTGCACCAGCTGCGCGGCCGGGTCGGCCGCGGCTCGGCCCCGGGCCTGTGCCTGCTGGTCACCGAGATGCCCGAGGCGAGCCCCGCCCGCCAGCGGCTGAACGCGGTCGCCGCCACCCTGGACGGCTTCGAGCTCTCCCGCATCGACCTCGAACAGCGCCGCGAGGGCGACGTCCTCGGCCAGGCCCAGTCCGGGGCCCGCACCAGCCTGCGGGTGCTCGCCGTCATCGAGGACGAGGAGATCATCGCCGAGGCCCGCGAGGAGGCCGCCGCCCTGGTCGCCGCCGACCCCGCCCTGGAGTCGCTGCCCGGACTGCGCACGGCCCTGGACGCCCTGCTGGACGACGAGCGGGAGCAGTACCTGGAGAAGGGCTGACAGACTGGGTACGGCCCGCGTCCGAGCCGTACCACCGGGCAGCAAGCAGCAAGCAGCAAGCAGCAAGCAGCAAGCAGCACCCGGCACGGCACCGCCGGGCCCCTCCCGCACCGCCGAGCACCGACAAGGACCCAAGGACATGACCCGCGTGATCGCCGGCCGGGCCGGTGGACGCCGTCTCGCCGTACCCCCGGGCCAGGGCACCCGGCCCACCTCGGACCGCGCGCGCGAGGGCCTCTTCTCGACCTGGCAGTCCCTCCTGGGCGGCCCCCTCGACGGCGAGCGGGTCCTCGACCTGTACGCCGGCTCGGGCGCCGTCGGCCTGGAGGCGCTGTCCCGGGGCGCCGGGCACACCCTCCTGGTCGAGGCCGACGCCCGCGCCGTGCGCACCGTCCGGGAGAACGCCAAGTCCCTGGGCCTGCCCGGCGCCGAGGTGCGCGCGGGCCGGGCGGAGCAGATCGTCCAGGCACCGCCCGCCGCCGGACCGTACGACCTGGTCTTCCTCGACCCGCCGTACGCCGTCTCCGACGACGATCTTCGCGAGATCCTGCTCACACTCCGTTCGCAGGGGTGGCTCGCCGAGCGGGCGCTCGTCACCGTGGAGCGCAGCACCAGGGGCGGCGAGTTCGGCTGGCCGCCCGGCTTCGACGCGATCCGGGCCCGCCGTTACGGCGAGGGAACGTTTTGGTACGGTCGCGCCGCCGCTACGTGCGAAGACGCACGATGACCGGACCGGAGAGCGAGGGATCTCAAGTGCGCCGCGCCGTCTGTCCCGGGTCGTTCGACCCGATCACCAACGGACATCTCGACATCATTGCCCGCGCCTCCCGCCTGTACGACGAGGTCTACGTGGCGGTGATGATCAACCAGTCCAAGAAGGGCCTGTTCGGGATCGAGGAGCGCATCGACCTCATCCGCCAGGTCACCGCCGACTACGGCAACGTCCGCGTCGAGTCCTTCCACGGCCTTCTCGTCGACTTCTGCAAGCAGCGCGACATCCCGGCCATCGTCAAGGGCCTGCGCGCGGTCAGCGACTTCGACTACGAACTCCAGATGGCCCAGATGAACAACGGCCTCTCCGGCGTCGAGACCCTCTTCGTGCCCACCAACCCGACGTACAGCTTCCTGTCGTCCTCCCTGGTCAAGGAGGTCGCGGCCTGGGGCGGCGACGTCGCCCACCTGGTGCCCGACGTGGTCCTGGAGCAGCTCACCGCACGGCTGCGGCGCGACTGAGCGCCTGACGTCCCGTCACCCGGTGTCCGGCGGCCGCCGCGTGGTCGTACAGTCGTCCCGTCCTTACCCGCACATCGGTAGAGAGTGGCGAGCACACCGTGGACGTGCAGAAGAAGCTCGACGAGATCGTGAGCACGGTCTCCGGCGCCCGGTCCATGCCCATGTCGGCGTCCTGCGTGGTCAACCGCGCCGCCCTGCTCGCCCTGCTCGAAGAGGTGCGCCAGGCCCTGCCCGGCTCGCTCGCGCAGGCCCAGGAGCTGATCGGCGACCGGGACCAGATGGTCGAGGAGGCGCGGCGCGAGGCCGAGCGGATCATCGAGTCCGCGCACGCCGAGCGCGGCTCGCTGATCTCCGACACCGAGGTGGCCCGCCGCTCCCAGGCCGAGGCCGACCGGATCCTCACCGAGGCCCGCCAGGAGGCCGAGGAGGTGCGCGCCGAGGCCGACGACTACGTCGACTCCAAGCTCGCCAACTTCGAGGTGGTCCTCACCAAGACCCTCGGCTCGGTCGGCCGCGGCCGGGAGAAGCTGCTCGGCACCGGCCCCGGCCTGACCGAGGACGGCTACGAGGACGAGGACGCCCCCGAGCGCAGCCACGACCCGGAGACCCTGCGCCGGGACGCCGACGCCTACGTCGACCTCAAGCTGGGCGCCTTCGAGGCCGTGCTCGCCAAGACGCTGGAGGCCGTCGGCCGCGGCCGGCAGAAGCTGCACGGCCGGATCGCCACCGACGACCTCGGCGCGCTCGCCGACGACACCGGCACCGTGCAGCACTCCAGCGACGCCGACTACCTGGCCGGTCTCGCGGAGACCAGCCCGGCCCCCCTCGCCCCCCTCGCCCCGCCCGCCGCGCCCGCCGAGGCCCCGGCCGCGCCGCCGCAGCCGGTCTACGAGCCGCAGCCGGCCTACGGCTACCCGCAGACCGCGCAGCCCGACCCGTACGGCGGCTACCAGCCGGCCTACGCCGCCCAGCAGGACCCGTACGGCTACCAGCAGCAGGCCGACCCCTACGGCTACCAGGGCTACGACGCGCAGCAGGCCGGCGGCTACGACCCGAACCAGCCCCAGCAGCCGCACGAGCCCCACCAGACCCAGCAGCCCCACCAAGGCCAGCAGCCGCAGCAGGGCCACGCGCAGCAGGGCTACGCGCTCGACGAGACCAGCCTCTTCGACACCGGCATGATCAGCGCCGAGCAGCTGCGGGCGTACGAGCAGGGCCGCGGCCTCTGAGGGTCCGACCGGCCCGCGGGCCGGTCAGGAGGCCGGATTGGGCCGTGAGCGAAAGGTCCAGTATCCTGGCTCTTCGGTCGCGCGTAAGTGCGCGGTCAGCGCTGCCCGGGAGCACCACCGGGGCGGCGTCCCTCCGAGTTCGGAAACCGAAAGCAGGAATGGCTCACAACGCCCGCCTCGACCACCGCAACCCTCTCGTGTTCGACACACATGAGCTGGGGCGGCGTCCTGGTGCGCTGCAACGCCAGACCCGCGAGATCCCGGCCCCCCGGGACCTCGGTATCCACGGAGTGATCGGAGTGCCGGAAGGCGCCCCGGTCGCCCTCGAACTCCGCCTCGAGTCGGTCATGGAAGGTGTGCTCGTCACAGGCACCGCCCGTGCACAGGCCGAGGGGGAGTGCGTAAGGTGTCTGGAGCCGGTCGGGCTGGAGCTCGAAGCGGACTTCCAGGAGATGTTCTCGTACCCTGACGCCGACGACCGGGGCCGCGTGATCGCGGAACCGGGCGACGACGCCGAGGACGACGAGGACAGGCTCCTTCTCGAGGACGGACTCTTCGACCTCGAACCTCTGCTGCGCGATGCGGTGGTGCTCGCACTGCCGATGCAGCCGGTGTGCCAGGAAGACTGCCCGGGTCTGTGCTCCCAGTGCGGAGCACGGCTCGCGGACGACCCGGACCACCACCATGACGCCGTCGACATCCGTTGGGCGGCTTTGCAGGGACTCGCCGACACCACGTCGGACGGCGAGAAGGACGAGATGAGCGGCGGCGCGCCTCAGTCAGCACGCGCCGACGAGAAGCAGGAGAAGTAGCCGTGGCTGTTCCGAAGCGGAAGATGTCGCGCAGCAACACGCGCCACCGCCGGTCGCAGTGGAAGGCTGCGGTCCCCACCCTGGTTGCGTGCGAGCGCTGCCACGAGCCCAAGCAGCAGCACATCGCGTGCCCGTCTTGCGGCACCTACAACAAGCGCCAGGTCCTCGAGGTCTGAGCGGCTGGTGAGAGGCACCGTGTCCACGGCTAAGAAGAACGCTTCCCGCGCAGGCGGGAGTGGCCCATCGGACAACACCGCCTCGTCCCACACGCTTCTGGAAGGGCGGCTCGGCTACCGGCTCGAGTCCGCCCTTCTGGTGCGCGCGCTGACCCACCGTTCCTACGCGTACGAGAACGGCGGCCTGCCGACGAACGAGCGGCTGGAGTTCCTCGGTGACTCCGTCCTCGGTCTCGTCGTCACGGACACGCTGTACCGCACCCACCCCGACCTGCCCGAAGGCCAGCTGGCCAAGTTGCGGGCCGCGGTGGTCAACTCGCGTGCGCTGGCGGAAGTGGGCCGCGGACTCGACCTGGGTTCCTTCATCCGGCTCGGCCGCGGTGAAGAGGGCACGGGCGGCCGGGACAAGGCATCGATCCTCGCCGACACCCTCGAAGCGGTGATCGGCGCGGTCTATCTCGACCAGGGCCTCGAAGCGGCCTCCGAACTGGTGCACCGCCTGTTCGACCCGCTGATCGAGAAGTCCTCCAACCTGGGCGCCGGCCTGGACTGGAAGACGTCGCTCCAGGAGCTGACCGCGACCGAAGGGCTCGGCGTCCCCGAGTACCTGGTCACGGAGACCGGCCCCGACCACGAGAAGACCTTCACTGCTGCCGCCCGCGTCGGAGGCGTCTCGTACGGCACCGGCACCGGCCGCAGCAAGAAGGAGGCGGAGCAGCAGGCCGCCGAGTCCGCCTGGCGGTCCATCCGGGCCGCGGCGGACGAGCGCGCCAAGGCGGCCGAGGAGGCCGCCGCCGCACAGGACGCCGACGCGTCCTCCGCCTCCGCCTGACAGAGCACAGCACCCGAGCGCCCGCCCCCACCGGTTCCCCGGCGGGGGCGGGCGCTCGGACCGTCCACCGGAGCGGACCGTACGGTCCCCACGGTCCTGCACGGGGGTCCCGATGCCCGAGTTGCCCGAGGTCGAGGTCGTCCGCCGCGGACTGGAGCGCTGGGTCGCCCACCGCACCGCGGCCGACGTCGAGGTGCTGCACCCGCGCGCCGTACGCCGCCATCTCGCGGGCGCCGACGACTTCGCGCACCGGCTCAGGGGCCACCACATCGCCGTGCCCCGCCGGCGCGGCAAGTACCTGTGGCTGCCGCTGGAGGAGACCAACCAGTCCGTCCTGGCCCACCTCGGCATGAGCGGCCAACTGCTCGTACAGCCGCAGGAGGCGCCCGACGAGAAGCACCTGCGCGTCCGGGTCCGGTTCGCCGACTCCCTCGGCACCGAACTGCGCTTCGTGGACCAGCGCACCTTCGGCGGCCTCTCGCTGCACGACAACACGAGCGACGGACTGCCCGACGTCATCGCGCACATCGCCCGCGACCCCCTCGACCCGCTGTTCGACGACGAGGCGTTCCACCAGGCGCTGCGCCGCAAGCGCACCACCATCAAGCGCGCCCTGCTCGACCAGTCGCTGATCAGCGGAGTCGGCAACATCTACGCCGACGAGGCGCTCTGGCGGGCGCGCGTCCACTACGAGCGCCCCACCGCCGCCTTCACCCGCCCCCGCACAGCGGAACTCCTCACCCACATCCGGGACGTGATGAACGCGGCCCTCTCCGTCGGCGGCACCAGCTTCGACAGCCTGTACGTCAACGTCAACGGCGAGTCCGGCTACTTCGACCGCTCCCTGGACGCCTACGGGCGCGAGGGCCTGCCCTGCCGGCGCTGCGCCACCCCGATGCGCCGGCGCCCCTGGATGAACCGCTCCAGCTACTACTGCCCCAAGTGCCAGCCCGTGCCCCGGAGCCGGGCCTGAGCCGCACCTGATCCCGGCCGGTCAGGCGCCGCGGGAGTCGTAGGCGGCGCGCGCCGCGAGCACCTCGTCCATCCGGTCCTCCACACAGTGGATGAGGGCGAGCAGCCGCCCCGCGACCTCCCGGCCGAGCGGGGTCAGCTCGTAGTCCACGCGCGGCGGGCTCGTCGGCTGCGCCTCCCGGTGCACCAGCCCGTCCCGCTCCAGCGCGTGCAGCGTCTGCGACAGCATCTTCTCGCTCACACCGTCCACCCGGCGGCGCAACTCGTTGAACCGCAGCGACCCCTCGGACAGCGCCCCCACGGTGAGCGCCCCCCACCGCCCCGTCACATGCTCCAGCGTGCCGCGCGAGGGGCACGCCTTGGCGAACACGTCGTACGGCAGGTCCTGCTCCGCGGTGCGCTCCTGCGTGATGCCCATGACACGAGCGTACGCGACCGGCCCGCGCGGCCACGGCCCGCGGACCACCACGGATCACGGACCGAGCGGACTCCGGTCGAACCAGCCCCGGGAGACGCTGTGGAGGATCGGGGGTTCCTCGCAGGTCTGGGCCACCCGGATCCGCCCGGCGAGGGCGTCCGGCCCGGTCGTGCTCCCCGGACAGCCCGGGGACGTCGTCGCGGAGCATGTACGTCGTCGAAGAGCCGTCGAGCAGCGTCAGACCGCGCTCCGGTGTCGCGGCCGGCACGACGAACACCCCGAGCACCGTCGCCAGACCGGGCTCTCGCTCCGCCACCGCCGCGCCGCCCCGCTTCTCCGCCGACGGAGCCCCCGCCCTTCCAACACGGACGGCCCCGGCCGCCCCTCGCGCGCGGGGTACCGCTCAGTAGCCGAAGTCCTGCGTCCACCAAGGGCCGCCCGCGCCGAAGTGCGCGCCGACGCCCAGGGTGGTGAAGCGGCAGTTCAGGATGTTGGCGCGGTGCTCGGGGCTGTTCATCCAGGCGGACATGACGTCCTCCGGGCCGGACTGGCCGCGGGCTATGTTCTCGGCGCCGAGTCCGGCGATCCCGGCCTTCGCCGCGCGGTCCCACGGGGTCGCGCCGCCGGGGTCGGTGTGGGCGAAGAAGCCCTGGCCGGCCATGGCCCTGCTGTACGTCTCGGCCAGCGCGGTCAGCGCGCTGTTCGCGGCCACCGCGCCGCATCCCGCCTTCGCCCGCTCCAGGTTGACCAGACGCACCACCTCGGCCTCGGCCGCCGCCTCGGCGGACACCGTCACCGGAACCTCGGTGGGACGCGGCGCCGGAGCCGCCGCGCGCGGCGGGGTGCTCGGGCGCGGGACGGGAGCGGTGGTGGTCCCGGCGGGGGCGGGGGCGCTCGTCGGGGCGGTGGCGGGCGGTGCGGCGGCCCTCTGCGGCGGTGTCTCCCGCGCAGGGGCGATCGCCGTGTCCGGGATCGAGGCGGAGGGGGAGGCGGGAGCGGGAGCTGAAGCGGGCGCGGCAGGCGTGGCAGGGGCGGAAGGTGTGGCAGCGGACGGGGACGGCGGGGGCGTGCCGTCGGTGCCGCGGCTCGGGGCCGGGCCCGGTCCGGGGGCCGCCGGGCGGGTGCCGGGGAGGGCGCTGCCCCAGGTGCCGCCCTGCTCGCTCGCGCCGTTGGACGGGGCTCCCGCCGAGGGCGCCCTGTCCGCCCCGGAGGTGCTGCCGCCGCCGAGCCGGTACTCGTGCAGCCCCGGCACCACACCCGCCGCGACCGCGACCGCGCCCAGGGCGAGGGCCGCCGTGACCCCGAGCAGCCCGGCCCGCACCGGGACCCAGGGCCGCCCGCGACGGCGGCGGCCGCGCCGCGGGTCCGGAGCCGGGGCGGCGGCAGTGCCGTCAAGGCCGGGCGGGAGCGGCACGGTGCCCGTGGCTCGTGCGTAGTCGTCGCCCGTCGCGTAGAGGTACCGCTCGGCCCTGGCGTCGACGGCGGCGTACGGGTCCGGGACCGGAGGCCGCTCGGGGCCGGGCGCGCTGCCGGTCCCCGCCGTACCCCCGTCCCGCGTGGCGCGGTGCGTGGCGGAGCGGCCGGCGTCCGAGTGTCGGTGCCGTCCCATGGTGCTGGCCTTCCTCGTCCCTGCGGCCGCCGCGCGCCCTGAGCCGTCGCGGTCAACCCATCTCACTCGATCGAGTGAGTTTCATATGAAATGCATCGGGTCGGGACGGTACCTCATGGGTCCGGGGACCCGGCCTGCCCGGGGGGACGGCGCCCGGCTAGGTTGCAGGCATGAGTGAGGAAGCACGGCTGGTCGCCTGGGTGCGGGGCCATGTCCAGGGTGTCGGGTTCCGCTGGTTCACCCGGGCCGCGGCCCTGGAGATCGGCGGACTGAGTGGTTTTGCTCTCAATCTCGCCGACGGGCGGGTGCAGGTGGTCGCCGAGGGGCCCCGTACCGCCTGTCAGAAGCTCCTCGACTGGCTGGAGGGCAGCGACACGCCCGGCCGCGTCGACGGTGTCACCGAGATCTGGGACACACCGCGCGGGGGCTACGACGGCTTCGCGATCCGCTGAGCCGGTCCGCCCGGACCCGCCGCCCGGCCCGGCCCGCAACCGCCACCGGCATCTGCCCGCGCGGAAAAGGGCAGGTGGCTGCCGAGAGAGGCTTGCCGTGACCTGCCGCGCAGGGCAGGATGACGGCCATGCCCCCCGGGGCCCGCAGGAGCCGCAGCGCCACCGATCCCCGGTCGCGCGCCCCCGGGACGCCCGTCGATACGGGGTGTGATCGTGTTGACCGTCAAACTTTTTGGTGAGACGCTGAAAGCCCGCGCACCTCAGCTGTTTGGCATGGAAGAACGGCAGTGAAAACTCAACAGTGCCAAGCACCAAGGGTGCGAATCCCTCACGACCCACACCGATTCGGTCGGTCACTCAGTGTGGAGGACCATCCATCATGGCAAAGGCGCTTCTCGGTTACGTCGGCGGCTCCGACCCTCGACTCCTCGCCGAGATGCGACGGCTCCAGCAGCGCGTCCAGGACCTGGAATCCGAGCTCGTAAGGATCCAGGCGGAGAACGACGCGCTGGCGGCTGCCGCTTCTCACGACAGGATCATGGAGCGCGTCGACGCACACCAGGCGGAGCCTGCGCTCACCTGATCACTGCATCGACACCGCGACACAGTGGTTGGGCTGCCCGTGTCAACCGCTCAGTTGTCAGAAGTTGCAAGGGACGCTTCGGCGTCCCTTCTTTCTTTCCGGCCCCGCCCTTCCCCCCCCGAGCCCCCGCTCCGAGCCCCCGCTTTCGTTGCCCCCACACACCCTTTCAGGCTCTTCAACGTCTGGTGTGCCCTTGATGTACAGAGGCGAAACCGCGCGGTTGCGAGGGTTCACGAAGTGAGATAGCGGCGGCGGGTAGAGTGCGACGGCGTGCACCTCAAAGCCCTGACCCTGCGAGGCTTCAAGTCGTTCGCCTCGGCGACCACGCTCCGGTTCGAACCGGGCATCACCTGCGTCGTCGGTCCGAACGGCTCGGGCAAGTCCAATGTCGTGGACGCGCTCAGCTGGGTGATGGGCGAGCAGGGCGCCAAGTCGCTGCGCGGCGGCAAGATGGAGGACGTCATCTTCGCCGGCACCACCGGCCGCCCGCCGCTGGGCCGCGCCGAGGTGTCCCTGACCATCGACAACTCCGACGGCGCCCTGCCGATCGAGTACGCCGAGGTCACCATCACGCGGATCATGTTCCGCAACGGCGGCAGCGAGTACCAGATCAACGGCGACACCTGCCGGCTGCTGGACATCCAGGAACTGCTGTCCGACTCCGGCATCGGCCGCGAGATGCACGTCATCGTCGGCCAGGGCCAGCTCGACTCCGTCCTGCACGCCGACCCGATGGGCCGCCGGGCCTTCATCGAGGAGGCGGCGGGCGTCCTCAAGCACCGCAAGCGCAAGGAGAAGGCGCTGCGGAAACTGGACGCGATGCAGGCCAACCTCGCCCGCGTCCAGGACCTCACCGACGAACTGCGCCGCCAGCTCAAACCGCTGGGCCGCCAGGCGGCCGTCGCCCGCCGCGCCGCCGTCATCCAGGCCGACCTGCGCGACGCCCGCCTGCGCCTGCTCGCCGACGACCTCGTACGCCTCCAGGAGGCACTGAGGGCCGAGGTCGCCGACGAGGCCGCGCTGAAGGAGCGCAAGGAGCACGCCGAGGCCGAACTCCGCCGGGCCCTCCAGGGCGAAGCGCTCCTGGAGGACGAGGTCCGCCGCCTCACCCCGCGCCTGACCCGCGCCCAGCAGACCTGGTACGAGCTGTCCCAGCTCGCCGAACGCGTCCGCGGCACCGTCTCCCTCGCCGACGCCCGCGTCAAGAGCGCGACCTCCGCGCCCGTCGAGGAACGGCACGGACGCGACCCCGAGGACCTGGAGCGCGAGGCCGCCCGCGTCCGCGAGCAGGAAGCCGAACTGGAAGCGGCCCTGGAGGCCGCCGAACGGGCCCTCGACGACACCGTCGCCCACCGCTCCGAGCTCGAACGCGAACTCGCCGCCGAGGAACGCCGCCTGAAGGACGCCGCCCGCGCCATCGCCGACCGCCGCGAGGGCCTGGCCCGGCTCAGCGGCCAGGTGAACGCCGCCCGCTCCCGCGCCGCCTCCGCCCAGGCCGAGATCGACCGCCTGGCCACCGCCCGCGACGAGGCCCGGGAACGCGCCGTGCACGCCCAGGAGGAGTACGAGGCGCTCAAGGCCGAGGTCGACGGCCTCGACGCCGAGGACCACGAACTCGCCGACCGCCACGAGAGCGCGAAGGCCGCGCTGGCCGACGCCGACGCCGCGCTCACGGCCGCCCGCCAGGCCGCCACCGCCGCCGAACGCGAACGGGCCGCGACCCGGGCCCGGCACGACGCCCTCGCGCTCGGCCTGCGCCGCAAGGACGGCACCGGCGCCCTGCTCGACGCCCGCGACCGGCTCACCGGGCTGCTCGGCCCGGCCGCGGAACTCCTCACCATCACCCCCGGCCACGAGATCCCGCTCGCGGCGGCCCTCGGCGCCGCCGCCGACGCCCTCGCGGTCGCGAACCCCGCCGCCGCTGCGGAGGCCCTGCGCCTGCTGCGCAAACAGGACGCGGGCCGCGCCGCCCTCCTGCTCACCGGCGCACCCGAGGAGCCCGGCACCGCCCCCGGCCCCGGCACGGACGGCCTGCCCGCCGGGCAGCGCCGCGCCGCCGATCTCGTGCGCGGCCCCGCCGACCTCATGCCCGCCGTCCGCAGACTGCTGCGCGGCGTCGTCGTGGTCGGCACCCTGGAGGACGCCGAGGACCTCGTCCACGCCCGCCCCCACCTCACCGCCGTCACCGCCGAGGGCGATCTGCTCGGGGCGCACTTCGCGCAGGGCGGCTCGGCCGGGGCGCCCAGCCTGCTCGAAGTCCAGGCGTCCGTGGACGAGGCCGCGGCCGACCTCGCCGACCTCGACCTGCGCTGCGCCGGGTCGGCCGAGGCCGAGCGGCTGGCCGGTGAGCGGCGCGAGGAGTGCGCCGCGCTCGTCGAGGAACTGGGCGAACGCCGCCGCGCCGCCGACCGCGAGAAGTCCGCCGTCGCCCAGCGGCTCGGCCGGCTCGCCGGCCAGGCACGCGGGGCCGCCGGGGAGGCCGAGCGGTCCACGGCCGCCGCCGCCCGCGCCCAGGAGGCCCTGGACCGGGCCCGCCAGGAGGCGGAGGAACTCGCCGAACGGCTCGCCGTGGCCGAGGAGAGCCCGGTCGAGGAGGAACCCGACACCTACACGCGCGACCGCCTCGCCGCGGACGGCGCCAACGCCCGGCAGACCGAGATGGAGGCCCGCCTCCAGGTCCGTACGCACGAGGAACGCGTCAAGTCGCTGGCCGGCCGGGCGGACTCCCTGGACCGGGCCGCCCGCGCCGAACGCGAGGCACGCGCGCGTGCCGAGCGGCGGCAGGCCCGGCTGCGCCACGAGGCGGCCGTCGCCGCCGCCGTCGCGGCCGGTGCCCGCCAGTTGCTGGCGCACGTCGAGGTCTCGCTGACCCGTGCGGAGCGGGAGCGGAGCGCGGCCGAGGCCGCCAAGGCCCTGCGGGAGCAGGAGCTGACCGCCGCCCGCGCCGCCGGCCGCGACCTGAAGGCCGAACTCGACAAGCTGACCGACTCGGTCCACCGCGGCGAGGTGCTCGGCGCCGAGAAGCGGCTGCGTATCGAGCAGCTGGAGGCCAGGGCGCTGGAGGAGCTGGGCGTGGAACCGGCGGGCCTGGCGGCGGAGTACGGGCCGCACCAGCCGGTGCCGCCCTCGCCGCCCGCCGAGGGGGAGGAGCTGCCCGAGGACCCCGCGCACCCGCGCAACCGGCCCCGCCCCTTCGTCCGCGCCGAGCAGGAGAAGCGGCTGCGCGCGGCGGAGCGCGCCTACCAGCAGCTCGGCAAGGTCAATCCGCTGGCCCTGGAGGAGTTCGCGGCGCTGGAGGAGCGGCACAAGTTCCTCAGCGAGCAGCTGGAGGACCTGAAGAAGACCCGCGCCGACCTGCTCCAGGTGGTCAAGGAGGTCGACGAGCGGGTCGAGCAGGTCTTCACCGAGGCGTACCGGGACACCGCACGCGAGTTCGAGGGCGTCTTCGGGCGGCTCTTCCCGGGCGGCGAGGGCCGGCTCGTGCTGACCGACCCGGACAACATGCTCACCACGGGCGTGGACGTCGAGGCGCGCCCCCCGGGCAAGAAGGTCAAGCGGCTCTCCCTGCTCTCCGGCGGCGAGCGGTCGCTGACGGCGGTGGCGCTGCTGGTCTCCATCTTCAAGGCCCGGCCCAGCCCCTTCTATGTGATGGACGAGGTCGAGGCGGCCCTCGACGACACCAACCTCCAGCGGCTCATCCGCATCATGCAGGAGCTCCAGGAGGCGTCCCAGCTCATCGTGATCACGCACCAGAAGCGCACGATGGAGGTGGCCGACGCCCTCTACGGCGTCTCCATGCAGGGCGACGGCGTCTCCAAGGTGATCAGCCAGCGGCTGCGTCAGGGCTGTCCGGCCCCGGACGGGCGGCCGCGTGCCGCCGCGACTTCGGGGTAGTCGGAGCATGTCCCGCCAGTTGATTTCAAAGCTTGAACACAGCTCGTCCGGCGGGCCGGTCAATTTCACAACAGATCGACTATTGACTTCGAGAGTTGAAGGCATAGTCTCTGCAACGTTGCTTTCGCCTTCAGGTCTCAAGACCTGGAGGGGCTGACCCCACCCCGGCAGCGTTGCCGGTGTGCCCGAGGAGTACACGTGACCAGCACAGCGCAGGCGCCGACGCCAGGAGCCGGTACGGCCCACCCCGATCATCTCGGGCATGTCATCTTCATCGCGGCGGCGGCCGCCATGGGCGGGTTCCTGTTCGGCTACGACAGCTCCGTGATCAACGGCGCCGTCGAGGCCATCCGGGGCCGCTACGACATCGGCTCCGCCGCGCTGGCCCAGGTCATCGCCATCGCGCTGATCGGCTGCGCCATCGGCGCCGCCACCGCGGGCCGGATCGCCGACCGCATCGGCCGTATCCGCTGCATGCAGATCGCCGCGGGGCTCTTCACCGTCAGCGCCGTCGGCTCGGCCCTGCCCTTCGCCCTGTGGGACCTGGCCCTGTGGCGCATCATCGGCGGCTTCGCCATCGGCATGGCCTCCGTCATCGGCCCCGCCTACATCGCCGAGGTGGCCCCGCCCGCCTACCGCGGCCGGCTCGGCTCCTTCCAGCAGGCCGCGATCGTCGTCGGCATCGCCATCTCGCAGCTGGTCAACTGGGGCCTGCTGAACGCCGCCGGCGGCGACCAGCGCGGCAAGCTGATGGGCCTGGAGGCATGGCAGGTCATGCTCGGTGTGATGGTGATCCCGGCCGTCCTGTACGGCCTGCTCTCCTTCGCCATCCCCGAGTCCCCGCGCTTCCTGGTCTCCGTGGGCAAGCGCGAGCGCGCCAAGGAGATCCTCGAAGAGGTCGAGGGCAAGGACGTGGACTTCGACGCGCGCATCGCCGAGATCGAGCACGCCATGCACCGCGAGGAGAAGTCGTCCTTCAAGGACCTGCTCGGCGGCGGTTTCTTCTTCAAGCCGATCGTCTGGATCGGCATCGGCCTGTCGGTCTTCCAGCAGTTCGTCGGCATCAACGTCGCGTTCTACTACTCCTCGACGCTGTGGCAGTCGGTCGGCGTCGACCCGACGCAGTCGTTCTTCTACTCCTTCACCACGTCGATCATCAACATCATCGGCACCGTGATCGCGATGATCTTCGTCGACCGCATCGGCCGCAAGCCGCTCGCGCTCATCGGCTCGGCCGGCATGGTCGTCGGACTCGCCCTGGAGGCATGGGCCTTCTCCTACCACCTGGTCGACGGCAAGCTGCCCGCCACTCAGGGCTGGGTGGCCCTGGTCGCCGCCCACGTCTTCGTCCTCTTCTTCGCCCTGTCCTGGGGCGTGGTCGTGTGGGTCTTCCTCGGCGAGATGTTCCCGAACCGGATCCGCGCCGCCGCCCTGGGCGTGGCCGCCTCCGCCCAGTGGATCGCCAACTGGGCCATCACCGCGAGCTTCCCGTCGCTGGCCGACTGGAACCTCTCCGGCACGTACGTGATCTACACGGTCTTCGCCGCGCTCTCCATCCCGTTCGTGCTGAAGTTCGTCAAGGAGACCAAGGGCAAGTCCCTGGAGGAGATGGGCTGAGCCGCCCCGCCCGACAGGCCCCCGATCCCGAGGAGACGGGCCAAGTCCCCGCTGCCGTCTCCTCGTACCGTCCGCCGCCCCGGTCCGCTTTCCGCCGGACCGGGGCGGCGGTGTCGCGTCCTGGGCCGGGGGGCTCGGTGCCTTCGCCGGTGGCGGGGCGTCGGGGCGCAGGGGCCGGGACGTACGGAGGGTGCGGCGCCCGGCTCCGGGCACGGAGCGCGCACGACGCTTCCGTGACCGTCACACCGCCGCCCCGCCTGCACGCCACCCCGCCGGGACGCCCCCGGGCCGACGGGAAGACAACGTCCCCTCCACCGATTCCGGACGGTGAAGGGGACGGAACGAGCCGATGCGGGGCATGACCCGGCTGACGGCCGACGGCCGAAGGGTCTAGGCGGACTGCCGCTCCCGCCGGCCGGCGGACTCCGCGCCCGCCGGGGCCGGGGCCTGGGCCGCCGGGACCACCGCCGGCTTGGGCAGGGCCAGGTACAGCAGACCGGAGATCACGATGGTGGCGACCCAGCCGAGGCCGTACTCGCCGACGACGTTGTTGTGGGCCAGCGGGCCGGTGAACCAGTCGGAGGTGGTGAACATCAGACCGGCGGCCAGGCCGATCGCCCAGGAGGCGACGGCGGCGGGGGAGAAGCCGCCCCTGTACCAGTAGGCGCTGGTGCGCGTGGTGTCGGCCATGGCCGCGCCGTCGTACTCGGTGCGCCGCAGCATGTCCGCGCCGAAGACGCCCACCCACGCGGAGAAGGCCACCGCGAGCAGTGACAGGAAGGCGATGAAGGAGCCCATGAAGCTCGTCGCCACCAGCATCAGCACCCCGCCGAAGGCCAGCGAGATCACGGCGTTGACCGAGACCGCCCAGTGCCGCGGCACCTTGAAGCCGAGGGTCTGCGCGGTGAAGCCCGCCGAGTACATCGACATCGAGTTGATCAGCAGCATGCCGATCAGCGCGATCAGCAGATACGGCACCGCGATCCAGGTCGGCAGGATCTCGCCGAGGAAGGAGACCGGGTCGGAGGCCGAGGCCAGGTCGGGCGTGGAGACCGCCATCACCGCGCCCATGAGCACCATCGGCAGGACGACGATCCCGGCACCGCCCACCGAGGTGCCGACGATCGCCCTGGAGGAGGCGGTGCGCGGCAGATAGCGGGTGAAGTCCGGCGCGGTCGGGATCCAGCTGACGCCGCCCGCCGCGATCATGCCGATGCCGGTGATCACCGCGGCCGTGGAGCCCGCGGAGTGCGCGAACACCTTCGACCAGTCGGTGTCCACGATCAGATAGACCAGCACCAGCACGGAGAAGAGGCCGAAGAGGTAGGTCGCGTACTTGTTGCACTTCTGCACGGCGCCGATGCCGAGCCCGGAGATCGCGAAGGTGGCGACGACGAAGGCCAGCAGCGTCACCAGGTCCAGCACGCTGTCGGCCGTCAGGCCGAACACGATGTCCAGGATGCTGAGCATCGCGTAGGCGCCGGTCACCGCGTTGATCGTCTCCCAGCCCCAGCGGGCGACCCAGATCAGCGAACCGGGCAGCAGGTTGCCGCGCTGCCCGAAGACCGCGCGGGACAGCGCCATGCCGGGCGCTCCGCCGCGCTTGCCGGAGATGCCGATCAGTCCGACCAGACCGTAGGAGACGACGGGCGCGGCGACGGCCACGACGAGCGCCTGCCACAGATTGAGGTGGTACGCCACGACGAGGCTCGCGCCCATCGTGAGCAGCAGCACGCTGATGTTGGCGCCGACCCAGGTGGGGAACAGCTCGCGGGTCCTGCCGGTGCGCTCGTGATCGGGCACCTGTTCGATGCCGCGGGTTTCCAGGGCGCCTTCGACCTCGGCGGTCTTGCTCATGGGGAAGGTCCGTGCCTCGTTCGTGGGGGAGTGTCTGTGTGTGCGTGTGGGGGGAGAGGCGCACTCCGTGCTCGGGAGGGGAGTGGCGGGCGCCGTCCGCAGGCGGCGACGTCGGGACTCTACGCGTGTTGACCCGCGCTCCACCATCGTACTTTGATACTACTCGCGTCTTTAGGTGGCGTTTGTCTCTTGGGGGAACCCACAAACGGCCTGTGGCCGGGACCCATGGCCGATACTGGACGCGTTATGGAAACCATCATCCTTGCTGTAGTCATCGCCGTGGTGGTGCTCGGCGCGCTCGGCGGGCTCGTCGTCGGAAGCCGGCGCCGCAAACCGCTGCCCCCGCCACCGCCCGGCCCGCCCGACATCACCGCCGCCCCGCCGGCCGAACCCCACGTCGGCGAGGAGGCCGAGACGCCGCGCGAGGAGCCGCGGCGGACCATCGAGGAGGTGGACCTTCCGGGCGGCTCGGCCCCCACCGCCGTGGAGGAGCCGCCCGTCGTCGAGGAGCTGCCGGCTCCCGAGATCGAGGTCCCGGAGCCCACCGCCGGCCGTCTGGTCCGGCTGCGCGCCCGCCTCTCCCGGTCGCAGAACGCCCTGGGCAAGGGCCTGCTCACCCTGCTGTCCCGCGAGCACCTGGACGAGGACACCTGGGAGGAGATCGAGGACACCCTGCTGACCGCCGACGTCGGCGTCCAGCCCACCCAGGAGCTGGTCGAGCGGCTGCGCGAGCGCGTCCGCGTGCTCGGCACCCGCACCCCCGAGGAGCTGCGCGCCCTGCTGCGCGAGGAGCTGCTCACCCTGGTCGGCCGCGACCTGGACCGCGCCGTGCGGACCGAGCCGCCCGCCGGCGGCCCCGGCATCGTGATGGTCGTCGGCGTCAACGGCACCGGCAAGACCACCACCACCGGCAAGCTCGCCCGCGTCCTGGTCGCCGACGGCCGCAGCGTGGTGCTCGGCGCCGCCGACACCTTCCGCGCCGCCGCCGCGGACCAGCTCCAGACCTGGGGCGAGCGGGTCGGCGCGCACACCGTGCGCGGCCCGGAGGCCGGCGACCCCGCCTCCGTGGCCTTCGACGCGGTCAAGGAGGGCAAGGAGCTGGGCGCCGACGTGGTGCTCATCGACACCGCCGGCCGCCTGCACACCAAGACCGGCCTCATGGACGAGCTGGGCAAGGTCAAGCGGGTCGTCGAGAAGCACGCCCCGCTGGACGAGGTGCTGCTCGTGCTCGACGCCACGACCGGCCAGAACGGCCTGGTCCAGGCCCGGGTCTTCGCCGAGGTCGTCGACATCAGCGGCATCGTGCTCACCAAGCTCGACGGCACCGCCAAGGGCGGCATCGTGGTCGCGGTCCAGCGCGAGCTGGGCGTCCCGGTCAAGCTGATCGGTCTCGGTGAGGGCGCGGACGACCTGGCGCCCTTCGAGCCGGAGGCGTTCGTCGACGCCCTGATCGGCGACTGACGGGCGACGCGACCGCGGTCGGCCGACCGCCCCGCGCCCGGCAGCGGCGCCCGCCCCCGGACTCCGGTGGGGACGGGCGCCGCCGCCGTACCGGAGGGGGCCGCCCGGCGCGGATCACAGCGCCAGCAGACCGGCCGCCGTCTCCCGGAAGCCGCAGGCGTCGAGGTAGAAGGGGCGCAGCCGGGCCTCGTAGTCGACATGCAGCCACGCGCACCCGGCGGCACGCGCCCGCCGGGCCGCCGTCGCCACCAGCTCCGCCCCGACCCCGTGCGACCGGTGCTCCCGGGCCACCACCGTGTCCAGCACGAACGCGTGCTCGCCGCCGTCCCAGGCGACATTGACGAAACCGATCAGCCGGCCCTCCGACCGGGCGCACACCCAGCCGAGACTGTGCCGCAGCAGCCGCGCCCGCCACCCGGTCCGCCCGACGGGATGCCCGAACCCCTCCGCGTGCAGCGCTTCGAGCGCGGCGTCCTCGAACTCACCGCGCCACTCGTACGTGATCGTCTCGTCCGTGATCGGCATGCCGCGATCGTACGAGCGCGCCCGCCCGCTCCTCCGGGCGAGCGCGGCCCCGCCCCGGGCTACCCCCGGAAGCGGTGCGCCACGTACGCCAGCGTGCCGAGCAGCAGCCGGGCCTCCGGCGGGTCGGCCGTGTCCAGGGCGGGGGAGCGCAGCCAGCGGGCCGGACCGAGGCCCGCGCGGTCGGAGGGCGGGGCCGTGAGGTACGTACCCGGACCCAGGCCACGCAGGTCGAGGCCGGCGGGATCGTCCCAGCCCATGCGGTAGAGCAGGCCGGGCAGCTCGGCGGCGGCGCCGGGGGCCACGAAGAAGTGGACCCGGCCGTCCGGGGCCGCCGTCACCGGGCCGAGGGGCAGCCCCATGCGCTCCATCCGGGCCAGCGCCCGCCGCCCGACGGGCTCGGCGACCTCGATCGCGTCGAACGCGCGCCCGACCGCCAGCATCACCGCTGCGCCCGGCAGCTCGGCCCACGCCGCGCTCACCTCGTCCAGGGTCGCCCCGGCCGGGATCGGCGGCGCGAACTCCAGGGGATGCGCGCCCGGGGCCGGGCAGTCGAGCCGGCCGCACGAGCAGGCGCCGCCCGCGGCCCGCGCGCCCCGCACCACGTCCCAGCCCCACAGCCCGGTGTACTCGGCCACCGCGGTGCACTCGGACGAGCGGAACGACCGGCCGCGCCGCCGCGCGCCGGAGCGGATCTCGCGAATGCCGCCGATCGTGAACCCCATACCCCCTCCAACGGGCCCGTCCCCTCGATGGTTACGAGTGGATGCGGAACGTGACGTTCTGTTCCCACCGGTTCCCCGGCCGCGCCCGGACCGGGCGGCGCCCGGATGTGACGGGGGTGGTGCGTGGGGCGGCATGCGCCTGGCGGTGCATCGCTCCACCCGCTCGCGGTGGTCCCGTGTCAAGTGAATCGCGACGCGGCCACCGAGAGTTCATTCGAAGGGGTGGCGAATGGTGGCGTTTCTGGAATCCCCATGGCCGCGCCCGTGATCGTAGGATTACTGTGAGTGTGCGAGTCCTGGGGGTACACACGCTCGTGGGTATGCCGGAGGCAAGTCGGTATTCCGTTCGAAGGGTGGCAAGCACCGGACGGCGGCCGACGCCGACCGGCATTCTGATAGGGCTTGGCGCACCCGGCGGCAAGTGGTCTCAGGATTGGGGGCGTTCCAGTGAGCGGCAACGGCGGTGGCGGGACGAACTCGGCGGGCGCGGACAAGCGCCCCAACGAGCTGCTCGCCTCGTGGTTCGTGCGCAGCGGCTGGTCCAAGGGCGAACTGGCCCGCCAGGTCAACCGCCGCGCCCGCCAGCTCGGGGCGAACCACATCTCCACCGACACCTCGCGGGTGCGCCGCTGGCTCGACGGGGAGAACCCGCGCGAACCGATCCCGCGGATCCTGTCCGAGCTCTTCTCCGAGCGCTTCGGCTGCGTCGTCCCCGTCGAGGACCTCGGCCTGCGCACGGCCCGCCAGACCCCCTCCGCCACCGGCGTCGACCTGCCCTGGACGGGCCCGCAGACCGTCGCCCTGCTCAGCGAGTTCTCCCGCAGCGACCTGATGCTGGCCCGGCGCGGCTTCCTCGGCAGCGCGCTGGCGCTCTGCGCGGGCCCCTCCCTCATCGAGCCGCTCCAGCGCTGGCTGGTCCCCGCGCCCCCGGCCCCGCTCGCGCCGCCCGAGCAGGCCGCCGCCGCCCGCCGCCCCGGCCGCCTCTCCCGCCCCGAGCTGGAGCTACTGGAGAGCACCACCGTGATGTTCCGCAAGTGGGACGCCCAGTGCGGCGGCGGCCTGCGCCGCAAGGCCGTCGTCGGCCAGCTCCACGAGGTGACGGACCTCCTCCAGGAGCCCCAGCAGGAGGACACCGCCCGGCGGCTGTTCCGGGTCGCCGCCGAACTGGCCGAGCTGGCCGGCTGGATGAGCTACGACGTCGGGCTCCAGCCCACCGCCCAGAAGTACTTCGTGCTCGCCCTGCACGCCGCCAAGGAGGCCGGCGACAAACCGCTCGGCTCCTACGTGCTGTCCAGCATGAGCCGCCAGATGATCCACCTGGGCCGCCCCGACGACGCCCTGGAGCTGATCCACCTCGCCCAGTACGGCAGCCGGGACTGCGCAGGGCCGCGCACCCAGTCCATGCTGTATGCGATGGAGGCCCGCGCCTACGCCAACATGGGCCAGCCCGGCAAGTGCAAGCGGGCGGTGCGGATGGCCGAGGACACCTTCGCCGACGTCGAGGACTGGGACGAGCCCGACCCCGACTGGATCCGCTTCTTCTCCGAGGCCGAGCTGTACGGCGAGAACTCCCACTCCTTCCGCGACCTCGCCTATGTCGCCGGCCGCAGCCCCACCTACGCGTCCCTGGCCGAACCGCTCATGGACAAGGCCGTCCAGTTGTTCGCCGCGGACGACGAGCACCAGCGCTCCTACGCCCTCAACCTGATCGGCATGGCCACCGTCCACCTCCTCCAGCGCGAACCGGAGCAGAGCACCCGCTACGCCGCGCACGCGATGGACGTGGCCAAGAAGGTCCGCTCCGAGCGCGTCAACACCCGTATCCGCAAGACCGTCGCCAACGCCGTACGCGACTTCGGCGACCTCGGTGAGGTCATCGACCTGACCGAGCAGCTCGCCGCCGAACTGCCCGAGACCGCCGAGGCGGTCTGAGCCCGGCCCGCAGGACCCCTCTCGCACCCCCGGACGATCCCCGCACCACCTCGGACGACCCCGGCACCGCGCCGGAGGCCCCCGGAACCCCGGCCGCGGCCGGCCCTCCCGAACCGCCCGACTCGGCTCCCCCAAGCCAGGTCATCGGAAGGCCGTCCGCGGCCGGTCCGGCGTCCGCCCGCGGTTCACCGACGCGTAACACTCCAGGCGCCTTCGTCACCCCGGCGAAACAACGAGGGGCACCCGCTGAAACCGCGCTGCGCGAATCTCATGGCGCAGAACCGGCCCACCCCTCACCCCCGGACTCGCTGCCGGGACCGCTCCAGGCTTCGCCCGCACGGGGCCGTACAACCGACGAGGAGACGCCGATGGCACCAGCCATCATGCTTGCGGCGGACGCACCCCGGCTGTCGTCCGCCAACACCGGCTTCATGCTGATCTGCTCCGCCCTGGTCATGCTGATGACCCCGGGCCTCGCCTTCTTCTACGGAGGCATGGTCCGCGTCAAGAGCACCCTGAACATGCTGATGATGAGCTTCGTCAGCCTCGGCATCGTCACCCTCCTGTGGGTGCTCTACGGCTTCTCCCTCGCCTTCGGCACCGACAAGGGCTCCCTCATCGGCTGGAGCTCCGGCTTCGTCGGCTTCAGCGGCATCGGCAAGACGGACCTGTGGCCCGGATACACCGTCCCGGTCTTCGTCTTCGCCGTCTTCCAGCTGATGTTCGCCGTCATCACCCCGGCCCTGATCAGCGGCGCCCTGGCCGACCGGGTGAAGTTCACCGCCTGGTCGCTGTTCGTGGTGCTGTGGGCGACGATCGTCTACTTCCCCGTCGCCCACTGGGTCTGGGGCAGCGGCGGCTGGGCCTTCGACCTCGGCGTCATCGACTTCGCCGGCGGCACCGCCGTCCACATCAACGCGGGCGCCGCCGCTCTCGGCGTGATCCTCGTCATCGGCAGGCGGACCGGCTTCAAGAAGGACCCGATGCGCCCGCACAGCCTGCCCCTGGTCATGCTCGGCGCGGGACTGCTGTGGTTCGGCTGGTTCGGCTTCAACGCGGGCTCCTGGCTCGGCAACGACGACGGCGTCGGCCCGCTGATGTTCGTCAACACCCAGATCGCCACCGCCGCCGCCATGCTCGCCTGGCTGGCCTACGAGAAGATCCGCCACGGCGCCTGCACCACCCTCGGCGCCGCCTCCGGCGCGGTCGCCGGACTCGTCGCCATCACCCCCTCCGGCGGCGCGGTCTCCCCGCTCGGCGCCATCGCCGTCGGCGCGATCGCCGGTGTCCTGTGCGCCATGGCGGTCGGACTGAAGTACCGCTTCGGCTACGACGACTCCCTCGACGTCGTCGGCGTCCACATGGTGGGCGGCATCATCGGCTCCCTCCTGGTCGGCCTCTTCGCCAGCGGCACCGGCCAGTCCGACGTCAAGGGCCTCTTCTACGGCGGCGGCCTGGACCAGTTCTGGAAGCAGTGCGCCGGAGTCTTCGCCGTCCTCGCCTATTCTCTGGTCGCCTCCGCGGTCCTCGCCTTCCTCATCGACCGGACGATCGGGATGCGCGTCACCGAGGACGAGGAGATCTCCGGCATCGACCAGGCCCAGCACGCCGAGACCGCCTACGACTTCAGCGGCGCGGGCGGCGGTGTGGCCGGCGCCGTCACCGCCCTGGCCGCCGCCGCGCAGGGCAGGCCGGGCACCCCGAACAAGAAGGTGGACGCATGAAGCTCATCACCGCCGTCGTCAAACCGCACCGCCTCGACGAGATCAAGGAAGCCCTCCAGTCGTTCGGCGTCCACGGGCTCACCGTCACCGAGGCCAGCGGCTACGGCCGCCAGCGCGGGCACACCGAGGTCTACCGTGGCGCCGAGTACACCGTCGACCTGGTCCCCAAGATCCGGATCGAGGTGCTCGCCGAGGACGACGAGGCCGACCAGCTGATCGAAGCCGTCGTCAAGGCGGCCCGTACCGGCAAGATCGGCGACGGGAAGGTCTGGTCCCTGCCCGTCGACACCGTCGTGCGGGTCCGCACCGGCGAACGCGGCCCCGACGCGCTCTGACGGCTTCGGCAGACCCGCCGGTGCGGCCGCTCCGCAGAACCCTCCGGACCGGCCGCACCGGCGGGCGATCGAGACAGGAGTCACCGGTGACGAGCAGCAGCAGCGAACCCAGCGTCCCCAGCGGCCTCAGCGGCCCCAGCGGCGCGACCGGCCGGACGACCGGAACCGACGGAAGGGAGAAATCCGAGGGAGAGGGCACGACTGCCGGACCAGGCGGGCCCCCGCACCCCGGCGGCTACGCGGCGGCCCGGCTGCGCCTCCTCCAGGAGGAGACACGGTCCGGGCCGCCGCGCCGCACGGCCCTCGCCCGGCTCACCGACGACTGGCTCACCTCCCTGTTCACCGCCGCCGGGGTCCGCACGGGCGCGGCCCTCGTCGCCGTCGGCGGCTACGGCCGCGGCGAACTGTCCCCGCGCAGCGACCTCGATCTGCTCCTGCTGCACGACGGCCGCGACCCCGCGGCCGTCGCCGCCCTCGCCGACCGCCTCTGGTACCCGGTGTGGGACCTCGGCCTGGCCCTCGACCACTCCGTACGCACCCCCGCCGAGGCCCGCCGCACCGCGAACGCCGACCTCAAGGCCCACCTCGGCCTCCTGGACGCCCGCCACCTCGCGGGCGACCGCGGCCTCACCACGGCGCTGCGCACCACCGTCCTCGCCGACTGGCGCAACCAGGCCCCCGCGCGCCTGCCCGAACTCCGGGAGCTGTGCGCCGCGCGCGCCGAACGCCACGGCGAACTGCGCTACCTGCTCGAACCCGACCTGAAGGAGGCGCACGGCGGCCTGCGCGACACCACCGCGCTGCGCGCCGTCGCCGCCTCCTGGCTCGCCGACGCCCCGCGCGAGGGCCTCGCCGACGCCCGCCGCCGCCTCCTCGACGTACGGGACGCGCTCCACCTCACCACCGGCCGCGCCACCGACCGGCTCGACCTCCAGGAACAGGACCAGGTCGCCGCGGAACTGGGCCTGCTCGACGCGGACACCCTGCTGCGCCAGGTGTACGAGGCCGCGGGGGTCGTCGCGTACGCGAGCGAGGTCACCTGGCGCGAAGTGGGGCGCGTGCTCAGGGCGCGCGCCGTACGGCCGCGGCTGCGCGCCCTGCTGGGCGGCGGCAGACCGGCCGCGGAACGGTCCCCGCTCGCCGAAGGGGTGGTGGAACAGGAGGGCGAGGTGGTGCTCGCCCGCACCGCGCGCCCCGAACGCGACCCCGTCCTCCCGCTGCGCGCCGCGGCCGCCGCCGCACAGGCCGGACTCCCGCTCTCCCCGCACGCCGCACGCCGTCTCGCCACCACCACGCGCCCCCTGCCCACGCCCTGGCCCGCCGAGGCCCGCGAGCAGCTCGTCACCCTGCTCGGCTCCGGCCGCCCCCTGGTGCGGGTCTGGGAGGCACTGGAGGCGGAAGGGCTAGTCACCCGGCTCCTGCCCGACTGGGAACGTGTGCGCTGCCGCCCGCAGCGCAACGCCGTCCACCTCTGGACCGTCGACCGCCATCTGATCGAGACCGCCGTCCGCGCCTCGGCGCTCACCCGCCGCGTCGGCCGCCCCGACCTCCTCCTCGTCGCCGCGCTGCTGCACGACATCGGCAAGGGCTGGCCCGGCGACCACGCGACCGCGGGCGCCACCATCGCCGCCGACGTCGCCGCCCGCATCGGCTTCGACCCCGCCGACGCCGCCGTCCTCACCACCCTCGTACGCCACCACCTGCTCCTCGCCGAGACCGCCACCCGGCGCGACCTCGACGACCCGGCCACCGTCCGCGCGGTCGCCGACGCCGTCGGCACCCCGGGCACACTCGAACTGCTGCACGCCCTGACCGAGGCGGACGCCCTCGCCACCGGCCCGGCCGCTTGGTCCTCCTGGCGCGGTTCCCTCGTCGCCGACCTGGTCCGCCGGGCCGCGGCGCACCTCGCCGGGCACACCCCCGAGGCCCCCGGGCCCGCCGCCGCCGAACCCACCGCCGAGCAGGAACGGCTCGCCGTCGAGGCCCTGCGCACCGGCGGCCCCGTCCTCGCCCTGCGCGCCCGGACCGAACCTCTCTCGGAGGGGACCGGCGGGGACCCGGCCGGGGCCGGCCCACTGGGCGTGGAACTGCTCATCGCCGTCCCCGACCAGCCCGGCGTCCTGCCCGCCGCCGCCGGGGTGCTCGCCGTGCACCGCCTCACCGTCCGCACCGCCGAGCTGCGCACCGTCGACCTGCCCGGCGCCGTCGGCGACCGCGCCGTGCTGCTGCTGGACTGGCGGGTCGCCGCCGAGTACGGCTCCCTGCCCCAGGCCGCCCGGCTCCGCGCCGACCTGGTCCGGGCCCTGGACGGCTCGCTCGACATCGCGGCGCGCCTCGCCGAACGGGACGCCGCCCAGCCGCGCCGCAAGGGCCTGCTGGCACCCCCGCCCCGGGTGACCCTCGCCCCGGCCGCCTCCCGGCACGCCACGGTGATCGAGGTCCGCGCCCAGGACGCCCCCGGCCTGCTCTTCCGCATCGGCCGTGCCCTGGAGGACGCGAAGGTCCACGTCCGCAGCGCCCACGCCGGCACCCTGGGCGCCAACGCCGTGGACGCCTTCTACGTCACCGGCCCGTCCGGCACCCCGCTGCCGGACGAGGAGGCGGCCGCGGCGGTACGGACGGTGGAGGAGGCGTTGCGGGCACGACCGTGACCCGGTTCTGCCCGGCCGGGATACCCTGGAGGGCGATTCCTTCAGCCATCCCCGACCCCGAGGACCGCGAGCGCCGTGTTCGACACTCTCTCCGATCGCCTGTCAGCGACTTTCAAGAACCTGCGCGGCAAGGGACGGCTCTCCGAGGCGGACATCGACGCCACCGCGCGCGAGATCCGCATCGCGCTCCTCGAAGCCGACGTGGCCCTGCCCGTCGTCCGGACGTTCATCAAGAACGTCAAGGAGCGGGCCCTCGGCGCCGACGTCTCCAAGGCGCTGAACCCGGCCCAGCAGGTCCTCAAGATCGTCAACGACGAGCTGGTGACCGTGCTGGGCGGCGAGACCCGCCGCCTCCGCTTCGCCAAGCAGCCGCCGACCGTGATCATGCTGGCCGGTCTCCAGGGTGCGGGCAAGACCACCCTGGCGGGCAAGCTCGGCCGGTGGCTCAAGGAGCAGGGGCACTCCCCGCTGCTGGTCGCCTGCGACCTCCAGCGGCCCAACGCGGTCAACCAGCTGAGCATCGTCGCCGAGCGCGCCGGTGTCGCCGTCTACGCGCCCGAGCCGGGCAACGGCGTCGGTGACCCTGTCAAGGTCGCCGAGGACTCCATCGAGTTCGCCAAGGCCAAGGTCCACGACATCGTGATCGTGGACACCGCCGGCCGCCTCGGCATCGACCAGGAGATGATGCAGCAGGCCGCGGACATCCGGGACGCGGTCCGGCCCGACGAGATCCTCTTCGTCGTCGACGCGATGATCGGCCAGGACGCCGTGAACACCGCGGAGGCGTTCCGCGACGGCGTCGGCTTCGACGGTGTGGTGCTCTCCAAGCTCGACGGCGACGCCCGCGGTGGCGCGGCCCTGTCGATCCGGCAGATCACCGGCAAGCCGATCATGTTCGCGTCCAACGGGGAGAAGCTCGACGACTTCGACGCCTTCCACCCGGACCGGATGGCCTCCCGCATCCTCGACATGGGTGACCTGCTCACCCTGATCGAGCAGGCGGAGAAGACGTTCAGTCAGGAAGAGGCCGAGAAGATGGCCTCCAAGCTGGCGTCGAAGAAGGGCCAGGACTTCACCCTGGACGACTTCCTGTCCCAGATGGAGCAGGTCAGGAAGATGGGCTCCATCTCGAAGCTGCTCGGGATGCTGCCCGGCATGGGGCAGATCAAGGACCAGATCAACAACCTGGACGACCGCGAGGTCGACCGCGTCGGCGCGATCATCAAGTCGATGACCCCGGGCGAGCGCCAGGACCCGACGATCATCAACGGCTCCCGCCGGGCCCGTATCGCCAAGGGTTCCGGTGTCGAGGTCAGCGCGGTGAAGAACCTGGTGGAGCGGTTCTTCGAGGCCCGCAAGATGATGTCGCGCATGGCACAGGGCGGCGGGATGCCGGGCATGCCGGGGATCCCGGGCATGGGCGGCGGCCCCGGCCGCAGCAAGAAGCAGCCGAAGAAGGCCAAGGGCAAGCAGCGTTCGGGCAACCCGATGAAGCGCAGGCAGCAGGAGCAGGAGGAGGCCGCGCGGCGTGCCGCCGGGGCCCAGGGCGGTGCCCTCGGGCTGCCGCAGCAGGGCGGCCAGGACTTCGAGCTGCCGGACGAGTTCAAGAAGTTCATGGGCTGAGCGGTTCATGGGCTGAGATTCCGTACGACGGTCGTTCGGGAGTGCTGGAGCGCTGCACTTCCGTATGACGGTCGGTCTGTACGACGTTCGAGGGCGCTCCCGTTCGGCGGGGGCGCCCTCAGCGCGTGCCGGGCCCCGCCATGTGCCGTAACGTCCAGATATGAGCAATGCCGCGCCACCACGCAAGGCCCCAGACCAGCCGTGGCGCACCGAGGGCACGCCGGACGAGCCGCCCCGGCGGCCCGGCGGCAGGCGGATGCGCGGCCGGTGGTGGGGGCTGCTGGTCACCGCGGTGGTCGTCTTCCTGGTGGCCTACGGCGCGCTGAGCTACTACAGCACGGGCAACGAGCCGACGATCTCGTACACGGAGTTCAGCCGGCAGGTGGACGCCGGCAATGTCAGCAAGATCTACTCCAAGGGCGACGCCATCCAGGGGCAGTTGAAGAGCGCCCGTGCGAAGCCGAACGGCAGCGGCACGTACACGAAGTTCAAGACGCAGCGACCGGCCTTCGCGGACGACAAGCTGTGGCAGAGCCTGAGCAGCCACCAGGTGACGGTGACCGCGCAGCCGGTGGTGCAGGAGCGCGGTCTGCTGTCCAATCTGCTGCTGTCGCTGGCCCCGATCGTGATCATCGTCGCGCTGTGGGTGTTCTTCGCGCGGCGGATCGGCTCGGGTCTCGGCGGGCCGGGCGGACTGCTGGGCCGCAAGGCGCCGCCGCGCCCGGTGGAGCTCCAGCCGGGCACCCAGCGCACGACGTTCGCCGATGTGGCGGGCATCGACGAGGTCAAGGGCGAACTGGACGACGTCGTCGACTTCCTCAAGCACCCCGACGACTACCGGCGGATGGGTGCGAAGATGCCGCGCGGCGTGCTGCTGACCGGGCCGCCGGGCACGGGCAAGACGCTGCTGGCGCGGGCGGTGGCCGGGGAGGCGGGCGTGCCGTTCTTCTCCGCGTCCGCGTCGGAGTTCATCGAGATGATCGTCGGCGTGGGCGCCTCCCGGGTGCGGGAGCTGTTCGCGGAGGCGCGCAAGGTGGCCCCGTCCATCGTGTTCATCGACGAGATCGACACCATCGGCCGGGCGCGCGGCGGCGGCGCGTCGATGGGCGGACACGACGAGCGCGAGCAGACACTGAACCAGATCCTGACCGAGATGGACGGCTTCTCCGGCTCCGAGGGTGTGATCGTGCTGGCCGCGACCAACCGCGCGGACGTCCTGGACCCGGCGCTGACCCGGCCGGGCCGCTTCGACCGGGTGGTGAGCGTCGCGCCGCCGGACCGCGGCGGCCGGGAGGCCATCCTGCGCATCCACACCCGGGAGATCCCGCTGGCCGCCGGTGTGGACCTGGCGCGGGTGGCGCGCACGACGCCGGGCATGACGGGTGCGGAACTGGCCAACCTCGCCAACGAGGCCGCCCTGCTGGCGGTGAAGCGGCGGCAGAGCGAGGTGACGCAGGCCGATTTCTCGGAGGCGCTGGAGAAGGTGCAGCTCGGCGCGGAACGCGCCCTGGTGATGCCGGAGGAGGAGCGGCGGCGCACCGCGTACCACGAGAGCGGGCACGCGCTGCTGGGCATGCTCCAGCCGGGCGCCGACCCGGTCCGCAAGATCACCATCGTGCCGCGCGGGCGTGCGCTGGGCGTGACCCTGTCCACACCGGAGTCGGACAAGTACGCGTACACGGAGGAGTATCTACGCGGCCGGATCATCGGTGCGCTCGGGGGCATGGCGGCCGAGCAGGTGGTGTACGGCGTCATCACGACCGGCTCGGAGAGCGATCTGGAGCAGGTCACGAACATCGCGCGCGGGATGGTGGCCCGCTGGGGCATGAGCGAGCACCTGGGCCGGCTGTCCGCGCTGCCGAACGACGCCCAGCAGGCGTACGGACTCTCCGCCGCCCCGCAGACCCTGGACGCCATCGACACGGAGATGCGGCGGATCGTCGACGAGTGCTACGAGGAGGCGTGCCGCAAGCTGCGCGAGCACCGGCCGCAGCTGGACGCGCTGGCCGCGGCGCTGCTGGAGAACGAGACGCTGGAGGAGGCCGACGCCTACCGGGTGGCCGGTGTCACCCGTCTGAAGAAGGACCTGGAGGCGGAGGTGGAGTGAGGGCGGCGGGCCGGGCGGCACTCAGGGTGCCCGGACGATCGCTCAGGGGGTCCGGGCGATGAGATAGCGGAACACGTTGGGCATCCACACCGTGCCGTCCCGCCGCCGGTGGGCGTGGAGCGCCTCGGTGAGTTCCTTGCCGACCTGGTCGTGCCCGGCCGTGGCGATCGCCGTGTCGAACCATCCGGTGGAGAGCATGCCGCGCACCGCGCTGTCCAGGTCGGCGTAGCCGAAGGGGCAGGCGACGCGTCCGGAGCCGTCCGGGCGCAGTCCGGCGTCTCGGGCGACGTCCTCCAGGCGGTCGCGGACGACGGGGAGCGGATCGGCGGGCCGGGTGGCCACGCGCAGGACGTCTGTGGCCGCGCAGCGCTCGGGCGGGCCCCAGCCGGCCAGCACCACCGGCGTGCCGCGCCCGGCGAGCGGGACGGCCGCGGTGAGCGGCGCGGCGGGCTCCGGCGGGTCGCCCGCCGGGCAGCCCAGGGGTTCGAAGGCGGTCACGAGGGTGTACGGGGCCCGGTGGTCGCGGGCGCCGGGCGGGCCGTCGACGAGCCGTGGCGTCGTCCGCGCGGGGGAGGCGGCGTCCGGGCACGCGCGCGTGCCCGCCGTCCCGGCTGCGCCGGGCGCCGCGGGCAGCAGCCGTTCGCGGGCCAGGGCCAGGTGTTCGGGGCGGGTGTCGGTGCCGGTGACCGCCGCGCCCCGGGCCGCCGCCAGGAGCAGGGCGAGCCCGGTGCCGCAGCCGAGGGCCAGCAGGCGGGTGCCGGGGCCCACGCCGAGTCGTTCGTGGACGGCTTCGTAGAGCGGTACGAGCATCCGCTCCTGGATCTCGGACCAGTCACGCGCGCGTGCCCGCTGGTCCACCCGGAGCGCGGGCCCCGTGCGGGACGGGTGCTGGCGCACGAGCGTAGGTGTCATGGATGAGTGCCCCAATCCGCCGAGCTTTGCCGCTGTGCCGGTTCCGTGGCCCCCGTGCGGCGCGCGGCCGCATTTCCCGTATGCCAGGTAACTCCCCGCTCCGCACGGCGTCCAGGGGTCGGGTGGGACTGTTCGTCCGTTCCGGGGGCCGGGTCCGGAGATTTCACATCCCGGAAACCGGGGGCTCACCCGGGCGTGACGGGCGCCGGGGGTGGGGCGGTGCGGGGCGGTGGCGGCGTGCCCGGTAACGTCACCGATGTCACAGACGCTGAGTGAGGTACGGCTCCCGTCCCGGAAGCGGCCGAAACGTCTCTTGTACACCGCGGGAACACCTGTACACCGGCGCGCGTGGAGATCCGCGCGCCCGGTGCGTACGCGGGGCTACGCACCACCTTGGTATGAGCTGTGAGGCTTCTCCGCAGATCAGCGCACCCGCCCTCGTCAGGGCGCATCGGTGCCAACTGACGGGTACGTGCAAATTATTTGGGATGCCCCGGAATAGGAACACAGTGGCCCTCCCGCTCGTTGTCATTACGTGAGCACGACACAGACACCACCTGTTCTCGCCGCGGAGCTGGCACAGGCGTGGGCCGACATTCAGCGGTACCACCCCGAGCTGCCCGATCTCGCCGCACCCGAGTCCCTGATCGGGGAGTCGTCGTCCGCGTGCGGGCACGAACTCTCCTTCGAGCGACTGCTGCACGAGGCAGTCCACGGCATCGCCGCGGCGCGCGGGGTGCGCGACACCTCCCGCGCCGGCCGATACCACAACCGCCGGTTCCTGGCGATCGCCGAGGAGCTGGGCCTCGACCACCCCGACGAGCCGCACCCGAGCAGCGGCTTCTCCCTGGTCACGCTCAGCCCCGAGGCCAAGCGCCGCTACCGCCCGACGATCGAGCGCCTCCAGCGCGCCCTGAAGGCGCACACGGCGGCCACCTCCGCCGACACCGGCCGCAGCTTCCGCGGTCCGGCCGCCCGGCACGGTTCCTCCGGGGGAGGGGTCCGCGTCAAGGCGGTCTGCGACTGCGGGCGCAATGTGCGCGTCGTCCCCTCGGTCCTGGCTCAGGCCCCGATCGTGTGCGGCGGCTGCGGCAAGCCGTTCCGGATCCCGGAGGTCGTCGGCGCGGCGGGCTGAGACCGCGGCTGCTCGTGGCAGCCGCGCTCCGGCCGCCGTCCGGCGTCCCCGGTGCCACGGCACCCGTCCGCCGGGTGCCCCTGAGGCCTGCCCCGGTGCGGCTCACCCCGCGCCGGAAGGGCACCTCGGGGTGTGGCACAATGGCTAGCTGTACTCGACAGCCGCACAGGAACCCTCTCTCCTCCGGCTGACGCGTCCGTCGGGCACTCGGGTACCGCAACCCCACGCGGCGTCCCGCCGTGCCCCACCACGTCAAAATCAGGAGAACCCACTCCCGTGGCAGTCAAGATCAAGCTGAAGCGTCTGGGCAAGATCCGTTCGCCTCACTACCGCATCGTCGTCGCCGACTCCCGTACCCGCCGTGACGGCCGGGCCATCGAGGAGATCGGTCTGTACCACCCGGTGCAGAACCCCTCGCGCATCGAGGTCGACGCGGACCGCGTGGCGTACTGGCTCTCCGTCGGCGCCCAGCCGACCGAGCCCGTGCTCGCCATCCTGAAGAAGACCGGCGACTGGCAGAAGTTCAAGGGCGAGCCCGCCCCGGCTCCGCTGCTCCAGCCGCAGGAGAAGGCCGCCCGTCCGTCGTTCGAGTCGCTCGGCGGCGAGGACGCGGGCAAGGGTGAGGCCATCACCCAGAAGAAGAAGGCTGAGAAGAAGGACGAGGCGGCTGCCGAGTCCGAGTCCTCCGAGGCCTGAGCAGCATGCTCGAAGAGGCGCTTGAGCACCTCGTGAAGGGCATCGTCGACAACCCTGACGATGTGCAGGTGGCCTCGCGCAACCTGCGCCGCGGACGTGTGCTCGAGGTCCGGGTCCACCCCGACGACCTCGGCAAGGTGATCGGCCGCAACGGCCGCACCGCACGCGCCCTGCGCACCGTCGTGGGCGCCATCGGCGGCCGGGGCGTCCGGGTCGACCTCGTCGACGTGGACCACGTCCGCTGACGCTTCACCGCATCGCAACCGGCTCGGGCCGGGGAGGGCCACTGGGCCGTCCCCGGCCCGCAGTCGTATGACAGGAGATCGAGCACAGTGCAGCTGGTAGTCGCACGGATCGGCCGTGCCCACGGCATCAAGGGCGAGGTGACCGTGGAGGTACGCACGGACGAGCCGGAACTGAGACTCGCCCCCGGTGCCGTACTCGCCACCGACCCCGCCTCCGCCGGACCGCTGACCATCGCCGCCGGCCGTGTCCACAGCGGACGGCTGCTCCTGCGCTTCGACGGCGTCACCGGCCGCGACGGCGCCGAGGCCCTGCGCAACACCCTGCTGATCGCCGACGTCGACCCGGACGAGCTGCCCGAGGACGAGGACGAGTTCTACGACCATCAGCTCATCGACCTGGACGTGGTCACCGAGGACGGCACCGAGGTCGGCCGGATCACCGAGATCTCGCACCTGCCCTCGCAGGACCTGTTCATCGTGGAGCGCCCGGACGGCACCGAGGTCATGATCCCCTTCGTGGCGGAGATCGTCGCCGAGATCGACCTGGAGGAGCAGCGGGCCGTCATCACCCCGCCGCCCGGCCTGATCGACGACCGCGCCGAGATCGCCTCCACCCGGGACGCCGCCGAGCCCGCCGAGCCCGCCGGGTCCGGCGAGTCCGCCGAGCCCGCCGAGGGCTCGGACGGATCCGGTGACCCGGCGCAGCCGGGGGACGCCTCGTGATGCGCCTCGACGTCGTCACGATCTTCCCCGAGTACCTCGAACCGCTGAACGTCTCCCTGGTCGGCAAGGCACGCGCGCGCGGACAGCTGAACGTGCACGTGCACGACCTGCGCGCCTGGACGTACGACCGGCACAACACCGTCGACGACACGCCCTACGGCGGCGGCCCCGGCATGGTCATGAAGACCGACCCCTGGGGCGACGCCCTGGACACCGTCCTCGCCGACGGCTACGAGTCGGGGGCGCACGCCCCGGCGCTGATCGTGCCGACCCCCAGCGGACGGCCGTTCACCCAGGAACTCGCCGTGGAACTGTCCGAGCGCCCCTGGCTGGTCTTCACCCCGGCCCGCTACGAGGGCATCGACCGCCGCGTCATGGACGAGTACGCCACCCGGATACCCGTCTACGAGGTCTCCATCGGCGACTACGTCCTGGCCGGCGGCGAGGCGGCCGTCCTGGTCGTCACCGAGGCCGTGGCCCGTCTGCTGCCGGGCGTCCTCGGCAACGCCGAGTCCCACCGCGACGACTCCTTCGCGCCCGGCGCCATGGCGAGCCTCCTGGAGGGGCCCGTCTACACCAAGCCCCCGCTGTGGCGCGGGCGGGACATCCCCGACGTGCTGCTCAGCGGGCACCACGGGAAGATCGCCCGCTGGCGCCGCGACGAGGCGCTGCGGCGCACCACCGCCAACCGGCCCGACCTCATCGAACGCTGCGCGCCCGCGGCGTTCGACAAGAAGGACCGCGAGATGCTCTCCATCCTGGGCTGGGCCCCGGACCCGGAGGGCGAGCGGTACGGCCGATTTTGGCGCAGGGCCGACGACGTGGAAGAATAGGCCGCTGCTGTGCGCCGTCCGGCGGCCGCCCCTGCCACGGGGGGACACGACGACCGCCCCGACCGCCCGGCAGACCTTTCGGAAAATCCTAGTTGCCGTTGATGACCTGTGGCATCAGCGAAGAAAGCAGAGACATGTCTCACCTGCTCGACACCGTCGACGCCGCGTCGATCCGCGACGACATCCCCGCCTTCCGGCCGGGTGACACCGTCAACGTCCACGTCCGTGTCATCGAGGGCAACCGCTCCCGTGTGCAGCAGTTCAAGGGTGTGGTGATCCGCCGCCAGGGTTCCGGCGTGCGCGAGACCTTCACGGTCCGCAAGGTCTCGTTCTCCGTCGGCGTCGAGCGCACCTTCCCGGTGCACACCCCGATCGTCGAGAAGATCGAGCTGGTCACCCGTGGCGACGTGCGCCGCGCCAAGCTGTACTACCTCCGTGAGCTGCGCGGCAAGGCCGCGAAGATCAAGGAGAAGCGCGAGAACTGAGTGCCTTCCGGGGTTCACGGCCGGGCGGGATAGCATTCCGCCCCGATGGACACCGAAGCACAGCCGAGCGAGCGCGACCGCTCCTCCCGCCCCACTGCCACCGGATCCGAAGGGACCCCGGAAGCACAGGGACCGGAGGAGCGGTCGCGTTCGTCGTTGGCGGCGCGGTTCACCGGCGCCGTCCCCGGCGGGCGGCTCACCCTGGCCGCGCTGCTCGGCCTGGTCCTCCTGCTGCTCCTCAACACGTTCGTGGCGCAGCCCTTCCAGATCCCCAGCCGCTCGATGGAGCCGGGACTGGGCGTCGGGGACCGGGTCCTCGTGAACAAGGTGGCGTACCGGTTCGGTGCCGAGCCGCGGCGCGGCGATGTCGTCGTGTTCGACGGCTCCGGCTATTTCGGTGACGCCGACTACATCAAGCGCGTTGTGGGTGTGGGGGGAGACCATGTGGTCTGCTGTGACAAGGAGGGCAGGATCGAGGTGAACGGCACACCGGTCGACGAGTCGGCCTTCCTCCGTCCGGGTGACAGTCCCTCCACGGTCCCCTTCGACGTCCTGGTCCCCGGCGGCAGGCTGTTCCTGCTCGGCGACCACCGCGACGACTCCAGCGACTCACGCGACCACCTGGGCTCCCCGGGCGGCGGCATGGTGCCGGTCGGGGACGTGATCGGCCGGGCCGACTGGATCGTGTGGCCCTTCGGCCACTGGACCCGCATCACCCGTCCGGACGCGTACGCGCGCGTGGGCGCCGCCGGCTCCGCGGGCGGGGCCCATGGGTAGCCGCGGCAGGCCGCGCGGCGCCCAGGCCGCCGCCGAGGAGGAGCCGCCGCCCGCCGGGACCCGGCGGCCCTCCGGCCCGGCCGGCGGACGCACCCGCGCCGAGCGGCGCAAGCTCCAGCGCAAGGTCAGACGCAGGCGCCGGCGTTCCGCGGTCCAGGAGATACCGCTGCTGGTCGGCGTGGCCGTGCTCATAGCGCTGGTGCTGAAGACCTTCCTGGTGCAGGCCTTCGTGATCCCGTCGGGCTCCATGGAGCAGACGATCCGCATCGGCGACCGCGTCCTGGTCGACAAGTTCACCCCGTGGTTCGGCGCGAAGCCCGCGCGCGGGGACGTCGTCGTCTTCCGCGACCCGGGCGGCTGGCTGGACGGGGAGGAGACGGCGAAGAAGCACGACCCCGTGGTCGTCAAGCAGGTCAAGGAGGCCCTGACCTTCATCGGCCTGCTGCCCTCCGACAACGAGAAGGACCTGATCAAGCGGGTCGTCGGGGTCGGCGGCGACCACGTCAAGTGCTGCGACAAGCAGGGCCGGGTGACCGTCAACGGCGTTCCCCTGGACGAGGGCGGCTACCTCTATCCGGGCAACGCCCCCTCCGACACCCCGTTCGACATCACGGTCCCCGAGGGACGCCTGTGGGTGATGGGCGACCACCGGGGCAACTCGGCCGACTCGCGTGCCCACCGGGACACCGCGTACGGCGGTACGGTCTCGGAGAAGTCCGTGGTGGGCAGGGCCCTCGTCATCGGCTGGCCGTTCGGCCACTGGCGCACGCTCAGGGAGCCGGAGACGTTCTCGGAGGTGACCGGCGCGGGCTCCGACGCGGCGGCCGGGTCGGACGCCGCCGGGCCGCCTTCGCATAGGGTTGCCCGCTACGATCCCAACAGATCGGTTCAACTCCCGAGCCCTGCGGAACTCCCGCTCGTTATGGGAGTGGTGGGCCTGCACCGTGCACGGGGCGGGCTGCGGCGAGGAGTGAGGAGTTGGCGTGGGGGATGTGGCGGTTGGCGCACGATCCGGCAGCGACGGCGAGGAGCACCGCGGACACCCCGTGGACGCGGCGGGTCCTGCCGCGGACGGCACCGTGACCTCCGGGAACAAGAGCACGACAGCCGAGGACGGCACGGTGACGGAGCACAGCCAGAGCGATGACCAGGCAGCGGACGGCGGCACCGGGGAGGCGAAGAAACCCCGCTCCTTCTGGAAGGAGCTGCCGATCCTGATCGTCATCGCCCTGGTGCTGGCGCTCCTGATCAAGACGTTCCTCGTCCAGGCGTTCTCCATCCCGTCGGACTCGATGCAGGACACCCTCCAGCGCGGCGACCGGGTCCTGGTCGACAAGCTCACCCCGTGGTTCGGCTCCGAGCCCGAGCGGGGCGAGGTCGTCGTCTTCCACGACCCGGACGACTGGCTGGCCGGTGAGCCCACCGCCAGCCCCAACGCCCTCCAGACGGTGCTCAGCTGGATCGGCCTGATGCCGTCGGCCGAGGAGAAGGACCTGATCAAGCGGGTCGTCGGCGTCGGCGGCGACACCGTCGAGTGCCACGGCACCGGCCCTCTGATCGTCAACGGCAAGGCGCTGAACGAGTCGTCGTACGTCTACCCCGGCAACACGCCGTGCAGCCAGGACGACCAGGGCGGCCAGTTCAAGGTCAAGGTCCCCAAGGGCTTCATCTGGGTCATGGGCGACCACCGGCAGAACTCCCGCGACTCGCGCTACAACCAGGCCGACAAGAACCACGGCATGGTCCCGGTCAAGGAGGTCGTGGGCCGCGCCATCGTGCGGGCCTGGCCGATCAACCGCTGGGGCACCCTGCCCGTCCCCGACACCTTCGACCAGAAGGGCATCGGCCAGCAGTCCTCGGCGGCCGGCGCGCTGACCGTGGCACCCGGCGGCGTGGCCCTCACCGCGGCCGTGCCGCTGGTGGTGTGGCGCCGCAGGCGCGTCCTGAAGGCGGAGAACGGCACCGGCACGCCCACCACGGCCACCGGCGCCCGCTGAACCCGCACAGGCCCGAGACGGCGCGGACGGACATGTTCCGTCCGCGCCGTCCGCTTCCGTGAAGGCCCCGTGCGTGAAGCCCCCGTGGAGCCGCTGCCGGGGGCCCCGAAGGGGGCTGCCCGCGGCCGGTACCGCCGGGTAGGGTGCGGATCCATGGGTGGCGAGAGCACGACACGTACGGCCCCGCGCGGCGGCGGCACCGGCAAGGCACCGGCGGGCGGCAGGACCGGACAGCGGCTGTCCGGACTGGCCGTGGCGCTCGGCATGGTGCTGTTCCTCGGCGGCTTCGCGTGGGCGGCCGTCGTCTACCGGCCCTACACCGTGCCCACCAGCTCGATGTCCCCGACCATCGGCATCGGCGACCGGGTGCTCGCCCAGCGCGTCGACGGCGACGAGGTGCGCCGCGGCGACGTCGTCGTCTTCCACGACAGGACCTGGGTGGCGGACGCACCCGTGGTCAAGCGCGTGGTCGCCGTCGGCGGCGACACGGTCTCCTGCTGCACCCGGGGCAGGCTCACCGTCAACGGCAAGCAGATCGACGAGCCGTACCTGAAGGGCGGCCCCGCCGAGCTGACGGGCTTCACCACCGTGAAGGTGCCCGAGGGACGGCTGTTCCTGCTCGGCGACGAACGCCAGGGTTCGCTGGACTCCACCGCCCACCTCACCGACGCCGCCCAGGGCACCGTCGCCCGCGCCGACGTCACCGCCCGCGTCGACTCCGTGATCTGGCCCATGAAGGGCATGCTGGAACGCCCCACCGGGTTCGCCGCGCTGGGCGCGCTCTCGCAGCCCGGACCGCTGCGCACGATCATTGCCCTGATCGTCGCGGGTGCCGTGCTGGTCCTGGCCGGCGGCGCGTACGGCCCGGTCGCCAGGCTGCTGGGCGGCGGCCGCGGCCGGACCCGGACGGAGCCGGCCCGTGCCCGCTGACACCACGGACACCGGGCACGGCGCGGACGGGTACGACGGCGGGCTGCGCAAGGTGGCGCGGGTGGTCCTGCTGGACCCCGACGACCGAGTCCTGCTCCTGCACGGCCATGAGCCGGACGACGAGAGCGACGACTGGTGGTTCACGCCCGGCGGCGGCCTGGAGGGCGACGAGACCCGCGAACAGGCCGCCCTGCGCGAACTCGCCGAGGAGACCGGCATCACCGACGTACGGCTCGGCCCGGTGCTCTGGCGCCGCCGCTGCTCCTTCCCGTTCGCCGGCCGCCGCTGGGACCAGGACGAGTGGTACTTCCTGGCCCGTACGACGCAGACGGAGACCGCGGCCACGGCCCTGACCGAACTGGAGCGGCTGAGCGTCGCCGGAGCGCGCTGGTGGACGTGTCGGGAACTGGAGCGGACGCATGAGACCGTGTACCCGACCAGACTCGCCGGGCTGCTGCGCGCACTGCTCGACGAAGGTCCCCCGGCCGCGCCCGTGACCCTGGACACCGAAATCGTCTAGGGGCCCCCGGGACTGGCGCACAATGGGGGGACCGCACGGCTGAAGGGGAACATGCCATGAGCGCCGAGGACCTCGAGAAGTACGAGACCGAGATGGAGCTGAAGCTCTACCGGGAGTACCGCGATGTCGTCGGTCTGTTCAAATACGTGATCGAGACCGAGCGGCGCTTCTACCTCACGAACGACTATGAGATGCAGGTGCACTCGGTCCAGGGCGAGGTGTTCTTCGAGGTGTCGATGGCCGACGCCTGGGTGTGGGACATGTACAGGCCGGCCCGGTTCGTCAAGCAGGTGCGCGTCCTCACGTTCAAGGACGTGAACATCGAGGAGCTGAACAAGAGCGACCTGGAACTGCCGGGCGGCTGAGCCGGACGCGGTCACGGTCGCGAGAGAGGACGCGGCGGGCGGGCGCTACGAGGGGGGGGCGGGCGCCGCGGCTCGGGTGTCACGCGCCCGGATTTCACTCGCGGGAGTGACGGAGTTGTCCACAATCCGCGAGTAGCGCACCAAGATCCACTCTGTGGGCCCTGATCCGTGACCGTTGGCGCCGGAGGTGGTGCCGACATGACCACACAACAGGCGCGCAGCGCGCTCGGCAGGTACGGAGAGGGGCTGGCCGCCCGCAGGCTGGCCCAGGCGGGCATGACGGTCCTGGAGCGCAACTGGCGCTGCGGCAGGACCGGCGAGATCGACATCGTGGCCCTCGACGGCGACACCCTGGTCGTCTGCGAGGTGAAGACCCGCAGGTCCGGAGCCTTCCAGCACCCGATGGCCGCGATCACCCCCGAGAAGGCCGAACGACTGCGCGGCCTCGCCGAACGCTGGATCCAGACCCACGGCGGAGCCCCGCCCGGCGGCGTCCGCATCGACCTGGTCGGCGTCCGGCTGCCCCCGCGCGGCGCACCCGCCGTCGAGCACGTACGGGGGGCCGCCTGATGGGATTCGCCCGTACGTGCTCCGTGGCCCTCGTCGGGGTCGAGGGCGTCGTCGTCGAGGTCCAGGCCGACCTCGAACCGGGCGTCGCCGCCTTCACCCTGGTGGGACTGCCCGACAAGAGCCTCACCGAGAGCCGCGACCGGGTCCGCGCCGCGGTCGTCAACTCCGGCGCCGAATGGCCCCAGAAGAAACTCACCGTGGGACTCAGCCCCGCCTCGGTGCCCAAGGCCGGCAGCGGCTTCGACCTCGCCGTGGCCTGCGCGGTGCTCGGCGCCGCCGAGCGGATCGACCCCCGGGTACTGGCCGACATCGTCATGATCGGCGAACTGGGCCTGGACGGCCGGGTACGCCCGGTGCGCGGCATCCTCCCCGCGGTCCTGGCCGCCGCCGACGCCGGATACGAACAGGTGGTCGTCCCCGAGTGCGCCGCCGCCGAGGCCACCCTCGTGCCCGGCATCTCCGTGCTCGGCATCCGCAGCCTGCGCCAGCTGATCGCCGTCCTCACCGACGAACCCGTACCGCAGGAGGAACCCGACGAGCAGGGCCGCCCGGACCCGCTGCTGGCCGGACTGCGCATGCCCGGCACCGGCGCGGCCACCGGCATGCACAGCATGGGAGCCGCCCAGCACGACCAGGGACACGACCTCGCCGACGTCGTCGGCCAGCGCTCCGCCCGCACGGCCGTGGAGGTCGCCGCGGCCGGCGGACACCACCTCTTCCTGGAAGGACCGCCGGGCGCGGGAAAGACCATGCTCGCCGAGCGCCTGCCCGCCGTCCTGCCCCCGCTCCAGCGCCAGGAGTCCCTGGAGGTCACCGCCGTCCACTCGGTGGCCGGACTGCTGCCACCGGGCAAACCGCTGGTCGACCTCGCCCCCTACTGCGCCCCGCACCACTCCGCCACCATGCAGGCCCTCGTCGGCGGCGGTCCCGGCATCGCACGCCCCGGGGCCGTCTCCCTCGCCCACCGGGGCGTGCTCTTTCTGGACGAGACCCCCGAGTTCAGCGGTCACGCCCTCGACGCCCTGCGCCAGCCCCTGGAAGCGGGCCACGTGGTGATCGCCCGCAGCGCCGGTGTCGTACGGTTCCCGGCGAAGTTCCTCATGGTCCTCGCCGCCAACCCGTGCCCCTGCGGACGCTTCTCCCAGCGCGACACCCTCTGCGAGTGCTCACCGGCGGCGATCCGCCGCTACCAGGCCAGACTCTCCGGACCCCTGCTCGACCGGGTCGACCTGCGCGTCGAGGTGGACCCGGTCACCCGCGCCGAACTGGCCCGCCCGGACGCCCGGGGCGAGTCCACGGCCACCGTGGCCGACCGGGTGCGCGCCGCCCGCGAGCGCACGGCCGCCCGGCTCACCGGCACCCCTTGGCGCACCAACAGCGAGGTCCCGGGGCGCGAGCTGCGCAGCCGCTGGCAGGCCGCCCCCGGAGCGATGGACGAGGCCGAACGCGGCCTGGAGCGCGGCCTCCTCACGGCACGCGGACTCGACCGCGTGCTCCGCGTCGCCTGGACGGTCGCCGACCTCGTCGGCCACGCCCGCCCCGACGCCACGGACGTCACCCTCGCCCTCCAACTGCGCACCGGAGTACCTCGCGGCGTCCCCATGGCCCTCGGAGCGACAGCATGACCACCCCGGACCACCGCGTGACCGCTCCAGGGCGCCACCGCACGGCTGCTCCAGGCCACCGGGCGGCCGCCCCGGGCCATCGGACGACCGCCCCGGGCCATCGGACGACCGCCCCGGGGCGGCGCGGTGGACCGGCGGGCGCCCGGCCTTCGCCGGAACGTTCGACTCCTGCTGACGGCCCGGCCCCGGCCGGGGACCGGCTTCAGGCGGGGGACCGGCTTCGGGCCGGGGGAGTGGCGTCGACCGGTGGCAGGGACTCGTCCGGTGGTCCGGCCCCGGGCGGTGGCCGGGACCCGTCCGACGGCTCGGCCCCGGACGGTGGCCCGGCCTCGCCCGGCGGATCGGTCCCGGCGGCGGACGCCTCCGCGTCCGCTCATCCGTGCCCCTCCGCCCACCCGCGACCTTCCGCTCAGGCAGCCCCGCCCGGCCGCTCGCGCCCGCCTGGGGACTCACCCCCAGGGGACGGCTCTCACCCACCGAATCGGCCGGGGCCGCCGGACGGGGCGGCTCCGCCCGGGGGCCCCGGCCGACCGGAAGAGGACCGACCGGAAGGGCCAGACGCGGAACTCCTCGCACGGGTCTTCCTCAGCCGGGTGCTGGAGCCCGGAGACGCGACCGGAGGGAGGTGGGTGCGGGAACTGGGCGCCCAGACCGTGGCACGGCGGCTGCGGGACGGCACGACACCGCTGCCCGGGGTGTCCGGCAAACGCTGGGCCGGCCTGTGCGCCCGCGCCGTCCGGGCCGACCCCGAGCGGGACCTCGCCGTCGCCCGGGAGACCGGAGTGCGGTTCGTGCACCCCGGGGGCGCCGAGTGGCCGGCCCAGCTCGACGACCTGGGGGACGCCCGGCCCACCGGCCTGTGGGTGCGCGGCCGGCCCAGCCTGCGCATGTGGGCGCTGCGGTCGGTGGCACTGGTCGGCGCCCGTGCCTGCACCGACTACGGCGCGCACATGGCGGCCACGCTCGCCGCGGGACTCACCGAACGCGGCTGGGTGGTGGTGTCCGGCGGAGCCTACGGAATCGACGGCGCGGCCCACCGCGGCACGCTCGCCGGCGCGGGCGCCACCGTCGCCGTGCTGGCCTGCGGCGTCGACCGCCCCTACCCGCGCGGCCACACCGGTCTCCTCACCAGGATCGCCCAGCAGGGCCTGGTGATCGGCGAGCTGCCGCCGGGCGAGCACCCCACACCCAGCAGATTCATCGTCCGCAACCGGGTCATTGCGGCCCTCACCCGCGGCACGGTGGTCGTCGAGGCGGCCTACCGCAGCGGCTCCCTGGTCACCGCACGGGCCGCACAGCGCCTGGGCCGGCACACCATGGGCGTGCCAGGACCGGCCACCAGCGCCCTGTCGGCAGGCGTCCACGAACTGCTGCGCGGCGGCGCGACGCTGGTCACCGACGCGGCGGAGGTCGCCGAGCTGATCGGCGACATCGGCGAACTCGCCCCCGAGCGGCGCGGCCCCGTCCTCCCGCGCGACCTGCTGCCACCGGAGACACGGCAGATCCTCGCCGCACTGCCCGCGAGCGGCGCACCGACCGCGGCCGAGATCGCCCGCGGCGCCCGCACGACACCGGACGACGCGGTCGCCGGACTCTACGAACTCCGCTCGCTCGGTTACGTCGAACGACATGGCGACGGATGGAAGTTGACACGCCAGGCGGTGATCTCCGGACGACGAGATCCGGAGCCTTGTTGACCGAGCGTGTTCGGCCGTCCGGGGGAACGCCTACGCCTGCGTAAATTCCCGCAGTTGGGCGTTCCCCATATCACCCAGGGTGACGCGCGTGACCCGGTGGAGCGCCTTGCGGAACGTATCTGCGCACGCGCTGTGCCCCGTCGTTCGCGCACCGCGACACTTCAGTCACGCTACGCTCACGTGGTTCCGACGCGGACAACCCGATACCGAACCCAGACCGACAGCTCACCCAGAAAGCCGCATCCCACGGCAGAACGGCACAAGGCGACGAATGCCCCAGCACACCTCCGGGTCCGACCGGGCGGCGATCCCCCCAGCCGCCCGCGACGGTGGCAACGTGCGGCCGCCCGCTCCCTCGACGCTCGACGAGCTGTGGCGGTCGTACAAGGCGACGGGGGACGACAGGCTGCGGGAGCAACTGATCCTGCACTACTCGCCGCTGGTGAAGTACGTCGCGGGACGGGTGAGCGTCGGCCTGCCGCCCAATGTGGAACAGGCCGACTTCGTGTCCTCGGGCGTGTTCGGGCTCATCGACGCGATCGAGAAGTTCGACATCGACCGGGAGATCAAGTTCGAGACGTACGCGATCACCCGGATCCGCGGCGCCATGATCGACGAACTGCGGGCGCTGGACTGGATCCCCCGGTCCGTGCGGCAGAAGGCACGCAACGTCGAGCGGGCGTACGCGACGCTGGAGGCCCGGCTGCGGCGCACCCCCTCGGAGGGCGAGGTGGCCACCGAGATGGGCATCGCGGTCGATGAACTCCACGCGGTCTTCAGCCAGTTGTCGCTGGCCAACGTGGTGGCGCTGGAAGAGCTGCTGCACGTGGGCGGCGACGGCGGGGACCGGCTGAGCCTGATGGACACGCTGGAGGACACCGCCGCCGACAACCCGGTGGAGGTCGCCGAGGACCGGGAGCTGCGCCGGTTCCTGGCCCGCGCGATCAACACCCTGCCCGAGCGGGAGAAGACCGTCGTCACCCTGTACTACTACGAGGGACTCACGCTCGCCGAGATCGGCAATGTGCTCGGCGTCACCGAGAGCAGGGTCAGCCAGATCCACACCAAGTCCGTCCTCCAGCTGCGCGCGAAACTGGCGGGTTTCGGCCGCTGAGCGCGTAGGCGCGCACCGCGCGGGACGCGGTGTGCGCCCGGTGCGACTCCCGCCGCGGGCGCCGCGTCCGTAGAGTGGACGACGTGCCAAGGATTCGAGCGGCCTCCGTGGCCGAGCACCGGTCGATGCAGCGTGCCGCCCTGCTGGACGCGGCGCGCACCCTGCTGTCCCAGGGCGGTACGGAGGCGCTGACCTTCCCCGCGCTGGCCGAGCGGACGGGGCTCGCGCGCTCGTCGGTGTACGAGTACTTCCGGTCGCGGGCCGCCGTGGTCGAGGAGCTGTGCGAGGCCGACTTCCCGGTCTGGGCCGCGGAGGTGTCGGCGGCGATGGACGCCGCGGACGGCCCCGGGCCCAAGGTCGAGGCGTACGTCCGCGCCCAGCTGGACCTCGTCGGCGACCAGCGGCACCGTGCCGTCGTGGCGATCTCGGCGAGCGAGCTGGACGCCGGCGCCCGGGAGAAGATCCGGGCCGCGCACGGCGGACTGGTCGCCATGATCGTCGAGGCACTGGCCGAGCTGGGCCACGAGCAGCCCCGGCTGGCCGCGATGCTGCTCCAGGGCGTGGTCGACGCGGCCGTGCGCCGGATCGAGCTGGGGGTCGAGGAGCCCTCGGCCGTCGCGGAGGCGGCCGTGGCGATGGCTCTCCGGGGCGTCCGGGGCTGACCCGCACACCGCCTTGCCGCCCCCGCCCTCTTCCCCCTGGGGGGCCTCCCCCTCCCCCTCCCCCGTTTTGTTTTCCGCGGTCCTGAAAGAGGGCCGCTGGCCTCCGGGTCCGGCATGACTGTTCCCCCCCTGTCGAACGGATGACCTGGGGGGTGGTGTCACCGGGCCTGGGGGGCGCCGTTGGAGACGCTGATGAGAGGTCCGACCACCGCCCGGCCTGGCGCAATGCCCGGCCGTTTGCCGACGGCAGGTCTGCATAACGTGGATGCGCGCACACGACGCCAAAGCCCTGGCCAGCACCGCACAGAACCAGTTGGGAGCACAATGTTCGACATCGGCGACGTGGGCGTCTTCCTCGGCCTGGACGTCGGCAAAAGCACCCACCACGGGCACGGACTGACCCCGGCCGGGAAGAAGGTCTTCGACAAGCAGCTGCCCAACAGCGAACCGAAGCTGCGGGCCGTCCTGGACAAGCTGGCCGCGAAGTTCGGCACCGTGCTGGTCATCGTGGACCAGCCCGCCTCGATCGGAGCCCTGCCCCTGACGATCGCCCGGGAGACCGGCTGCAAGGTCGCCTACCTGCCCGGTCTCTCGATGCGGCGGATCGCCGATCTCTACCCGGGCGAGGCGAAGACCGACGCGAAGGACGCTGCGGTGATCGCGGACGCCGCACGGGCCATGCCGCACACCCTGCGCTCGCTGGAAGTGACCGACGAGATCACCGCCGAACTGACCGTCCTGGTCGGCTTCGACCAGGACCTCGCCGCCGAGGCCACCCGCACCTCCAACCGGATACGCGGCCTGCTCAGCCAGTTCCACCCCAGCCTGGAACGCGCCCTGGGCCCGCGTCTGGACCACCCGGCGGTGACCTGGCTGCTGGAACGCCACGGATCCCCCGCCGCCCTGCGGAAAGCCGGACGCCGCAAGCTGGTCGAGGTGATCCGTCCCAAGGCCCCGCGCATGGCCCAGCGGCTGATCGACCAGGTCTTCGACGCGCTCGACGAGCAGACCGTCACGGTCCCGGGCACCGGCACCCTCGACCTCGTGATCCCCTCCCTGGCCCGGTCGCTCGCGGCCGTCCAAGAACAGCGACGAGCCCTGGAAGCCCAGATCGGACAGCTGCTGGAGGCTCACCCTCTTTCCGCGGTCCTGACCTCGATTCCGGGGGTCGCGGTCAGGACCGCCGCCACGCTGCTGGTGACCGTCGGCGACGGCACCAGTTTCCCCACCGCCGCCCACCTGGCCTCCTACGCCGGCCTCGCCCCCACGACCAAGTCGTCGGGGACCTCGATCCACGGCGAACACGCGCCCAGAGGCGGCAACCGGCAACTGAAACGCGCGATGTTCCTGTCCGCCTTCGCCGCACTGCACGACCCCACCTCCCGCACCTACTACGACCGCTGTCGGGCCCGCGGGAAGACCCACACCCAGGCACTCCTCCGCCTGGCCCGACAACGGATCAACGTACTGTTCGCAATGCTCCGCGACGGCACCTTCTACGAACCCCGAACCCCACGCCTCGCTTGACCAAAGACATAGAGGCACCCCTCCCCCCACCCCACCCCTCGCCCCTCCCAAGAGCTCCCGCCCCTCTCGCGCTCGTCACGGAGGCAGCGGCACCCCGAGGACCGGCAGCAGACGCGCGGGACCGCCGTTCAGCAGCCGGGGCGGCAGGAGCAGCAGGGGATCGAGGTAGGTCTCGCCCCGGAGCAGGCCCCAGTGCAGACAGCCGGAGCCGCAGTGGGAAGCCGTCCCCGCCGCCTCCACCGTCCCGATGACCTCACCGGCCGCCACCTCGGCGCCCTCGGGCACGGACGCCCGTACCGGCTCGTACGTCGTGCGCAGGGCAGGGGATCCCGTCCCCGCCAGTTCCACGGAGACCACCCCCCGCCCGGCCACGGTCCCGGCGAAGGAGACGCGACCGGCCGCCACCGCGTGTACCGCGGTGCCCGGCGGCGCGCCCAGGTCCACGCCGCGATGGCCGGGGCCGTAGGGCGTGGCCGGAGGTTCCCAGCCGCGCAGGACCGGCGGGCGTGACCCCACCGGCCACGCCCGGCCCACCGCGGGCACCGGCGCATCGGCCGAAGCCTCCGCGCCCGCGCCTGTGCCCGCGCCCGCCGCGCCGCTCACGCCCCCCGCGTCCCTCGTGCTTCCCGCGCCCCAGGCCACCGGAACCGACAGCACCGCCGTCGCCCCCAGACACAGCCCCGCGAGCCACCGGCCCACCCACCGCTCCACACCCGCACCGCCCTCCGCATCCGCATCCACGCCCGTATCCGGGTGCCTCCACACTCCCGCGAACGGCCGGAACCGGCCGGAGTCTGTGGACGACGCACCGGTTGTGGACAGCGGCGTCACCCGGCACCTTCCGGGTCCCGTACACTTCTGGTGGCGATCCGGGTCACCGGGTCGACTTCGCACGCCCCGACACTCCGGTCGGCAACGGTCGGTGTCAGCGCCCCTCGGTCCTTCGTGGCACGGCGCGCCGCGGGCGTCAGGCGCGGGAGCCGTCCGGCACCCGCGGCACAACCGAGAAATTCAAGGAGATACGGCCATGGCCGTCGTCACGATGCGGGAGCTGCTGGAGAGCGGCGTCCACTTCGGTCACCAGACCCGTCGCTGGAACCCGAAGATGAAGCGCTTCATCTTCACCGAGCGCAACGGCATCTACATCATCGACCTGCTCCAGTCGCTGTCGTACATCGACCGCGCCTACGAGTTCGTCAAGGAGACTGTGGCCCACGGCGGCACGGTCATGTTCGTCGGCACGAAGAAGCAGGCGCAGGAGGCCATCGCCGAGCAGGCCACCCGCGTCGGCATGCCCTACGTCAACCAGCGCTGGCTGGGCGGCATGCTCACCAACTTCTCGACCGTCTACAAGCGCCTTCAGCGCCTGAAGGAGCTCGAGCAGATCGACTTCGAGGACGTGGCCGCCTCCGGCCTCACCAAGAAGGAGCTGCTGGTCCTCTCCCGCGAGAAGGCCAAGCTGGAGAAGACCCTCGGCGGTATCCGCGAGATGCAGAAGGTGCCCAGCGCCGTCTGGATCGTGGACACCAAGAAGGAGCACATCGCGGTCGGCGAGGCCCGCAAGCTCAACATCCCGGTCGTCGCCATCCTCGACACCAACTGCGACCCCGACGAGGTCGACTACAAGATCCCGGGCAACGACGACGCGATCCGCTCCGTCACCCTGCTGACCCGTGTGATCGCCGACGCCGTCGCCGAGGGCCTCATCTCCCGTTCCGGCGTCAACGCCGGTGACAAGGGCGAGAAGGCCGCGGGCGAGCCGCTCGCCGAGTGGGAGCGCGACCTGCTCGAGGGCGAGAAGAAGGCGGACGAGTCCGCCGAGGCCGTCGAGGCCGCCGCCGAGGCTCCGGCCCCCGACGCCCCGGTCGCCGAGGCCGTCGAGGAGGCCGCCGCCGAGGTCAAGGCCGAGACCGAGACCGAGGTCAAGGCCGAGGGCGAGCAGGCCTGACCTGCCGACGTCAGAGTTGACGGCGGGGGCCGACGGCATACCTCTCCCGTGCCGCGCAGGCACGGGAGGGGCGCCCGCAGCCCCCGCCGTTCACCCGTGGATCGGTGGCGTGTCGGTGGACTCTGGTACAAGGGCCGCGACCCCCTGATCTTCGATCTTCCAGACTTCGAGAAAGATTCACAGACTCATGGCGAACTACACCGCCGCCGACGTCAAGAAGCTCCGTGAGCTCACGGGCGCCGGCATGATGGACTGCAAGAAGGCGCTGGACGAGGCCGAGGGCAACGTCGAGAAGGCCGTCGAGGCACTGCGCATCAAGGGCCAGAAGGGCGTCGCCAAGCGCGAGGGCCGCTCCGCCGAGAACGGCGCCGTGGTCTCGATCCTCGCCGACGACAACTCCTCCGGTGTCCTCGTCGAGCTGAAGTGCGAGACGGACTTCGTCGCCAAGGGTGACAAGTTCCAGGCCGTGGCCACGACCATCGCCGAGCACGTCGCCAAGACCTCCCCGGCCGACCTGGAGGCCCTGCTCGCCTCCGAGATCGAGGCCGGCAAGACCGTCCAGGCGTACGTCGACGAGGCCAACGCCAACCTCGGCGAGAAGATCGTCCTGGACCGCTTCGCGCAGTTCTCCGACGGCTTCGTGACCGCGTACATGCACCGCACGATGCCCGACCTGCCCCCGCAGATCGGTGTCCTCGTCGAGCTGGACAAGCCGAGTGCCGAGGTCGCCAAGGGCATCGCCCAGCACATCGCCGCCTTCGCGCCGAAGTACCTCTCCAAGGAGGACGTGCCGGCCGAGGTCGTCGAGTCGGAGCGCCGCATCGCCGAGGAGACCACCCGCGCCGAGGGCAAGCCCGAGGCCGCGATCGCCAAGATCGTCGAGGGTCGGGTGAACGGCTTCTTCAAGGACGCCACCCTGCTCGGCCAGCCCTACGCGCTGGACAACAAGAAGTCCGTCCAGAAGGTTCTGGACGAGGCCGGTGTCACCCTGAAGCGCTTCACGCGCATCAAGGTCGGCATCTGAGTCCGCACCGCGCCGGACGTCGGACCCGGATAGGGTCGACAGCAGTCGTCCACGCCGCGCGTGCCTGCCACCGCGCACGCGCGCGCGGCGGACGACAGCAGAACTGACGAGGAGGCCATTGCCGCCGCATGGGATGCGAACCACCCCACCGGCAATGGCCTTCTTCGCATGTGCACCACGTAACAGAGGCGGGATCTCATGACCACCAAGGCCCAGAAGAGCGATGACGGCAAAGTGACCGGCCGGTTTCTGCTGAAGCTGTCCGGAGAGGCCTTCTCCGGCGGCGGGGGCCTGGGGGTCGACCCGGACGTGGTGCACGCCATCGCCCGTGAGATCGCCGCCGTCGTCCGGGACGGCGCGCAGGTCGCGGTCGTCATCGGCGGCGGCAACTTCTTCCGCGGCGCCGAGCTCCAGCAGCGCGGCATGGACCGCGCCCGCTCCGACTACATGGGCATGCTCGGCACCGTGATGAACTGCCTCGCCCTCCAGGACTTCATCGAGAAGGAGGGCATCGACACCCGGGTCCAGACCGCCATCACCATGGGCCAGGTCGCCGAGCCCTACATCCCGCTGCGCGCCGTGCGCCACCTGGAGAAGGGCCGCGTGGTCATCTTCGGCGCCGGTATGGGCATGCCGTACTTCTCCACCGACACCACCGCCGCCCAGCGCGCCCTGGAGATCGACGCCGAGGCGCTGCTCATGGGCAAGAACGGCGTGGACGGGGTGTACGACTCCGACCCGAAGACCAACCCGGACGCCGTGAAGTTCGACGCCCTCGGCTACGGCGAGGTCATCACCCGGGACCTGAAGGTCGCCGACGCCACCGCGATCACGCTGTGCCGCGACAACCGGCTCCCGATCGTCGTCTTCGAGCTCCTGAAGGAGGGCAATATCGCCCGCGCCGTCAAGGGTGAGAAGATCGGCACGCTTGTGGGTGACCAGCCCGGCCGGGAGTGACCGGGCCCACCCGTCCCGGACCGGCGGCCCGTCCCGCCCCGGCGCTCGTCCCCCTCCGGCAGCGGTCCGGGGCGCGGCACCTGTCCGGGGGACGGACGGGACGGAGCCGGACCGGGGGATGGACAATGTCCTGCCGGTCGGGAACCGTGCAGGAAGAAGACGCGACGCAGCCGGCCGACGGCCCCGACCGGGATCCGCAGCCGGGCCTACTCAAGACACGCAGGAGCAAGTGGTGATCGAAGAGACCCTCCTCGAGGCCGAGGAGAAGATGGAGAAGGCCGTCGTGGTCGCCAAGGAGGACTTCGCCGCGATCCGCACCGGCCGTGCGCACCCGGCGATGTTCAACAAGATCGTGGCCGACTACTACGGCGCGCCGACGCCGATCAACCAGCTGGCCTCGTTCTCCGTGCCGGAGCCGCGCATGGCCGTCGTGACCCCGTTCGACAAGACCGCGCTGCGCAACATCGAGCAGGCGATCCGCGACTCCGACCTGGGCGTCAACCCGAGCAACGACGGCAACATCATCCGAGTGGTGTTCCCGGAGCTGACCGAGGAGCGCCGCCGTGAGTACATCAAGGTCGCCAAGGGCAAGGGCGAGGACGCCAAGGTGTCCATCCGCTCCGTGCGCCGCAAGGCCAAGGACGCCATCGACAAGCTGATCAAGGACGGCGAGGTCGGCGAGGACGAGGGCCGCCGTGCGGAGAAGGAGCTCGACGACACCACCGCGAAGTACGTCGCACAGGTGGACGAGCTGCTCAAGCACAAGGAAGCGGAGCTGCTCGAGGTCTGATGAACGACTCTTCCTGGGGAGCGCCGCAGCAAGCCGGGTACTGGGGGCCCGCCGACGGGGCACCCGGCCAGGTCCCCGCCCCGGGGACCGCCCCCGCGGGCCCCGCGTACGATGCGCCGGGCGCTCAGCACACCCGCCCCCTGCCCATCGTGCCCGAGGTGCCCGCACACGGCGGAAACCAGGATGACGACCGGGGGGCCGCGCGCATGCCGGGCGGCCCCTTGTTCCGCGACGAGGCGCCGCGGCAGCAGCCGTACGACCCGTCGCAGCCGCAGCCGCAGCCGCAGCAGCCGCAGCCGCAGTCGTACGACCCGGCCCGGCCGCCGCAGGCACACCCGCAGCCGCACCCGCAGTCGTACGACAGGCCACAGTCCCACCCGCAGCCGCATCCGCATCCGCAGCCGTACGAGGCGCCGCAGCCGCGGCCCTACGACACGCCGCGGACGCCGCCCGCCCACGGGTCGGCGCCGCAGAATCCGGAGCCCATGCCCGACGCCCCGCAGCCGGCGCCCGCCCCGCAGGCACCGCAGAAGAAGAGCGCGGGACGGGACCTCGGCGCGGCCATAGGCGTCGGTCTCGGACTCGGCGTGGTGATCGTCGCGTCGCTGTTCGTCGTCAAGGCCGTCTTCGTGGGCGTCATCGCGGTCGCCGTCGTGGTCGGCCTGTGGGAGCTGACCTCGCGGCTCCAGGAGCGCAAGGACATCAGGGCGCCGCTCGTGCCGCTGGCGGTCGGCGGCGCCGCGATGGTGGTCGCCGGGTACGTCCGGGACGCCGAGGGCGCCTGGGTGGCGATGGCGCTCACCGCGCTCGCCGTCCTGGTGTGGCGGATGACCCAGCCGCCGGAGGGCTACCTCAAGGACGTCACGGCGGGCGTCTTCGCCGCGTTCTACGTCCCGTTCCTGGCCACCTTCGTGGCGATGCTGCTCACCGCGCACGACGGGCCGTACCGCGTCCTGACCTTCCTGATCCTCACCGTGGTCAGCGACACCGGCGCCTACGCCGTCGGCTGGCGCTTCGGCAGGCACAAGCTCGCCCCGCGCATCAGCCCCGGCAAGACCCGCGAGGGCCTGCTCGGCGCGGTCGCCTTCGCGATGGTGGCGGGCGCGCTGTGCATGCAGTTCCTGATCGACGACGGAGCCTGGTGGCAGGGCCTGCTCCTGGGCCTCGCGGTCGCCGCCAGCGCCACCCTCGGCGACCTCGGCGAGTCCATGATCAAGCGCGACCTCGGCATCAAGGACATGGGCACCCTCCTGCCGGGCCACGGCGGCATCATGGACCGCCTCGACTCCCTCCTCCCCACCGCCCCGGTGGTCTGGCTCCTGATGGTCCTCTTCGTCGGCTCCACCTGACCCAGGACGCAGGACCCCGGCCCCCGCGCCGCCGCACAGCCCGAACGAGGCCCCTCCCCACCGGGGGAGGGGCCTCGCCCGCTCTCGCCCCTCCGCTCGCCTCACCGGCCGGCCCACCCGAGTCGATCTGCGACACTGGTACCACCATGCCCAAGCCCGGAGAACTCACTTTTGTCGCGCCGCGCGGAGCCAAGAAGCCGCCGCGGCATCTTGCCGATCTCTCGCCCGCCGAGCGCAAGGAGGCTGTGGCCGCGATCGGTGAGAAGCCGTTCCGTGCCAAGCAGCTCTCGCAGCACTACTTCGCGCGGTACGCGCACGACCCCGAGCAGTGGACGGACATCCCGGCCGGCTCGCGGGAGAAGCTGCGCGAGGCGCTGCTGCCGGAGCTGATGACGGTCGTGCGGCATCTGTCGACCGACGAGGGGACGACGCGCAAGACGCTGTGGCGGATGTTCGACGGGACGCTCGTCGAGTCGGTGCTGATGCGCTACCCGGACCGGGTGACGATGTGCATCAGTTCGCAGGCCGGGTGCGGGATGAACTGCCCGTTCTGCGCGACCGGGCAGGCCGGTCTCGACCGCAATCTGTCGACCGCCGAGATCGTGCACCAGATCGTGGACGGCATGCGGGCGCTGCGCGACGGCGAGGTGCCGGGCGGACCGGCGCGGCTGTCCAACATCGTGTTCATGGGCATGGGCGAGCCGCTGGCCAACTACAAGCGGGTGATCGGTGCCATCCGCGCCCTGACCGACCCGGAGCCGGACGGGCTCGGGCTGTCGCAGCGCGGCATCACCGTGTCCACGGTCGGCCTGGTCCCGGCGATCAACCGGTTCACCGACGAGGGCCTCAAGTGCCGGCTCGCGATCTCCCTGCACGCCCCCGACGACGAGCTGCGCGACACCCTCGTGCCGGTCAACACGCGGTGGAAGGTGCGGGAGGTGCTGGACGCCGGGTTCGAGTACACCGCCCGTTCCGGGCGCCGGCTGTCCATCGAGTACGCGCTGATCCGGGACATCAACGACCAGGCGTGGCGCGGCGACCGGCTCGGCCGGCTGCTCCGGGGCAAGCCGGTGCACGTCAACCTCATCCCGCTCAACCCGACGCCGGGCTCCAAGTGGACCGCCTCGCGGCCCGAGGACGAGAAGGCGTTCGTCGAGGCCATCGCCGCGCACGGAGTGCCGGTGACGGTCCGGGACACCCGCGGCCAGGAGATCGACGGGGCCTGCGGACAGCTGGCCGCCACGGAGCGGTAGCCGGGCGTCACCGGGTGGTCGCCGGGTGGTCGCCGAGCGGTAGTCTGAGGCCGTACAACACATCTTCATATTCCGACAGGGGAGCGCCACAGCGCTGAGAGTGCGGCACCGGCCGCAGACCCTCTGAACCTCGCCCAGGTCATTCTGGGTAGGAAGTTCGGTCATCACTCGAGCTGTTGCGCCCTGCCCGGTGTCCCGCGTCCCGCGCGGACACCGGGCAGGGCCGCGTCTCTTCCTGGCCACCATCCAGGAGGAAAATCCAGTGCACCACAAGACGTTCGCCGCCGCGGCGGCCGGCCTCGGCCTCGTCGCCCTCTGCGCGTGCGGGTCCTCCGGGGGCGAGGCGGCCGACTCCACGACCGTGACCGTGGTCAGCCACGACTCGTGGGCCGCGTCCAAGAGTGTCATCGCGGACTTCGAGAAGCGCTCCGGGTACAAGGTCCGCATCCTCAAGGACGGCGATGCCGGACAGGCCGTCAACAAGGCCATCCTCACCAAGGACAACCCGCAGGGCGACGTCTTCTTCGGCGTCGACAACACGCTGCTGTCCCGCGCCCTCGACAACGGCCTCTTCCAGCCGTACGAGCCGAAGGACTCCGGCACGGTCGACCGGCGCTACCGCGTCGACCAGGCCAAGCACCGCGTCACGCCCGTCGACACCGGCGACATCTGCGTCAACTACGACAAGAAGTACTTCACCGACCACAAGCTGGCCCCGCCCGCCTCCTTCGACGACCTCCTGAAGCCGCAGTACAAGAACCTCCTGGTCACCGAGAACGCGGCGACCTCCTCGCCCGGCCTCGGCTTCCTGCTCGGCACCGCCGCCCAGTACGGCGACAAGGGCTGGCAGGACTACTGGAAGAAGCTGAAGGACAACGGCGTCAAGATCGTCGACGGCTGGGAGCAGGCGTACAACCAGGAGTTCTCCGGCTCCGCGGGGGGCCGCAAGGCCAAGGGCGACCGGCCGCTCGCCGTCTCCTACGCCTCCTCGCCGCCCGCCGAGGTCATCTACGCCGACCCCAGGCCGAAGACCGCGCCGACCGGCGTCGTGGACGCCACCTGCTTCCGGCAGGTCGAGTACGCCGGGCTGCTGAGCAACGCCGGGAACACCAAGGGCGGCAAGGCGTTCCTCGACTTCCTGCTCAGTAAGGAGTTCCAGCAGGACATGCCGCTGAACATGTTCGTCTACCCGGTGCGCGCGGGAGCCGCCGTGCCCGCCGACTTCACGACGTACGGTCCGCAGGCCAAGGACCCCCGGACCATGGCCCCCGACCGCATCGCCGCCAACCGCGACCAGTGGGTCAAGACGTGGTCCTCCCTCGTAGTGAAGTAGCCCGCGCGGCAGGCCCCGCCGCGGGGGACCGGGCGCGGCGCCGCCGGGCGAACGCGGCGCGGCTCGGCCTGATGGCCGTGCCCGTCGCGTTCTTCGCGCTGTTCTTCGCCTATCCGGTGGCCGCGATCGTCCGGCGCGGCCTGTACTCCGGCGGCGCCTGGCAGTGGAGCCCGTTCGGCGAGGTGCTGGGCCGGTCCGACATCCGGCACGTGCTGTGGTTCACCACCTGGCAGGCGCTCGCCTCCACCGCGCTCACCCTGCTGATCGCCCTGCCCGGCGCCTATGTGTTCGCCCGCTACGACTTCCCGGGACGGAATGTACTGCGGGCCGTGGTCACCGTGCCGTTCGTGCTGCCCACGGTCGTCGTCGGCACCGCCTTCCTCGCCCTCGTCGGACGCGGCGGACTCCTCGACGACCTGTGGGGGGTGCGCCTGGACACCACCGTGTGGGCGATCCTCCTCGCCCATGTCTTCTTCAACTACGCCGTCGTCGTACGGACCGTGGGCGGCCTGTGGGCCCAGCTCGATCCGCGGCAGGAGGAGGCCGCGCGGATGCTCGGCGCCTCGCCGCTGACCGCCTGGCGCAAGGTCACCCTGCCCGCCCTGGCACCCGCCGTCGCCGCCGCCGCGCTGATGGTCTTCCTGTTCACCTTCACCTCCTTCGGCGTGGTGCAGATCCTCGGCGGCCCCGGCTTCTCCACCCTCGAAGTGGAGATCTACCGGCAGACCTCGCAGATGTTCGACCTGTCCACGGCCGCCGTCCTCACCCTCGTGCAGTTCGCCGCCATGGGAGCCATCCTCGCCGTGCACGCCCGGACCGTGCGCCGCCGGGAGAGCGCGCTGCGGCTGGTGGACGCCGCCCGCACCGCCCGCCGCCCGCGCGGCGCCGGGCAGTGGACGCTGCTGGCCGCCGTCCTCGCGAGCATCGCGCTGCTCGTGCTGCTGCCGCTCGCCGTGCTGGTACAGCGCTCGCTCACCGCACCCGGCTTCGGCTACTACCGCGCGCTGGCCGACCCGGACGGCGGCACCTTCCTGGTCGCGCCGCTCCACGCGGTCGGCGCCTCCCTGTCCTACGCCGCCGCCGCGACCGCCATCGCCGTCGCCGTCGGCTCCCTCGCCGCCGCCGCGCTCACCCGGCGGGACGCCGGACGGCTCGTCCGCGGCTTCGACGCGCTGCTGATGGTGCCGCTCGGCGTGTCGGCGGTGACCGTGGGCTTCGGTTTCCTGATCGCCCTGGACAAGCCGCCGCTGGACCTCAGGCAGTCCTGGATCCTGGTCCCGCTCGCGCAGGCCCTGGTCGGCGTGCCCTTCGTCGTACGGACCATGCTGCCGGTGCTGCGCGCGGTCGACGTACGGCTGCGCGAGGCGGCGGCCGTGCTGGGGGCGTCGCCGTGGCGGGTGTGGCGGGAGGTGGACCTGCCGCTGGTGCGGCGGGCACTGCTGATCGCCGCCGGGTTCGCCTTCGCGGTCTCCCTCGGGGAGTTCGGGGCGACCGTGTTCATCGCCCGGCCCGACAACCCGACCCTGCCGGTGGCCGTGGCCCGGCTGCTCTCCCGGCCCGGCGACCTCAACTACGGCCAGGCCATGGCCCTGTCGACGATCCTCATGGTGGTGTGCGCGGTGGCGTTGCTGGTACTGGAGAGACTGCGCGGCGGCGAGCGGACGGGGGAGTTCTGATGCTGCTCGACCTGCGCGGTGCCACCGTGCGCTTCGGCGGCCGGGCCGCGCTGGACGCGGTCGACCTGGCGGTCGCGGAGCACGAGACCGTGTGCGTGCTCGGCCCCAGCGGCAGCGGCAAGTCGACGCTGCTGCGGGCGGTGGCCGGACTCCAGGCGCTGGACTCGGGGCAGGTGCTGCTCGACGGCCGCGACCAGGCGCGGGTGCCGGTGCACCGGCGCGAGGTCGGCCTGATGTTCCAGGACCACCAGCTCTTCCCGCAGCGGGACGTGGCCCAGAACGTCGCCTTCGGGCCGCGGATGCACGGCGCCACCCGGCAGGAGCAGGCCGCCCGGGTGGCCGAACTCCTCGAACTCGTCGGCCTGCCGGGCGCGGGCGCGCGTCCGGTGGCCGCCCTGTCCGGCGGCGAGCAGCAGCGCGTGGCCCTCGCCCGCGCCCTCGCGCCCCGGCCCCGGCTGCTCATGCTCGACGAACCCCTCGGCCAACTCGACCGCTCGCTGCGCGAACGGCTCGTCGTCGAACTGCGGGAACTGTTCGGGCGGTTGGGCACCACCGTGCTCGCCGTCACCCACGACCAGGGCGAGGCGTTCGCGCTCGCCGACCGGGTGGTGGTGATGCGGGACGGCCGGATCGCCCAGTCCGGCACGCCACTTGAGGTGTGGCAGCGTCCCGCGGACGCCTTCGTCGCCCGCTTCCTCGGCTTCGAGAACGTGATCGAGGCGAAGGTCGACGGCACGGCCGCCCTCACCCCGTGGGGCAAGGTCCCGGTCTCCGAGGACGCGCCCCAGGGCACCCGGACCCTCCTCGTACGCCCCGCCGGTGTCCGCCTCGTCCCGGCGGAGGAGGGCCTGCGCTGCACGGTGGCCGCCCGCACCTTCAAGGGCACCCATGTCGCCCTGCGCCTCCAGCCGCGCGACGCGCCGCCGCTGGAAGCGGCCTGCCCGCTGCGCGCGGCCCCCGGGACCGGGGAGGAGACGGGCGTGGCGTTCGACCCGGACGACGTGGTGGTGCTGGGCTGACCGTACGCCGACGCCTTCCCCCTCCGGTGCGGCGGCGTACGGGAGCGTGTGGCGCTCAGCGAGGCGGTCGGTGCCGGGGCCGGTGCGGTGGACTGCGTCTGCGGGGGAGTCGGAGCCGGGCCGCCAGTCCTCGGTGAACGTGATCTCGGTGCCCCGCGCCGAGCCCTTGACCGGCTGCTCGCCGCTCTTCTGTGCACCGGCGTCGCTGTCCTGCCGGTACACGGTGACGACGGCGGAGAGGTTGGGGCGGCCGGGCGAGGCGGGGAGCGCCCCGGAACCCCCAGGGGGCACAGGTCTGCAAGTGCCCCGCTGGGGGTGTCAACGGATAAGCGGAGGAAGGATGTTTACTTCGCTTGTTCCTTAACTCCGTTGCTCCGCAGGCAGGTTCAGCTCTCCACCGCCGCCGGGTCCATCCACACGATCTCCCAGGAGTGGCCGTCCAGATCGTCGAAGGAACGGCCGTACATGTGCCCGTGGTCCTGCGTCTCGCCGCTCACCGTGCCGCCGGCGGCGACCGCCCTGTCGATCATCGCGTCGACCTTCTCGCGGCTCTCGGCGCTCAGGCAGAGCAGCACCTCGCTGGTCCGGGTGGAGTCCGCGATCTCCTTTCCGGTGAAGTCCGCGTAGCGCTTCTTGCCGAGCAGCATGGTGACGATGGTGTCGCTGATGACGACGCAGGCGCAGTCGTCGCCGGAGAACCGCGGGTTGATGGTGTAGCCCAGCTCGGTGAAGAACTTCCGGGACGCGGCCACGTCCTCGGTCGCCAGGTTCACGAAGATCATCTGCTGGTAGGCGTGCGACATGGTGGGTCTCTCCCCGCTCGGGTGTGTTCGCTGCGTGTGTGCCGTTCGGAAGGGTGGACCGGGGCGCGCCACGGAACTCATCGGTGGAACCCTCCGGGCCCGACTCCTCGGTGGAATCCTCCGGGCCCGCCCCCCCGCCCGCTGCCGCCCGCCGGTCAGCGGGTCAGCGGCAGGGCGGCGAGCGCGGCGATCAGCAGGGTCAGGGGCACGAACAGGGCCAGCAGCGCCCCGGCGCGCAGCGCGGCGGCGGAGCGGAGCGTGGCGCCGGGGGCACCGAGCCTGCGCAGGGCCGCGATGGTGGCGGCCCGCGACTGCCGGGCCTCCACGGCGGCGGTGAGCAGCACGGCCACCGCGCAGCCGGCCACGAGGGCAGCGCCGAGGGCGGTCAGCGGGCCCGGGGAGGGCGCGGCGCCGCCGGACAGCGCGCTCACGGCGTACGCGCCGGAGGCCACGGCGCACACGACGCCCAGCGGGCGCCCGATGCGCCCCGCCTCCTCCATCAGCACCCGCCCGGCGAGCAGGCGTACGGCGCCGGGGCGCACCGCCTGGAGGAGCAGCCCGCACAGGTGGGTGAGGGCGGGTCCGGCCAGGGCGAGGCCGAGCGCGGTCAGCAGCCAGCCGACGAGGACGGGCGCGGAGTCGGCGCTCAGTCCGCCGGGCAGTGCCGTGCGGGAGGAGGGGCTCCGGCCGGCGTAGGCCTCGACCGTCAGGCCCACGGCCAGGACGGCGACGCCCCAGGGCAGGCCGGTGGGGGGCCGGTGCGGCGGGAGCGGCCGGTGCGGGTCGCTGTCGTCCTCGGGCGCGTCCGGGGCGGGGGCCGCTCCGGGCTCCGCCCTGGAGGCGAGGCCGCCGGCCGTCGGCCCGGCGGACGCGGCGCTCCCGGCCGTCGATCCGCCGGTCGCGGCGCTCCCGGCCGCGGAACCGTCGGCCGCGGTCCCGTCGGCCGTGGAACCGGTGGCCGTGGGGCCGGCGGCCGAGGCCCGGCCCGGCCGCGGCGCGGGCCGGGGTTCGCGCGGGCGCAGGGACCAGGCCACCGCCGCCGACGCCAGGGCCGGGACGGTCGCCAGCAGCGTCAGCGTCCCCGGCACCGGCAGCCGCTTGCGCGCGGCCAGGAAGCGGGAGGCGGCGCCGTCCAGGGGCAGGCCGGTCAGGTCGCCGCGCAGATGCAGGAAGGCCAGCAGCGCGAACAGGCAGCCGATCGTGCAGCACACGGCGCTGGTGACCGCCGAGACGGCCATCAGGCGGCCCGGCCCCAGCCCCAGCGCGGACAGCGCGGTGCGCGGCCGGGTGCCCGGGTCGGTGCGGGCCACGGCGACGGTCAGGTACACGGTGGCGGCCAGCGGTGCCGCGCACCAGGAGAGCCGCAGCAGCGCGGCGCCGGAGTGCTCCGGGTGGGCCAGCGCGTAGGCCAGGCTCGACAGCAGCAGGAAGCCGGTGCCCGCCGACGCGGCCACCACCGCCAGGCGGCGCAGCTGGACGGCGGGCCGGGCGACTCGGGTCAGACGGAGAGCGAGCACGCCGCCCGGCCTTCCGTCGCGTCGCCCGCGGGAGGCAGGTGCACGGTCTTCACGCACCGCCCGTCGAGCAGGGCCACCGTGCGGTCGGCGAGGGCGGCGGTCTCCGCGTCGTGGGTGGCCAGCACCACGGTGATGCCGTGCGAGCGGGCCGCCGTGGTGAGGGTGCGCAGCACATGGGCACGGTCGGCGCGGTGCAGCGGGGCGGTCGGCTCGTCGGCGAAGAGCACGGTGGGCGCGGTGGCGAGGGCGCGGGCGATGCACACGCGCTGGCGTTCGGCCTGGCGCAGCTGGTGCGGGCGCCGCCGGGCCAGCTCGCCGACGTCCAGGCGCTCCAGCCACTCCAGGGCGGCCACCTTGGCGCGGCGCCGCCCGCCGCCGCGCAGCATCAGCGGCAGCGCCGTGTTCTCCCAGACGTTCAGCTCGGGCACGAGGGCGGGGGCGGGGTCGACCCAGGCGAAGCGGTCCCGGCGCAGCCGCTCCCGGGCGAGCGGGCCGAGGGTGTGCACGGGGGCGCTGTTGAACCAGACCTCGCCCTCGCGGACCCGCACCGTGCCGGACAGGCAGCGCAGCAGAGTGGTCTTGCCGCTGCCGCTCGGTCCGGCGACCGCGAGGATCTCGCCCTGGCGCACGCCGAGCGAGACGCCGCAGAGGGCGGGGGAGCCGTCCTTGTGGGTGTAGTGCAGGGCGCGTGCCCAGAGTACGTCGTTGTCCGGCGGGGCCACCATGGCGTACACCTCGGTTCGGATCAGGAATGCCGCGCGGGGTGCCGTGCGGGTCCGGGGATCCCTCGTGCCCGTTCTCCGTACGAATCCTCCGTACGGGGGAACGAAGGCGGAGCCGATCGGTCACGTCACGCTAGGCAGCCGAGGCCGGGAGGCCGGACAACACACGGCCCCGGGCCGCCGTTTCCCACTCGAACGGACGGCACCGGGGCCTGTGATGATCATCTGATCGGAGGTACGCGCCTCAGTGGGCGCTCACGGTGACCCGTGACCCGTGGGTCACAGCTTGGTCCATGCCTCCGTCAGCACCGCGCGCAGGATCTGCTCGATCTCGTCGAAGGTCTCCTGATCGGAGATCAGCGGCGGTGCGAGCTGGACGACCGGGTCGCCGCGGTCGTCGGCCCGGCAGTACAGGCCGTTGTCGTACAACGCCTTGGAGAGGAAGCCGTACAGGACGCGCTCGGTCTCCTCGTCGTTGAAGGACTCCTTGGTGTTCTTGTCCTTCACCAGCTCGATGCCGTAGAAGAAGCCGTTGCCGCGGACGTCGCCGACGATCGGCAGGTCGTGCAGCTTCTGGAGGGTGGACAGGAACGCGCCCTCGTTGTCCAGCACGTGCTGGTTGAGGCCCTCGCGCTCGAACAGGTCGAGGTTGGCGAGGCCGACCGCGGCGGAGACCGGGTGGCCGCCGAAGGTGTAGCCGTGCAGGAAGGTGTTGTCACCCTTGTAGAACGGCTCGGCCAGGCGGTCGGAGATGATGCAGGCGCCGATCGGGGAGTAGCCCGAGGTCATGCCCTTGGCGCAGGTGATCATGTCCGGGACATAGCCGAACTTGTCGCAGGCGAACATCGTGCCCAGGCGGCCGAAGGCGCAGATGACCTCGTCGGAGACGAGCAGCACGTCGTACTGGTCGCAGATCTCGCGCACCCGCTGGAAGTACCCGGGCGGCGGCGGGAAGCAGCCGCCCGCGTTCTGCACCGGCTCCAGGAAGACGGCGGCGACCGTCTCCGGGCCCTCGAAGAGGATCTGCTGCTCGATCTGGTCGGCGGCCCAGCGGCCGAACGCCTCCGGGTCGTCGCCGAAGATCGGGGCGCGGTAGATGTTGGTGTTGGGGACCTTGTGCGCGCCCGGCACCAGCGGCTCGAAGGGGGCCTTCAGGCCCGGCAGGCCGGTGATGGACAGGGCGCCCTGCGGGGTGCCGTGGTAGGCGACCGCGCGGGAGATGACCTTGTACTTGGTGGGCTTGCCGGTCAGCTTGAAGTACTGCTTGGCGAGCTTCCAGGCGGTCTCCACGGCCTCGCCGCCGCCGGTGGTGAAGAAGACCTTGTTCAGGTCGCCCGGCGCGTAGTCGGCCAGGCGCTCGGCCAGCTCCACGGCCTTGGGGTGGGCGTACGACCACACGGGGAAGAAGGCCAGCTCCTGCGCCTGCTTGAACGCGGTCTCGGCCAGCTCGGTGCGGCCGTGTCCGGCCTGGACCACGAACAGGCCCGCGAGGCCGTCCAGGTAGCGCTTGCCCTGGTCGTCGTAGATGTAGGTGCCCTCACCGCGCACGATGGTCGGCACGGGGGCGTTCTCGTACGAGGACATGCGGGTGAAGTGCATCCACAGGTGGTCGTACGCGGTTCGGCTGAGGTCCTTGCTCACGGTTATCGGGTTCCCCACATGTAGGTCTGCTTCTTGAGCTTCAGATAAACGAAGCTCTCGGTGGAGCGCACCCCGGGCAGCGCCCGGATGCGTTTGTTGATGACGTCCAGCAGGTGGTCGTCGTCCTCGCAGACGATCTCGGCGAGGATGTCGAACGAGCCCGCGGTCATCACCACGTACTCGACTTCCGACATGTCAGTCAGCGCGTCCGCGATGGCCTCGACATCACCCTCGACGTTGACGCCGACCATCGCCTGCCGGCGGAAGCCCACGGTGAGCGGGTCCGTGACGGCGACGATCTGCATGACGCCCTGGTCCAGCAGCTTCTGCACGCGCTGGCGCACGGCCGCCTCGGAGAGGCCGACGGCCTTGCCGATCGCCGCGTAGGGACGGCGGCCGTCCTCCTGGAGCTGCTGGATGATGGCGAGGGAGACGGCGTCCAGCTGGGGGGTGCCGTTCCCGGTGCGGGACTCGCGGGACGAGTCCCTCTGCTCTGCGCTTCGACTGGCCACGTCCTCACTGTGCACGACGTCTCGACAGTTCCGCAAGCCCGAATCGATGAAATTCGTTGTTTGGAACGTCGAGACATACGGATTTCGCAGAAGTCGTTGGGTCGGGGGTGTTGAAAACGTCAGCAGGCGGACTAGGGTGGGTGTCTCAGCCAATGGACACCTTGACCCACCAGGAGGGCCGGCAGTGAGCACCGAGCTGCGTCGTCTGCGCAACTACATCGACGGTGAGTTCCGGGACGCCGCCGACGGACGGACCACCGAGGTGGTCAACCCCGCGACCGGAGAGGCGTACGCGACCGCGCCGCTGTCCGGTCAGGCGGACGTCGACGCCGCCATGGCGGCCGCCGCCGCGGCCTTCCCGGCCTGGCGCGACACCACCCCGGCCGAGCGGCAGAAGGCGCTGCTGAAGATCGCGGACGCCTTCGAGGAGCGCGCCGAGGAACTGATCGCGGCCGAGGTGGAGAACACGGGCAAGCCCATCGGGCTGACCCGCTCCGAGGAGATCCCGCCGATGGTCGACCAGATCCGCTTCTTCGCGGGCGCGGCGCGGATGCTGGAGGGCCGCTCGGCCGGCGAGTACATGGAGGGGCTGACCTCCATCGTCCGGCGCGAGCCGATCGGTGTCTGCGCGCAGGTCGCGCCGTGGAACTACCCGATGATGATGGCCGTCTGGAAGTTCGCCCCCGCCCTCGCGGCCGGCAACACCGTCGTGCTCAAGCCGTCGGACACCACCCCCGCCTCCACCGTCCTGATCGCCGACATCATCGGCTCGGTCCTGCCCAAGGGCGTCTTCAACGTCGTCTGCGGCGACCGCGACACCGGCCGCCTCATGGTCGAGCACGACACCCCGGCGATGGCCTCCATCACCGGCTCCGTGCGCGCCGGCATGTCGGTCGCCGAGTCCGCCTCCAAGGACCTCAAGCGCGTCCACCTGGAGCTGGGCGGCAAGGCCCCCGTCGTGGTCTTCGAGGACGTCGACATCGACAAGGCGGTCGCGGGGATCTCGGAGGCCGGCTACTTCAACGCCGGCCAGGACTGCACCGCCGCCACCCGCGTGCTGGTCCAGGAGTCGGTCCACGACGCGTTCGTCGCCGCGCTCGCCAAGGCCGCCGAGGACACGAAGACGGGCCGGCCCGACGACGAGGACGTGGCGTACGGCCCGCTGAACAACCCGAACCAGCTCAAGCAGGTGGCCGGCTTCATCGAGCGGCTGCCCGCCCACGCCAAGGTCGAGGCCGGCGGCCACCAGGTCGGCGACAAGGGCTACTTCTACGCCGCGACCGTCGTCTCCGGCCTCAAGCAGGACGACGAGATCATCCAGAGGGAGGTCTTCGGCCCGGTCATCACCGTCCAGTCCTTCACCGACGAGGACCAGGCCGTCGAGTGGGCCAACGGCGTCGAGTACGCGCTCGCCTCCTCCGTGTGGACCAAGGACCACGGCCGCGCCATGCGGATGTCCAAGAAGCTCGACTTCGGCTGCGTGTGGATCAACACCCACATCCCGCTGGTCGCCGAGATGCCGCACGGCGGGTTCAAGAAGTCCGGCTACGGCAAGGACCTGTCCGCGTACGGCTTCGAGGACTACACGCGCATCAAGCACGTGATGACGTCGCTGGACGGCTGAGCCCGTACGACGCGTACACGACCCGTACGGCCCGTACGACCCGTACGCGACCTTACGACTCGTACAGCCGGCAGCCGGCACCCCTGGCCCGCACCGCGGCCCCGGACGGAGGACGGACCGTCCGGGGCCGCGGTGCGCTCTCGTGCGGGGGGGCGGCCGTACGGCCTCGGCGTCGCCGTGTTCCCGTACGCCGCCGGGATCGACAAGGTGTCGGGAAGCCCCCGCCGGGCTCGACGGAGCGTCGATTGTCCGGCGGGGAAGCGGGCGGCATGCTGCGGGGATGCCCCGGACACCGCTGACGCCCCCGTTCCGCACCCCGCCGCGCACACCGGCCCCGCCCTCCCGCCGCTCGCTGCTGCGCGCCCTCGGCGGCACCGCCGTGCTCGGGGCGCTCGCCGGATGCGGGGTCCCCGCCGCCTACGTCAGCCCCGGCGACCGCGCCGCCACCGACACCTCCGCCACCGACAAGCGGCTGAGCTGGTCGAACTGGCCGCTCTACATCGACACCGACGACAAGAACCCCAACCGGCGGCCCACCCTGGAAGCCTTCCAGAAGCGCACCGGGATCTCCGTCCACTACGCCGAGGACATCAACGACAACGACGAGTTCTTCGGCAAGATCAGCCCGTCCCTGATGAACCACCAGAAGCCCGGCCGCGACCTCGTCGTCATCAGCGACTGGATGTGCGCGCGCTTCGTACGCCTGGGCTGGGTGCAGGAGATGGACCGCGCCCGGCAGCCGAACGTCGCCCGCCACCTCGACCCGCTGCTGCGCTCACCCGCCTTCGACCCCGGGCGCAAGTTCACCGTGCCCTACCAGTCCGGCATCACCGGCATCGCCTACAACCGCCGCAAGCTCGGCCGGGACATCCACCGCGTCGCCGACCTGTGGGCGCGCGACCTCAAGGGCCGGGTGACCCTGCTCTCCGGCCTCGACGAGGCGTTCGCCCTGCTGATGCAGGCCGACGGCGTCGACATCCGCACATGGACGGCGGACGACTTCCACCGGGTCTGCGACCAAGTGGAGCGGCAGCTCGCCCGCGGCCAGATACGCCGCTTCACCGGTAACGACTACACCAAGGACCTCGTCAGCGGCGACGTCCTGGCCTGCCAGGCGTACTCCGGCGACGTGATCCAGCTCCAGGCCGACAACCCCGACATCCGCTTCGTCGTCCCCGAGGAGGGCGCCGAACTCTGGTCGGACTCCCTGATGATCCCCAACCTGGCCGACCACAAGGCCAACGCCGAGCGCCTGATCGACTACTACTACCAGCCCGAGGTCGCCGCCGAACTGGCCGCCTGGGTGAACTACGTCTGCCCGGTCCCCGCCGCCCAGGACATCCTCGCCGCCTCCGACGACGAGGACACCGCCGCCCTCGCCGAGAACCCCCTCATCTTCCCCGACACCACCATGCGCCGCCGCCTGGCCATCGCCCGCGACATCACCTCCACGGAACGCGTCGAGTTCGCCAAGCGGTGGAACACGCTGGTGGGGTTGTAGGGCGCGAGGCGGGGGCGGGGGCGGTGCGGTTCTGAGGGTGAGCGATCACGGTTCGGTGATGCCAGCATTTCCTGTCGAATATCCCGTGATCATCATCACTCCACATGCGGTCGGCTCATACGCCCAGAAATACGCCGTGGGATATCGCCCGAACGGCTTCTACTATGCGGGCGTGGACAAGGACCCCAGCACCTACACCACGGAGCGCGTGACCGGAACAGTCACGAAGGGTCCTCACAACATCTGCCGAATTAGCCGCCCGTAGAAAGGAGCACATCATGGATATTCCTCGGTTGATCGGTCAATTGATGAGTGTGCGCGTCGTTGAATACTTGGAGGAGGACCCCGTCGGCCTCTTTCCGATACCTCGCCTGTATCCGCCTGCGGGCCCACAGCAGGTGCGCGCGCTGGAGGTGAGGGCTGGGCAGCAGCTGGAGGCCGGGTATCGTACGTTTCTCTCCCTCTCCGACGGCCTGGACGGCTTCCACCTCACCATGCCTCTCTTCGGCTGCAAGGACTGGAGGGAAGAAGACGGCATGGGCGCGGCATCGCTCCGTTTCCTGGACGGTCTCAGGGACACCGGTATCCCGGCGGATGTCGGTCTACCCGAGGACGTAACGCTCTTCCCGGTGTCGGTGAACAGGGACGTGTCGCAGGGAGTGTTCATGCTCGACCTGCCGGAGCGCTGGTGGTGGGTCGGCGGCGAAGGCAGCAGTTCCTTCTTTGAGACCTTCGCCGACCTTCTCAAGTACGCAATCGATCCCTCTCGATGTCACCCCGCGAGTACGTGGCATGAACGAACGTCGTTGCAGTACCGGCTTGTTGGCGCAACATTAGGTGCTCGTTGAACACCGCGGCCGACGCCCTCCTCACCGCTGACGGCCCCGGCGGCGCCTCCGGCTACACCTAAGACAGCGACGGCCGCATGACCGCCCGCACGACAACTGCCGGCAGGAGCGGCCACCGCTATGACGGCATCGGCTGCCTCAGACGTCATCTCATTTGGCTCGTTCGGGCCCTCGGGTGCCACCGCCCACCAGCGGCTCACGGAGTGGTCGAAGGCCAAGTTCTGGGCGAAACTCCACTGCCTGACTTCCGATGAGCTCGGTGCCCGTGGCGAGCTGGACCGGTCCCGCTGCGCGATCGACTCGGTGAACATGCGGGCCGCGGGATACGACTACGACCACCTGCGGCGATGGATACGCAGCCGCAGCATCAGGCGCCGAATCGCCCCGCAAGGGGCATCGATTCCCCGACCCGTCTGGGCCGTCATCGCGGGACCGCTGCGCGCACGATGTCCTGGCTCGCCGGATGCCGCCGCCTGCACCGAGGCTACGAGCGCAAAGCCGAGCACTTCCTGGCCTTCACCAGTATCGACTGCACTCTCATCTGCCACCACAGGCTCACCAAGTGAGATGACGTCTGAGGCGGCGCGGTTCCGGTATCAGTCGCTGGATGGGGTAGGCCGTGCCCAAGGGGTGACCGCGTTGGTCTGCCCGCACGACTACAAGCCCATAGGAGCTAAGAGGGACGATAGCGGTAGAGGGGCCATCTTCGACCGCACGCATATCATCGGTGACAGGGTGGACGGTGATTGGGTGAACGAGAACCTGTTCACCGGATCAGTAACGTTGTGGTGCGGAACAGTCCGGATTGGCAGACGACATGCTGAGGGTCGAAGAACTGGAGGCCGCGCTCCCGGCGATGACGCGGTGGCGTGTGTCTGGGAGGCGTGAGGTGGACTGGGCTGCCCTTGAGGCGGCCCTGGGGGTGGCCTTGCCCTCCGACTTCCGTTCGTTCTCGGAGGCGTACCCGGCTCTCGTCATCGATGACTTCCTCATGGTGTCCCTTCCCGTACCCGGCGAGGAGGCACTATGGGCATCCGGGCGCACTGAGGACGAAATCCTCCAGGATCTGTACGAGATGGGCGACGCCGAAGAATACGTCCCTTATCCCGGGCCGGGAGGGCTGGTCAGTTGGGCGGAGTCCAATTCGGGGGACGCCTTCTACTGGAAAACGAGCCCTGCGGACCCGGAGAAATGGCCGGTAGTCATCCGCACGGACAACGGTGAGTGGTTCGAGTTCCCGGTCGGTGCCGTAGAGTTCCTGGCTCGCGTCTATGGGCGGGTCATCGATGTACCGGGCATGCCCAGGAACTTTCCCAGCGACTCTCCACAGGTGCTGGGCCTGGGTGACCGCACCGATTGATCGACGGCGTAATTCGTCGGGCAATTTATGAGTGTGCGCGGCGCCGAATATTTGGAAGAGGAAAAAATGGCCTCCTTCGATACATCGGCTGTATCCGCCTGCGGGTCCAGAGTGGCATGGACCGTTCCTGCTCGGCCTTCCGTACGGCGTGCGTGAGGGGCCGGCGCGGGTGACGAGTGCGGTGGTGTGGACGTCAGTAGGTGCTCTGGACCTCGCGCAGCGCCGTGTGCGGTGTGGTGCCGGAGAGGGCCTCGTCCATGCGGCGCAGCATCAGGGTGTTGAGCCGGGTCTGCGTGGTGTTGTCCAGGACCGCCGCGCCGCCGTCCTTCTCCTGGGTGATCAGGGCGATGTACGGTCCGCGGCGGATCACGCACATGATCCCTAGGTCCTGTCCTTCCCAGAGGGTCCTGTAGCTGGCGAATTCGTCGCCGAGGCGGGAGTTTTCCGGCGGTGTGTACGCCGAGGGGTCGGGCTTGATCTTGGTCGAGGTGCCGTTCCTGGTTGTGTCCGCCAGGGCGGCAAAGGTGCGTTCGGCGTCCGCCTCGGATTCGTGGGCCAGGACCTGGAGTTCGGCGTGCCACCCTGATTGTTCCGAGAGGTCGTTGGGGGCGTAGCCGCCCGCGGCCCCGGCATGTACCCGATGCGCGCACAGTTCGGGGTAGTCGCCGCAGATCGTTCCCTGGTAGTCGCTCCGCTCGCCGTCGGGGAAGTAGGCGTCGGGGGAGCTTTCGAATTCCGTTCCCTCCAGGGCTGCTCGGTCGGGGAGGATCGCGTCGGCTGTCGCCTGGGTGGGGGGCAAGGGTCGGGCGGTGGGGGTGGTGGCGGATGCGGTGGATGTGGCGGCGGGCGATTTCGAGGCTCCGTGGCCGCCGGTCACCGGGCCCGACCCCTCGTCCTTGTCGGTGAACACTCGGGCGCCGCCGTATCCGGCCAGGGCGATCAGGGCCACGAGGGCGACGGCGAGCACGGCGAGGAGCAGTCGGCCCTGCGCGTTGTTGTTGACGGTCAGCGGTCCCAGTGAGATCTGGCTGCGGGTGACCCTGGCCCTGTCACTGATCACCACGCTGTGCGTGATCGTCTGCGGTGACGGCTCGGCCGCCTGTGTCAGGTCCGCCAGAAGCCGACCGAAGCCGGGGTCGGCGGCCACCTGCCGTTCCAGGACCGCCCGTGCCGCCGTCGCGCCCGCCGTATCGCCCGGGTCCCCCAGGAACGCGTCCAGCGCGGCGAGGCCGTCCTCTGTGCCGCTCAGCCGTTCGCGGAGTGCCGCGATCAACGCCTGCGCCGCGCTGCTGCCCGCCGCCGACGCGGCACTTCCGGCGCCCTGGGCCAGAATGTCCAGGACTTTCGAGACTAATTCCGGCGTATCCACCCGAGACGTCCCCCTCCCCGTGCGCAACTGCCGTCATTAGACATTGATCCGGAGGGCCGGGTCCATCGTGTTGCACAGGAAAGCGGATCGTCGGCCGCTCATGCCGGGACCGCCGCTCCGGGGGAAGAGCGGCGGTCCCGTGTTCGCGGTGTGGTGCGTTGTGGCCGGGGGCTTGGTGCGGGTCAGCTTCCGTTCGAGTGGGACGGGCCGAGGAATTCGATCTCGGCGATGGAGACCTGCTTGTCGGGGCTGGGCTGGTAGGCGGACTCGATGGTGAAGCGGACGGCGATGACCTTGCCGAAGCGGAAGGCGCGGGGCTGGGGGCCCGGACCCTGGTCGAGGACGAGGTCGCGGGTGGTGGTCTTGCCGTCGGCCGTGGTGATCAGGGCCTGGACGCGGTGCGGGAGCGCGGACTTGGAGAGCTGGTCGGCGCGGATGGACTGGCCCGGCGTGATGATGATGTTCAGCAGCCGCGTCGGCTCGTTGAAGTGGGCCTCGACCCACTGGCCCTTGCCCGAGTCGGCGACGCCCGGACCCCACCAGGTGTTGTTGATCTTGTCGAAGGCCAGGTCGGGCTTGTGGCCCGGGTACGAGCGGGAGGCGCGGTAGGTGTCGGGGGCGACCGGGGCGCGCTTGGCGAAGTGGTCGCGGGTCGCCTGGACACCGCTGGGGATGTTCACGGCCGCCACGATCAGCAGGGTCACCACGATCGCCGCGCCCACCCAGGCCAGTACGCGGTCGAAGGCGCGGCGCAGCCGGGGACGGTCGCCCGCCCACGGCGCCTCGCGGTCGCCGGCCCGCGTCAGCCGTCGCCACCAGGGCAGCCGCCCCGGGGCCTGCCGGTCACCGGCCATGGGCATCGCGCAGCGCGTGCAGTAGTGCCGTTCGGGCCGGTTCCGGGTGCCGCACCAGGGGCAGGGGAGACCGCCGTCCAGGCCGAGTTCCTCGCCCGGGGCGCGTACGGCCTGCGGGCGCTGCGGGGCGGGGCGGCCGGGCAGCACCGGCGCCACGGCGGGTTCCGGGGCGGATGGGGCCTGCGGGTCGGAGACCGGGATGAGCAGGCGGCGGGCCCGCTCCGCCGGGTCCTCGGGGCCACCGGGCGCGGGGGCGCCGGGCATGGGAGCACCGTCGGGGAACTGCGCGGCCGGCGGCTGCGGGACGGTCGCCTCCGGGTCGCCCGCGAAGGGGGCGCCCTGGGGTGCGTGGGGCGCGGCCGGCTGGCGGTACGGGTCGTGCGGGGGCGGCGCTGCCGCCGGGTCCGGGATGATGCGCAGACCCGGGAGCGTGTCGTCCTCCTCGGACCGGTCGGGACCGGGAGCGGCGCCCTGGGCGGGCAGCGGCCGCGGCTCCGGCGCGGTGCCCACGGCACCCTCCGGGGCCGGGGTGGCGGGGGCCGCGGACGGTCCGGACGGAGCGGAGTCGCGGACGGAGGTGTCCGCCGGAGCGTGACCGGAGCCGCCAGAGCCGCCAGAGCCGCCAGAGCTTCCGGAGCCGCCGGAGGGCGCCGCCGGTGCCGCGTCGGACGCGTCCTCGGCGCGGCCCCGCGACGCGTCCGCCGGCCCGGCCGGCGCGGGCACGCGGGACGCCGCCGGACCCGTCCAGCTCAGGACCGCCCCGCAGGCGTCGCAGAACGACTGGCCCGGCTCCGCGCGGGTGCCGCATTCGGCGCAGTTCTGGGGGGTCGTCATCTCTCGGGGATCCTTTCGGCGGGTTCGGCGGGTTCGGCGGGTTCGGCGGGTACGGCGGACTCGGCCGCGGACACCTGCACCGTGTACGGCATGTGGGCGGGGCGGGCGGCGGCGACCAGGGAGTCCAGGCGGTGCCGGTCCGCGGGGGTCGGGTCGGGCAGCCGCACGTGCACGTGCAGCCGGGGGCGCACCTCGCCGGGGACCGGGCCCAGCGGGCGGGCGCTCCAGTCGGCGGCCCCGCTCTCGGTGATCTCCGGTTCCACGCCGAAGGCGAGCCGCACCGCCTGGGCGAGACCGCGCCGGGTGCCGCGGATGCGGTGCAGATGCGCGGCGGCGGCCACCGCGGCCCGCAGCAGCGGCTCGGGTTCGGTGCCGTCCGTCTCCGCGCCCACCCAGCCGCCCAGCCACTGGGTGAAGTCCTGCGGGGCGAGCGACGGCCGGAAGTAGGAGTCCAGGCAGTCGAGGACGCTCAGGATCGGCGCGATCACCTCGTCGAGACCGCCGACGAACCGCTGCGCCAGATCGTCGTCGGCGAACACCGCGGGCAGCATCATGCCGATCGGCGCCGACGACCCCAGACCGTCGATGGAACCGCGCATCAGGCACCGTCCCCGATCACACGCACCCGGTGGTCGAAGGAGAAGACGAGGGACGGCGCGGACAGGTCGATGCGGTCGGTGGCCTCGCCGCGCTTGCCGGTCAGCGGGTCGGCCGCGTGCAGGACCACCTGGTCGACCAGTTCCACGCCCGGCACCCGCTGGAGCACGGCGAACACCTCGCCGGACTGCACGGGACGCCCGAACGGCCAGCCCGTGCCGTTCGCCCCGCCGGTCAGCGGATCCAGGTGCCGGTACAGGGCGTCGTGCGTCTCGCGCCGCACCCGGTCGGTGTCCACCCCGCGGAACGCGTGCACCGTGGCCACCACGGTCACCCCCTGGTAGTACGGCGGACCGACCGCCAGCCGGGTCCCGATCAGGCGCCGTTCGTCCAGGTGCCGGGTGATCCGGTCCAGCAGCGCGTCGCCGGGCACGAGCTGCTCGAAGCGCAGCCGGCCGCCCGGGTCGGGCACCGCCTGCGGCACCACCAGCACCCGTACCGCGTACGCCCCGTGCTCGCCCTCCTCGCCCTCCAGGCAGGTGATCCGCGCCGTCTCCGGGGCGGCGCGGCGGGCCAGCTCCTCGTAGTCCCGCAGCGTCACCGCGCGCTCCTGGGCGCGCAGCGTGATCGGCGCCCTGACCTTCGCCTCCTCCACGGTCTCCCCGTCGACACCGCCGCGCGCGGCCTCGCGGTTGACGACCTCGGAGACGTACGGGATGGAGGTGCGCAGGATCTGCACGGCGCCGCGCGCCACGTTGCCCGCCCGGCCGCCGCCGGTGCGGTAGCGGCGGGCGCGGATCGGGGAGCCCTTGGGCGCGACCGTCCCGTACTGGCGCAGCGAGCCGTCCGGTTCGCGCACCGCCGGGCCGAAGGAGATCTCGCCGGTCGCAGCGTCCAGGGTGATGTGCCGGTCGCCGGGGCCGGAGGCCGCGAAGTTCGGCACCACCCGCCAGTCCGTCCAGCCGTCGTGCTCGGCGGTCTGGAGCAGCACCGGCGGGTCGTCCCCGACGACCGGCGCGTGCGCGAGCCGCAGCCGCTGTCCGGGCAGCCCGGTGGACTCGCCGAGCGCCTCGTCGTAGACCGTCTCGGCGTGCACGGTGGCGGTGGTCCCGCCGATGGTGAACGCCTCGGCGGCGCGCACCGTGGGGGAGGTGGTGTAGAAGGGCTGTCCGGGCTGCGGCTCGGTGACCCGGCAGCGCAGCCAGCCCGCCTCCTGGCCGGCGTTGCGGGACAGCACGTGCCCGCCGGGGATGTGCAGCACCACCTCGCCGGGCCGGTTCAGGCCACCGGTGCCGTCCCGGTCCACCTCGCACAGCTGCCAGCCGTCCGCCGTCCACGCCTCCCACACCAGCGGCGGCTGCCGCGGGTCCACGCCGACACCGTCGACCCGGCTGTCCAGGTCCAGGGCGAGCGCGTTGTGCGGCACCGCGGCCGACAGGCCGAGCAGCATGCAGTCGCCCGGGTTCGGGGACTCCGCGAAGCAGAGCAGGTCCTTGTCCTCGGCGGCGAGGTCATGGGTGCGGTCGACCGCCGCCTCGCCCCGGTGCTGCACCAGGATGTGCCGCAACGAGCAGGGCACCACGGACAGTTCGCGCTCGGTGGCGAAGACCACCGCCTCCTCGCTCTCGGTGCGCACGGTCGCCACCTCGGTGCCGACCGGCACCGCCACCGGCTCCTCCTGCGGCGCGGACAGCCAGAACGTGACGTCCGTACGGGCCGCCGACGGAGGGAACAGCGTGATCCCGACCAGGTCGAGGAAGGCGAGGTGGTTCTTCTCCGGCACCCGGTTGAGCCGGTAGACGATCTGGTCGGCCATGTGGGCGACCGTCTCGACCAGGGTGACGCCCGGGTCGGAGACGTTGTGGTCGGTCCACTCCGGGGCGCGCTGCTGGATGTAGCGCTTGGCGTCGTCGACGAACTGCTGGAAGCGGCGGTCGTCGAGGTTGGGGGAGGGCAGGGCCATCAGCGATCGCTTTCCGGAGCCGGGGCGGTGTCCCCCGGCTCGTCGTGGGACGGAATGACGTAGAACGGGAAGACGAGGCTGCGCGGGTTGTTGGTGCCGCGGATCGCGTAGCGCACGTCGATGTAGAGGACGCCCTGGTCGCCGCCCGCGGTCACCTCGACGTCGGTGACCTCGATCCGCGGCTCCCAGCGGTCCAGGCTGATGTACACCTCGTGCTGGATGCGGCCCGCGGTCTGCTCGTTGACCGGGGCGAACACCAGGTCGTGGATGGCGCAGCCGAAGTCGGGGCGCATCGGCCGCTCGCCCGGTGACGTGGACAGCACCAGGCGGATCGCCTCCTCGATCTCTCGTTCCCCGCTGACCAGCGCGATCCCGCCGGTGGGCCCGATGCGCAACGGGAACGACCAGCCGGACCCGACGAACTGCTCCGCCATCACCACCACCCCCGCGTTCCCCGCACACGGCCCGCGCCGTTCACACCGTTCACACTGTCCGCGCCGTTCACACCGCTCGCATCGCTCACATCGTTCACGCCGGGATCACCATCACCGGCATGCCGTTGGACGTCAGGACGCCCATGATGGGCACGGTGACGGCCCGGATGCCCACGTTGGCCACGGCGTTGATCTGCACGCTGGCGAGCGCGCTCAGGTTCACGGCGGCCGCGGCCTTCATGTTCAGGGCGGCGCCCGCGTCCACCGACAGCACGCCCGCCGCCTTGATGCCGACCACGGCGCCGCCGCGGATGTCGAGGGTGCCGCCGCTGTGGATGGACAGGTTGCGCCGGGCACTCAGCCTCAGATCGGTGCCCGCCTCCACGCTCACCGAGCGGCTGCCCTTGATGCTGACCGAGCCCTTGCTGTCCACCACGATCTCGGTGTTCGTCCGGTCCAGGTTCACGGTGAGCTGCTTGTCGCCGGTCACCAGCCGCACGCCCTGCTTGCGCCCGCTCGTCTTCTGGCTGAGCAGGTCCATGCGGTTGCCGTCCCGGTCGGAGACGGTGTGCCGGCTGGCCTTCTTGCGCACGGTGTCGTGCAGCGGCACGTCACCGACCGCCGTCGGCTTGTCCCGCCCGTTGTAGAGCCCGCCGATGACGAACGGATGGTCCAGCGCGCCCCGGTCGAAGGCGACCAGCACCTCGTCGTTGACGTCCATCGGAAACACCCCGCCCCCGCCGAGGCCGCCCATCTGCACCGTACGCGTCCAGTCGCTGACGTAACTGTCGTCCAGCCACGGGAACTGCAACCGCACCCGGCCCTGCTTCAGCGGGTCGTTGACGTCGGTGACCAGCGCGTTGGCCACGCTGGGCAGCCGGGGCGCGGTCTCCGTGCCGCCCGAGGCGAGCCCGTACAGCGAACGCCACTGCCGGCCGCTGACCGTCACCCACACCTCGTAGTGCTTGCCGTCGCCGAACACGTGCCGCACCGACGTCACCGTGTACTTGCCCTCGAAGGGCACCCCGACGTCGGAGAGCGCCACCGGAACTCCCGGCCGCAGCTTGGGATTTCCGCGCGCGACGACCTCCAGCTCGGCGAACGCCCCGGTCACGTCGTCGGCCAGCGCGTCGGCCGCGAACTTCACCTCGTTCTGCTTGTCGTAGGGCGTGCCCGTCTCGACCAGCTTGGCCGTCTTGAACTTCCCGGCGGCCGCGCCCGGGGTGGTGCCGATGCTGACGGCCGGGTTGTCGACCGCGGGCGCGGTCGAGGTGAGCTTCTTCTTCGTCGTCACGTCCCAGCCGCGCGACTCGACCTTGCCGACCTGGTCGGCGGCGGTCACCGCGGCCCGCAGCCGCAGGATGTCGTGGCCCGCCTGGAGCACGAACGGGCTCTTGTCGCCCTCCGTGTGCGGCGAGGGCGCCCCGGAGGACGGCTTCGGCTTGGCGAACTGGAACTTCCCGTCCGCGTCGACCGACATCACCATCTCGTTCTCGTCGGCCAGCCGGGCGAGGAAGTCCCAGTCGGTGACGTTGGACTGGCTGATGAACTCGTACACCGTCCGCGTCGACTCGATCCGTCCGACGGGCACGCCGTCCTGGGCGGCCAGCTTGCGGGCGATGTCGGAGGCGCTCTGGTTGCGGTACGCGGCCACCCGGCGCTGGCGCAGCAGACGGTGCCCGAGGTCGTAGCCGCGGATCACGGTGAAGGTGCCGGTGCCGTCGTAGTCGGCCTCCAGACCGGTGACCTCGCCGGTCAGCAGCGGATCCCCGGCGCCCTTGCCGTCGGAGACCGGCGCCAGCACCACCTTGGTGCCGAAGGTGATGCCCAGCTTGCCGAGCAGCTTGCGGTACGGGTCGCGGAAGGTCAGCCGGAACGCGGCCGGCACCCCGACGCCCTGGTCGACCGAGCAGTCCACCAGGGCACGGGAGAACTCGATGGGCAGTTTGGCGCCGCCGATCTTGACGTCGACGACACTGGAGAGCGCGGGACGCACCATCAGGAACGCACCTCCTCGGCGGCGGGCAGCACGAGTTCCACGCCGTTGGGCAGCGTGCCCGGGTCGTCGATGCCGTTGGCCTCGGCGATGGCCCGCCAGGCGGACGCGTTGCCGTACTCGCGCCAGGCCAGCGACTGGAGCGAGTCGCCCGCCACGACCCGGTGCACGCGCTGCGCGGTGAGCGCGCCGGAGGTCGGGTTCTGCCCCATCGTCGCGTTCGGGATCTCGTGCAGATGCAGCCGGCAGGTGGCCCGGATGGGCACACCGGTCGTCCCGAACAGCGTGTAGTTGGCCTCCACCGAGCTGACGTACGCCGCGAACCGGGCCGTCGAGAACGACCCCCAGCCGAACACCACCCACGGCGGCGACGGCTTCTTCGCGGCCCGGCTGGCGCTGGTCACCTCGCAGCAGTCGAGCAGCGACTCCACCTTCTTCAGCACCGTGTTGCTCGTCGGCTCGTCGGACGAGTCCAGGAAGATCTCCACATTCATCTCCCGCGGCAGCGCGCCCATGAACTCCGGGAGCGGGCCGTCCCGTTCGATCTGCGCGGGGGTGGCCTTCCACTCGGCGCGCCGGGTCAGCGACAGCTGCGCGGGGTTGAAGTCGAAGTCGAACGTCTTGATGATGCCACCGGGTGACGTGCTGTCACCCACGGGGGGCTCGTGGATCGCGAGCGTGGCCCGCACCAGGCTCTTGCCCGCGCCGCTCTTGCCTTTGGCCATGTCGTCCTGTGCCCTTCAGTCCGTTCAGTCCGTGAATCCGTGGTGGGCGATCTCCAGGACCTCCGTCGCCACGGACGGGCTCGCCGGGTCGAGCGTCGGACCGGTCCAGCTCACCGGCAGCACCTCCAGCAGTCCCCAGCGCGCCACCACCGAACCGTCCGCGCGCAGCGCCGCGATGTGCGCGGTGGGCCGCTTGATGCCCGTCTGCACGGACGAGATCCACTTGGCGACCTTGGTGGTGTCGGGGGTGAGCGGACGGGTCAGCCGGATCGTGGAGAACGTGACACGGGTCGGCAGCTGCCAGACGAAGCCGTTGTTGCCGCCCTCCTGGCGGTGCTCGACCTCCACCTGGGACGACAGCCCCTCGCAGCCGTTGAAGTAGCCGAGGCTCTCGCCGTCGATGCTGAGGGTGAACCAGATGGTGGAGCCCGGGTCCTGGCGGGACATCGAGGGTGGGCCTTTCTTTCGTTGCTGTCGTGCCGGACGCTCCCGGCCGGTGGCCGCGCGAGGCGCGCCGGTCGCCGGTCAGTGGCGGGGGTCGCGGAGTCTGCCGATCCGTTCGCGGTCCATGCGGAGTTCGGTGCGGATCAGCCGGGTGATCCGGCCGATGATCCGGTGCACCAGCTCGTCCAGCTGGAAGTCGGTCAGCTCCCTCGGGTCGAACGCGCCCGCCGGGACCCCGCTGTACTCCGGGGGCGCCGGCTGCGACACCGGTTCCGGCGCTGAGGCGGCGGTCGTGCTGGTGGCGGGGGGCGCGTACGGGGGCGGCGGGCCGTCGGCGCGGTGCGGCGGCGGCCTGTGCGGCAGCGTGTTCGCGACGGCGGCGGCAGCCGCCGGGGCGGAATGGGCGCTCGTGACCGAGTTGCCGGGGGCCGACATTGTCGACGGCTTCGACGGCTTCGAGGGTTTCTTCCAGAAGCGCTGGACGACGGGGAGCGGGGGGAGGGCGGGGTCGGACGTGGTGGGGGAGGTGGGGGCGGACGCGGCGGTGGGCATCGGTGCGGATATCGGCCCGGGTGCCGGTGCCGGTGCCGGTACAGGGCCGGATGCCGGGGCGGGAGGTGTGGCGCCGGGCGCCGGTACGGGAGACGGGAAGGGGCGGGACGCGAGACGTGCCACCGGGAGGGGGCGGCCGGTGGGGGCACCCGCGGGGGCCGCGGGCGCGGGCCCGGCGGCGAACGCGGGGCCGGGCATGGGGGCGGCCGGTGGTGTCGGCAGCGCGGCCGGGGCCGGGGCCGGGTGCCGGACGCTGCGCTGGACGGTGGGCGGTACGGAGGCAGGAAGGGGTGATTCCGCTGTCGGCAGCGGTACGGGCGGGAAGGGGAGGGCGGCCGAGGGCGGTGCGGGCGTGCGCGGGGCGCTCGGGACGCTGCTGACGGGCGCGGAGTCCGTGGGGAGCGCGCTCATGGGCGCGCCGAGCGGTGAACGCCGTGCCGGTGCGGCCGGGGCCTGGGGCGCCGGGGTCGTCGCCTCGGTACCGGCCGGTGCGTCCGTCCGGGGCCGTGGGCCCGGCGGAGTGGCGGACCGCGAGGACACGGGCGCACCCAGACCCGGGCGGGGCGCACGGCGGTTGTTGCCGCGCCGCTGGACGACCGGCACGGGCGCCGGGGCGTTCTGGCCCGAGGTGGCCGCCGGGCGCGGGGCGGTGGCGGACGCGGTGGGCTGCGGGGCGGCCGTGGGGCCGGTGGCGGCCGGCGGCGTCGAACTCGCCGCGCTCCGCTGTACGGGGGTGTCGGCGGACGGGGTGTGCGGGGTGCCGCTGCTCCGGGTGGGAGCGGTGGCGGGGCGGGTCTCGTTCGCCCGGGGCGGCGCCGGGGTGTCGGCGGTCCGGGTGGGTGCCGGTGCGGACGCGGTCGCGGGCGAGGCGGTGGTGGGGCGCTGCGGGGCGGCGGGTGCCGTCGCGGGGGCGCCCGGCAGTGGCGTACGACCGCTCTGGGACGGCGACGTGCGGCGCTGTACGGCGCCCTGGACGCCCTGAGTTCCTCCCTGACGCGCGGGAGGGGACACGCGGGTGGCCGGCGCCGAGGACGTGGCCGACTGCTGGGCAGGGGCAGGGGCAGCGGGTGAGGTCGATCCCGATGCTGGGCCGGATGCCGCTCGCGCACCCGCGGCCGAAGGCGGCGCGGAACCAGGAGTGTGAGTGGAAGCGGAAGCGGAACCAGAAGCCGCTGCCGGGCCCGGAGTCGGTGCGGACGCCGGGCCGGGAGCCGGTGCCGGGCTCGGAGACGGCGTCGCAGCCTGTCCCCTAGGCGTGGCCTTGCGCGCGACCGAAACCGGTCCGGGGCCCGAGGCCGGCGCCGAACCCGGTGACCGGACCGCGCCCGTGCCGGTGGACGGAGTCGCCGCCGGGGCCGGGGCGTTCGCCGTGCTCGGCGCCGCGTTCGCCGAGGTCCGGCCCGGCCCGTTCGGGGCCGGTGCGGAGGCGGGGGTGCTGCCGGTGGCGGGCGGGAGCGCGGGGGAGGCGGTCGACTTCTGCACCGCGGGAGCCTGTCCGGCCGCCCCTGCGGGATCCCCGGCCGCGTCGCGGACGGTGGTGCTGGAGGACGTACCGCCGGGGGAGGACGAGGACACGGAACGCTGCACGGCCGCCGGTGCCGTGTCGCCGCTCAGGCTCGGCGCGGCGGTGGGCGCGGTCGGGTGCGGGGCGGACACCGTCGAACCGTTCCCGGCGGGCGCCTTGCGGGCCTCGGGGGCACCGCTGCCCGAAGGGGCGGGGTCCTGCCGGGCGACGGGGAGCGAGCGCCGCTGGACCGCCGGGCCGCTCCGCTGCGCCCGGGTCAGCGAACCGGGCCCGGCCGGTGCGTTCGAGGAGACGGGACGCAGCCCGGGACCGGAGACGGGCAGGGGAGGCGGTGCCGTGGCGGGTCCGGAGGACGGAGCCAGCGGCGACACCACGGGCACGGCGGCGGGGGTGGAGTGCGTGGACGCGGCAGCGGCGGGTGCGGATGCCGGGACCGAGGCTGCCGCTGAGGCCGGGGCGGTGGCCGCCGGTCCTCCCTGGTCGCCCGCCCGCTGCACCGCCGTAGCACCGTCGGCCGACGGCGTCGGGGACGTACCGGAGGAGGCGGAAGCGGAACCGGAGGCAGCAGCGGAAGCGGCGGAAGCGCCGGAAGCCGCCGGTGCCTTCGCGGCGACCGGTCCGGACGCCGCGCCGCGCCGCCGCCGACGGCCCGTACCGGCCCGCTGCACGGCGGGCGCCGGGGCGGCGGGAGTCGCAGGCGCGGGCACGGCGGCGGAAGGAGCCGGGCCGGAGGCGGACGCACCGGAGCCCCCCGGCGCGGAGGCCCCGGCCGAGGGGGAAGGAGACCTGCCGGACCGCCCCGGCACAGGAGCACCCCGGACGGCCGAGGCCGCACCGGGAGACGCGCCGGGTGTCCCCGGCGAGGAGCCGACCGACGCACCGGTCGGAGTACCGGCCGCGTTGCCGACCGGAGCAGCGCTCGGGCCGGCGCCCGAAGCACCCACCGGCGGCACGGCCGGCGAGACGACCGGACCACCGGCCGGGGAGGACGGGGAAGACGGAGAAGGCAAAGAAGACGGGGCAGACCCAGAAGACAGCGCGGACGGGACGGACGAGGCAGAACGGGCGGACGAGGTGGCGACAGGCACCCCCGCCGGTCGCCCCGCGCCGCCCGTCATGGACCCGCCGCGCGCCACGCCCCCCGGCGTGGCGCGCGCGGGCGAACCGGCCGCCGCACGCACCGCACCACCGGACGCGACCGGCGAAGCGACGGACGCGCCGGTCGTACCGGGTCCGCCCGGCCCGCCCCTCCCGCCCGGCGTCCGCGGCGGAAGGAACCGCAGCGGTACCGCGGGCGCCCGCTGTGCCACGGGTGACGAACCAGGGGCGGAGGCGGACGGCAGGGCGGGCGCGGGGCGTTCCAGGCCGGTCACCGGAGAGGCCGGGACCGGGTGCGCCGCCGGGCCGCCGCCGAGGACGGCGCTGGTGCGGCCGTCCAGGACGGCGTGGGACACCGTCGCCGTGAACGACGGGTTCTGCCAGGTGGGCAGCCGCCCGCCGAACCCGGAGTCGGCCACGCCGCCCGGGTTCGGGCCAAGGGCTCGCTGGATCGCAGGCAGTCCGATCCAGGAGGGCGCCACCGCCGGCCGCGCGTCCGGCGCGGCCGGGGCCTTGTCGGCCGGCGGTGGCGCGGACGGTGCCGCCTGCGCCACCGTGTCCGCCGCGGCGGTGACGCTCGGCACGCCCTTGCCCGCGCCGTCGCCGCCCGCGGCGGAGCGCCGGCCGCGCAGCCGGTCCCGCCGGTCGAGCCGGTCCAGGAATCCCACGTGTCAGCCCTCCGCTCCGGCCCGCGTCACCAGGGACGCGATGGCCTCCGTGTACCGGCGGCGGTCGTGGTGTTCCAGATCCAGGATCTCCTCCAGGCTCCAGTGGAAGTGGTAGGCCACGTACGCGATCTCCTCCTGAAGCCGGTCGGTCGCGTACGTCACGATTCCCCCAGGCGGCTCCCGCCGAGTTCCACCTCGAAGGGCTCCGAGCAGTGCGGGCACCGCACGCCCGCCCTGGTGTGGCCCTCGGCGTTGATCTGCCGGTAGAAGTCCTGGAGGAACGCCAGGTCCGAGGCGAACATGTTCTCCACGATCCCGTCGTGCACCAGCGGCAGCGTGCCGAGCCGGGTGATGACCCGGCCCAGCAGCACCACCGACAGATACGCCGGGTTCTCCTGCACGCGCACGTCCCGCAGCGGGACGAGTTCGTCCCGGGCCGTCGACAGCCGCATCACACCGTCACGGTGGACGGTGCCGGACTCGTCGACGTACCCGCGGGGCAGTTGGAAGGGGAACTCGGTGCGCAGCGGCTCCTGGAGCAGGGGCTGCTGCGGCGCGGACTGCTGCGGGGCGGACTGCCGGTCCGGCGGCTGCTGGGCCGCCGGCTCCGGCGCGGGCTCCGCCGCGTCCTGGCCGGCCCACGCGACGGCACCGCCGGTCCGGCCGGCCGTACGCCGCATTATTCGATGACCAGTTCTTCGAACGCGATCGTCACGGTCTCGGTCAGCGCGGCGGCCTCGCCCGCCTTGACCGTGCTCGCGTCGATCTTGTTGCACCAGGCGTTGCGCAGGTGGTAGCGCTTCACCGGGTTGTTCTGGAAGTCCATCATGATGATCGAGGCGTTCTTGCGTGCCGTGGTCATCTGGCCGTTGATGGACTCGTTGATCCACTGGGTGAACGAGGCCGACTGGGTCATACCGCGGACGACCGTGCAGGTGCCGTTCTTCTTCACACCCGGCAGGTTCTTGACCACGTTCTGGCCGTTGGGGGTGTTCTGCTGGTAGGTGATGACGTCCTGCTCGATGCTCAGGCCGCTGACCTCGGCCAGGTACTCGACCATGACACCGTCGATCTGGAGGCCGAAATTATGTGAGGTGAGGGCGTCACCCGGCTGGAGACTCATGTGTTCGCTGTCCTTGGAAGGGTGTGGAAGACGGGCTGGCGGCGGGGCGCGGGCGGTGCCGCGTCCTACTCCTCCAGCTCCCCGCTGCCGCTGGAGAACTGCGCCAGCCGGAAGATCACGAACTCGGCGGGCTTGACCGGCGCGATGCCGATCTCGCAGATGACACGGCCGACGTCCACCGACTCCGGAGGGTTGGTCTCCTCGTCACACTTGACGTAGTAGGCCTCCTCGGGGCGCTGGCCGAACAGGGCACCGTTGCGCCACTCGTTGACCAGGAACGCCGAGATGTTCCGCCGGATCCGGGCCCACAGCGCGTGGTCGTTCGGTTCGAACACCACCCACTGGGTGCCGATGAGGATGGACTCCTCCAGGTAGTTGAAGTACCTGCGGATGTTGAGGTAGCGCCACGCCGGGTCGGAGGAGAGGGTGCGGGCGCCCCAGACGCGGATGCCCCGGCCGGGGAACGCGCGGATGCAGTTGACGCCGATCGGGTTGAGCAGGTCCTGCTCACCGCGGGTGATCTGGGTCTCCAGGTCCACCGCACCGCGCACGACCTCGTTGGCGGGCGCCTTGTGCACGCCGCGCTCGGAGTCGTTGCGCGCCCAGACACCGGAGACGTGGCCGCTCGGCGGGATCAGCCGGGTCTGGCCGCTGGCCGGGTCGAACGTCTTGATCCACGGGTAGTACAGGGCCGCGTACTTGGAGTCGTAACCGGCCGTCTCCTGGCGCCACACCCGGATCTGACGGGCGTTCAGGCCGGGCGGCGGGTCGATGACGGCGACGCGGTCGCCCATCAGCTCGCAGTGCGCGATCAGACCGAGCTGGACCGCCTTGACGGCCTCCAGGTCGATCGCGCCGCGCTGGTAGGCGGCCATCAGGTCGGGCACCGCGACCATGGAGATCTCGTCGACGGCCTCCAGGCCGCCGAAGCCGGTGCGGTCGGCCGAGTCGCCGAGGTACTGGGCCGGGCCCGGGTGGGGCGCGACGGCCTCCTGGGCCTCGGGCACGACCGGGGCCGGAGCGGCCGGCGGAGCCGGGAGGGCCACCGTCTGGTTCTCCGGGCGGACCAGCTGCGCGGCCGGCGCGGCCTCGGCCACGGTGATGAGCTTGGAGCGCTCCTTCACCTGGGTGACCACGTAGTTGCGGCCGCCCTTCTTGGCGGTCACGTCGAAGGTCTCCACGGCCTTGTCGCCGTCCTTGACGACGAGCCGGAAGCGCTCGGCGGGGCCCTCGCCCTCGGGGTCGGCGACCTCGACGCTCAGTCCGCCCTTGCCGCCGGAGGCGATGGCGGTCACGGTGAACGTGCCGAGCTGGCGCGGCTCACCGGCGGTCAGCGCGGCCGGAGCGGCGGAACCGCTCACCGCGGCGGGCACCGCGCCGTTGCGGCTCACGGCACCGCCGGAGGCGTCCTCGGCGGAACCGCCGACCCGCACGACATAGGCGGCGGTGCCGCCGTTCTGGAAGAACCCGTAGACCGAGTGGGCGAGGTAGTACCCGTCGGTGAACTCGCCGAAGGACGCGACGTACTGACTCCAGTTGGTCACCAGGGTCGGCTCGTTCAGCGGCCCGGCCGGCGCGAGGCCCACGAAGGCCGCCACCGAGGTGCCCACCCCTTCGATCGGACGGGAACCGCTGGCCACCTCCTCGACGTAGACGCCGGGCGACAGGTAGGACGGCATGCTCTGCTCTCCTCGGGGTACGAGACAGGAACGGGATCCAGCCTCACGCGCGAGGCGCGACGGCCGAAACGTCCTGGGGTACCTCTTCGCGGGCACCCCGGTTGCCCCGACGGGCAGCCCGGCTTCCCCGCGTGCCCGCACGGCCCGGCCCGCTGCCCGCGCGACTGCCCCCATGTCCCTTCCGGCCTCCCGCGCGCGCGGGCGACGCTGGTGTCCGCCGACGGCGGAGGGGAGCGCGCGGTGCGCGTGCGTGACGTGCGAGACGTGCGAGTACGGCGGTCGCCGTACGGACGCGAGACGTACGGCGGGACGCGACGGCGCGGCGGACCGCCGGGACAGCCTCTCCCGGACACGGACACGGACCCGGACTCCGGCCCGGATCCGGACCCCGGACCCGGAACCCACCGAGCCTTCCCGCAGACCGGCGGCAGCCGTGTCGTCCGCCGACGGCGCCCTCGTCGAGTACCACGCCACCGAGATCCCGGAGCAGTGACCTGACAGATGAGCCTTTGGACCTCTCTGGAACCCGCCTCCGCGACCGTCGACCCGGGTGGCAGCACACGCGTGCGGCTGCGGTTGCGCAACACCGGTGACGTCGTCGACGAGTACCGCTTCGAGCCCGTCGGCGACCTCTCGCCCTGGACGGTCGTGGAGCCGCAGACGCTCCGGCTCTACCCGGGCACGACCGGCACGGTGGAGCTGACCTTCTCGCCGCCCCGCACCCCCGACGCCACCGCGGGACCCAACCCGTACGCGGTGCGCATCACGCCCACCGAGCACCCCGAGGCCGTCACCGTCCCCGAGGGCAACCTGACCATCACGCCCTTCACGGAGGTGCGGGCCGAACTGGTCCCGGCCACCGTCAAGGGCCGCTTCCGCGGCCGCCCCCGCCTCGCCGTCGACAACCTCGGCAACACCAAGGTCACCGCCTCCGTCAGCGGCAGCGACACCGGCGACCAGCTCTCCTACGACCTGCACCCGAGCAACGTGCAGATCGAGCCGGGCCGGGCCGCGTTCGTCAAGGCCACCCTCAAGCCGCGGAAGATCATCTGGTTCGGTCCCAAGGAGCGGCGGCCCTACACCCTGGCCGTGCAGCGGTCCGGGGCGACACCGGTGCCCGTGGAGGGCACCTATCTCCAGCGCGGCTTCCTGCCCCGCTGGCTCGCCACCTTCTTCGGGGTGCTGCTCGCGCTGAGCGTCACCTTCGTGATGCTCTGGATCGCCTACAAGCCGGCGGTGCGCAGCGGGGCCACGGAGAAGGTCGCCGAGGCGGGCACCACCCTGGCGCCCAGCCCGTCGGCGGCCCCGGCCCTGTCGCCCGCGCCGCCGCCCCCGCAGCCCACGGTGCCGCAGCAGCCGACCCAGCCCCAGGAGACCGGTGGCGCCAAGAGCGGCGACAGCGGCGGTGGCGGCGGCGCGCCGCAGAAGAAGAAGCCGAAGGGACCGGTTCTCAAGAACGTCCTGCTGTACAACACCACGACGAAGAAGTGCGCGGACATCCCGGGCTACGACAAGGGCGAGTCGGCCGGCCCGGTGCGTGAGTACAGCTGCGACGGGACCTCGAACGACAACCAGCTGTGGGACTTCGAGGTGCGGTACCCCAAGGGCGGTCCCGGCGGCGTGCCCCTCTACCAGATCCGCAACGTCAAGGACAGGTTCTGCATGGACCTGACCGGATACGGGGCCGCCGAGGAGCGGTCCCCGATGATGGAGTACACCTGCGACGGCACCACGTCCGACAACCAGCTGTTCTGGCTGGACAAGCAGGACAACGGGGCCTACTGGATCCGCAACTTCGCCAGCGACAACATGTGCCTCGACGTGTTCGGCAGCGGTGACGGCGGCGACGACACCCCGCTCTCGATCTTCCGCTGCTCCCTGACCGACGACCACCTGTGGCTGATCAAGCCGCAGAAGCCGGACGGCGAGTGACGAAGAGGCAGCCAGATACGGGGAAGGGGGGTGGACCCGCGGGTCCACCCCCCTTCCCCGTGCGTAGCTACCAGGAGCCCTCGTCCGGCAGCAGCCGGCCCGCCTTGCGGTACTCGCGGCGGGCGCCCTCCAGTACGTCGGCCGAGGTGACCAGGCCGTCCCGGCCGGCGGCGAGATAGGCGGCGGTCACCACCGCGCTGCGGATCGAACCGCCCGCCAGCTCGAAGTCGCCCGCCACCCGGTCGAGTTCCACGCCCTCGACGCACGGCACGTGGGACAGGCTGTGCCGCCACAGGGCCAGACGCTGGCGCGGGTCGGGGAACGGGAAGTCGACGACCAGGTCCAGGCGGCGCGTGAACGCCTCGTCGATGTTGGCGCGCAGGTTCGTGGTGAGCAGGGCGATGCCGTCGAAGGATTCGAGGCGCTGGAGCAGATAGGCGCTCTCCATGTTGGCGTACCGGTCGTGCGAGTCCTTCACCTCGGACCGCTTGCCGAACACCGCGTCGGCCTCGTCGAAGAGCAGTACCGCGTCGGTGCGGTCGGCCTCGGCGAAGATCCGCTCCAGGTTCTTCTCCGTCTCGCCGACGTACTTGTCGACCACCGAGGACAGCTGGACGACATAGAGGTCCAGGCCCAGTTCGGCGGCGACGACCTCCGCCGAGAGCGTCTTGCCGGTGCCGGACTCGCCCGCGAACAGACCGAGCACGCCCCGCCCGCGCCCTCCGCCCGCGCTGAGCCGCCAGTCTCCGAGGACCCGGTCGCGGTGCCGGGCGCGCAGGGCCAGTTCGTGCAGCTGGGTCAGCGGGCGCTCGGGCAGCACCAGGTCGGTCCAGTCGACGGCGGGCCGGATCCGGCGCGCGTGCCGCTCCAGACCGGACGCCGACTGGCGGCGCGCGGCGACCCGCAGATGGGCGGCGGTCAGCGGCGTACCGTCGAAGACGGCGAGGGCCTTCGCCGCGCGGGCCGCACGGGCGATCCGGTCGTCCGCCAGGTGGTACGGCGCCACGGTCGCGGCCAGGTCGAAGCCGGGCTCCTCGCCCAGCGCCGCCGCCCAGGCGCGCACCGCCCCGGCCCGGTGTCCGGGCACGTCCAGGACGAGCGGGTCGGCGGCGCCGTGCTCCGACCAGTGCGGGTCGTACGGCTGGGCGCCGGTGATCAGTACGGGGACGTCGGCGGCCGAGGTCAGCTCCCGTACCAGGTGGGCGGGGTGCTCGGGCAGCGCGGAGATCACGACGGCGGAGCCGCTCAGCCGGGCCTCGCGCAGCAGGGCGGGCACCAGGTCCTCGGGCCCGGCGAAGTGCAGGGCGGCCAGGCCCGCCGTACGCAGGGCGGTGGCGACGCAGGTGAGCGCCTCGCCCTCGCGGCCCTCGCGGAGATACACGGTGGGCGGCGCACCGGCGCTCAGGCGGGCGGCCAGCCGCCGGGCGAAGCCGGTGAACTCCGTGCCCTCGCCGCCCTCGCCGCCCTCTTCGGCCTTGTCGTCCCGGTCGTCCTCGTCGGTGGCGTCCGGTGCCGCCGGGGGCAGCGCGCGCAGATGGCCGGCGAGCGCGGCGTCCGGGGTGTCGTCGCCCAGGAGATGGGCCACCAGCCGGTCCGGGACGCGCAACGACCGGCTGAGGAAGGGGCGTTCCGGCTCCTCCACGGTGAGCAGTCCGAGCGCGGACAGCGGGGCCCCGGAGTGCAGCCGGGCCCGCGCGGACGCCGAGTGGACGGGGACACCGCACAGGTCGAGGGCGAGGGCGACGGTGGCGCGGCGGCGGCTCACGTCGTCGTTGAGGTAGCCGTAGAGCGGTTCGAAGGAGCGGTCCAGGTCGGGGGCGAGGGCGACGAGGAGCAGGGCGGTGTCCAGTTCACCCAGCCCGAGCCGCGCGGCCAGCCGGGCCAGCCGGTCGCCCCGGTCCCCGGGGCCGTCCCAGCCGCCGAGAACACCGGGGCTGTTCGGCCTGTTGGGGCTGTCCGGGACGCCGTCCGTGACCGCCGAGGCGGAGGCGTCGCCGTGGGCGTCCACGGGCTCCGGCGCCGGTGGGGCCGGGTGCAGCAGGTGCCGTACCGCGTCCTGCGACAGGTACAGGCCGCGCAGCGGGTCGTCGGCCGTGGGGTCGTCGGCGGAGCGCCGGCCCACCAGCAGGGCGACCCGGTCGCGCAGCGCTGCCAGCCGGGTGAGGAGCGCGTCGGCGGGGGCCACGGCCGTGAGCGCGTTCGCCGGGTCCGTCACGGTCATACCGCGCCGCCCGTCCCGCGGGCGCGCCGGGCGGCCCGGCGCGCGTCACGGACGGCGGCGACCTGCCGCGGCCGGTGGGCGCGTTCCTCGGGCCCGGTCGGGGTGTCGTCCAGGGTGCGGACGCGGACGGCGGCGCCCTCGGTGACCGGCGGCCCGGCGTCGTACTCGGGGTACGCGGGGAACGGCGCGGTGATCACCACGTCCAGGGACGGCTTGAGTTCACCGCCGAGCGCGGACCAGATCTCGGCCAGCGAGCGGGACTCGGTCTGGGTGCCGGCCACCGACACGGGGACCGACATGCCGAGGGCGCCCAGCGCGCCGGGGAGTTCGTCGGGCGTGAGCATCTCGCGCGGGATCAGCGTGGCCAGCGCCGCCGACAGCAGCCGGTGTTCGTCCTGCGGCTGCCGGGTCCACGCCGTCACCAGGTACGACAGCCGGAACCAGCGCGGCGGCTGACGCCGTTTGACGACCACGTCCCGGTCGTCGTACACGGGGACGTGGCCGCGCTGACGGCGGTTCACGTCCTCCCGGATGTCGTACAGATACGCGTTGATGGTGGGCGCGTTGCGCCGGGCGGCCCAGTCCCGGGTGGGCGCGTCGAGCACCACGTCGATGCCGGAACCGGCCAGCGCGCCGCCTCCGAGCAGGGATTTGAGGACCTCGTCCACCTCGTGGATCACCGTCGTGCTCCTGCCCTGCCGTGCTCGCTCGTGCTCGGTCGCGCGTCCTCGCCACCGGGTCCCGCCCGGGGCCTGTTCTCCGGCCCGTCCGGGTCCGGCCCGGTCCGGCGGCGGCCGGGGTCCGATCCTGCCGTGCATCGCGGGGCGCGGCGCAGGCGTGCCGGGGCCGGGGCCGGGGCAGAGCGGACTGCCCCGGGGGCCGGTCCCGGATGCCTGTTCGGTCAGATGTAGCCTTCCCGCAGGGCATGGGCCACGGCATGCGCGCGATTGCGCAGATGCAACCGGGTGGTCAGCCCGTGGATGACGTTCTTGACGGTCCGTTCGGAGTAGGACAACTTGCCGGCGATCTCCCCGGTGTCGAGCCCCTCGGCGACCAGGCGCAGTACGTCGACCTCGCGCGGTGTGAGCCCGGAGCCGGGCGCGCCCGGCCGGCCGGCCGCGTTGCGGTGCAAGGTGCCCACCTGGTCGATGAGCCGGCCGAGCAGATCGGCGGGCAGGTCGCCCTCGCCGCGGGCCGCCGCCAGCACGGCCTGCACCAGTCGGTGCGCTCCGGCCTCGTGGCGCCACACGATGGCGCCCACTCCGCACTCGATCACATCGAGCAGTTCGGCCTCGCGCAGCGTGCTGACGACGAGCACCGCCCGCGCGCCCTCGCTGCGCACCACCCGGCGCAGCCGGGTCAGCGCGGCCTCGTCGAGCATGTCGTCCACGAGCAGGGCCACCGTGCCGGGACCCGAACCGGCCTCGTCCCGCAACTCGACCTCGGGGAACCGGCGCAGCTGGCTCAGCACCCCCTCGCGCAGGATCGGGTCGGTGGCGTGCACGGCGACCGGGATGCGGTCTGCGGTACCGGCCGAGCCGGGGCGCGTGGTCCGCGATGAGCTGAGCAACGGTTTCCCCTATGTGCACGGGCCCGTCACCTCTGTGGGGGCGGTGGCGGGCGTGTGCTGTTCACACTCCTGCCGGGGGAGTGCCCCGCGCAATCGTGGAGCACCACGAGCCGGACCACGAGAACAGCCTTGTGTACACCACGAGGGTGACCGTCCGTCCGGTTCCGTCGGCCCGCCGGTCGGCCTTGGTGGGACTTGTCACGTCACCGAGGGCCCCTGGGGACCGTCCTCGTGTGCGGAGGTCGTCATGTCCGAGCGAGGAGGCAGGAATGACAGGGATGGCAGGGGTGCCGGGACCGGGGCGGGACCGTCCGTGCGGCCGGCTGCGCGCACGCCCGACCGATCGCCTCGTGGAGCGCGACCGCCCCGCCGGTCTTCCGGCGGACCCCGCGACCGGTGGCGGCGGGACTCCGGCCGACCGGACGGCCGCGAGGGTGGCTGACCTCCCGTCCGCCCGGCTGCCCGAACAGCCCCCCGCGCACCTGCCCGAAAAGACCCTGGAGAACCTGCCCGGCCGTCCCCCGGCCGAGTTGCCCGGCCATCCCCTCACGGAGCTGCCCGGCCATCCCCTCACGGAGCTGCCCGGCCACCGCCCGACGGAGCTGCCCGGCCGGTCCCCGGCGCAGCCGTCCGGCCGTCCCTTCGACGCCTTCGACCGCGTACCCGAGCAGACGTCCGGCGACGGCGCGCGGTACCGGGCGGCTGACGACCTGTCGGGCCCCGCCGCGGGCCCCGCCTCGGGTCCCGTCTCGGGCCCCGCCGCAGGCCCCGTCTCGGGCCGGGCGTCCGGCCGTGCTCCCGGGCCCGCGTCCGATCCGGCCCCCGGTCATGTGCCGGGACGGGCCGCCGACCGGGCGGCGGCGCAGTCGACGGAGCACCTGTTCGCCCTGCTCTCCGCGCGGGTGCCCGACCGGTTCTCCTCCGGCCGCGGGTCCGAGCAGCCGCCCGGCCGCCCTGCCGCCCGGACGGGGGACCGGGGCGGGGAACACCCGTGCGCGGCGCCCTCCGGGCACCCGGCCGACCGGCCCGCCGACGGCCCGTCCGTACGCCCCTCGGGGCGCCTCTTCGCCGATCAGCCCGTCCGGCCGGGGTGCGAACTGCCGCCGGAGCACCGGGAGGCCGCCGCGCTGCTGGCCGACGGCGCCGAGCGGGCCCGGTCCGGCGCGGGCGGCCTGGTGCTGCTGCGCGGCGCCACCGGCACCGGCCGCACCACGGTCCTGGAGGCCGCCGCCCGGGACGCCGCCGCGCACGGCATGCGGGTGCTGCGCGCCCGCTGCGCCCCCGGCGACAGCACCGTCCCGTACGCCACCGCGCTCCAACTCCTCGGCCCCGTACCGGGACTCGGCAGTCCCGGCGGACCGGGGACGCCCGGCGGCCCCGGCGCGTCCGGGGACGAGCGTGAGCCGGCCGAACTGCTGCGCCGCGCCCTGCACGCGTACGCCGCCCGGTCGCCGGTGCTGATCGCCGTGGACGACGTCCACCTCGCGGACGGCCACTCCCACCGCTGGCTGGTGGAGACCGCCCGGCACCTGGACCGGTTAGCCCTGCCGGTCCTGCTGGCCGTCACCGAACGCAGCCAGTACGACGTCGACACCCCCGGGCCGGGCTTCACCCACACCCTCTCGCCCGCGCTGACCCGCACCCACACCCTCGCCCCGCTCACGCCCGGGGCGGCGGGTGCGCTGGTGCGTGCCCGGTTCCCGGCGGCCACCCGGACCTGGGTGGACAGCTGCGTACGGGCGGGCGCGGGCAGCCCGCTGCTGCTGCGCGCCCTCCTGGACGACCTCGGCGACCCGGCGCGGCACCCGTGGGTGCCCGAGACGGCGGCGGCGCTCTACCCGGGCGCCTACCAGGCGGCCGTCTCGTGGTGGCTGGACAGCGCCGGGCCCGGCACCGCCGAGGTGGCGCGGACCCTCGCCGTCCTCGACGACGGCCGGAGCCGCCCGGGGGCGGCGGGCGGCGCGGGAGCGGCAGGCGGCGCGGACCGGCCGGGCCCGGGGGCCGCGACGTCCGGCGTCCGGCCCGCCGCCGTGCCCGGACCGCGGGCCGCCGACGGCCCGGCCGCGCTGCTCGCCGAGCTGGCGGGCGCCGACCCGGTCCGGGTGACGGGCTGGCTCACCGCCATGACCGGCCTCGGCCTGCTGCGCACCGGCCCCGGCGGGCGGCCCCGCTACGCGCATCCCCTGCTGCGGGACGCGGTGCTCACCGGCGTGCCCGAGTCCCGGCGGCGGGCCACCCACCTGGCGGCGGCCCAGGCCATGCTGCACCGCGGCGCGTCCGCCGAGACGGTGGCCCGGCATCTGCTCCTGTCCGGGCCGGTCGGCGCCTCCTGGACGGCGGGCGTGCTCCAGGACGCGGCGTCGCTGGCGCTGCGCGAGGGCCGGCCGCAGGACGCCATGGCGTTCCTGCGCCGGGCCCTGGACGAGCCCCTGCCCGGCGCGCGGCGGCAGCGGCTGCTGACCGAGCTGGGCTCCCTGGAGTGCGCCGCGCACGAGCCCGCCGCCGGGATCCCCCGGCTCACCGAGGCGTTCGGTCTGCCGGGCGGCCCGCAGGACCGGGTGCGCGCCGCCGTGGCCCTGGGCACCGCGCTCGCCGGGAGCGGCCGTCCCCGGGCCGCCGTGGAGGTGCTCTGCACGGCGGTCGGCCAACTCCCGGACCGGCCGGAGCTGGTGGCCGCCCTGCACAGCGCCTCCGCGCTGCTGTCCGACCGGGACCAGACGGTCCGCCGCGAGGTGTACCGGCTGCTGCGGGACACCGCCGAGCGCTCGTCCGAGCCGGTCGGCACCGTCGTACGGGCGCTGTTCGTGCGGCACGCGGCCACCGCCGGGCGCACCTCGGCCGCCGACGCCATGCGGCGGGTGCGCGAACTGCTCGCCGAGCCCGCCGATCCGCTGACCGAGCCGTTCCTGCTGGGCACGACCGCCGCGGTCGCCCAGTGGGCCGACGAACTCGACGAGGCGGACCGGCTGGTGGACCGCGGCCTGGCCGGGCAGCGGCCCGGACTGCTGCACCCCATGCACGAGGCGCTGCTCAACACCCGCGCCGACATCGCGGCGGCGCGCGGCACCCACGGGCGGCTCCCGGCCGAGCCGCCCGGCGTGCACGTCACCGGGCCCGGCAACATCCACGCGCACACCCTGCTCGCCCTGGTCGAGCAGGGCCGTACGGCCGAGGCACGCCGCCTGGCGGACGGCTTCGACCTGCGGACCGTGCCCGGCTCCTGGGAGCTGAACCGGTTCCTGTACGCCCGGGGCGTGCAGCGCGCCGCCGCCGGGGACAGCGCCGGGGCGCTGCACGACTTCCTGGAGTGCGGCCGCCGCCAGTCGGCCCGCGAGGTGATCAGTCCCGTCGTCACCCCGTGGCGCTCGGCCGCCGCCGAGTGCAGGCTGGCCCTCGGCAGTCCGCTGGAGGCGCTCGAACTGGCCGAGGAGGAGCTGCGGCTGGCCCGCGTCTGGGGCACCCCGCGCACGGTCGGCCGGTCGCTGCGCGTGCTGGGCGCGGTCACCGGCGGACGCCGGGGCCTGGAGCTGGCCGAGGAGGCCGTACATCTGCTGCGGCAGGCGCCGCCCGGGGCCGCGCCGGAACTGGTCTCCGCGCTCCTCGCCCAGGGGCGGCAGCTGACCGCCGCCGGGGAACTCGTCCGCGCCCGCGCCTGTCTGCGCGAGGCCGCCGAGCGCGCCGAACGCCTGGGCGCGCCCCGGCTGTGGACGCTCACCGAGCAGGCGCTGCGCGCGGGCGGCGCCCGGCGCACCGCCGGGGCCCGCACCGGCTCCGGTTCGCTGACCGGCAGCGAGCGCCGCATCGCCCAACTGGCCGCCGACGGGCGGACGAACACGGAGATCGCGGCCCTGCTGCATCTGGCCCGGCGCACGGTGGAGACCCATCTGACCAGCACCTACAAGAAGCTGGGCATCAGGCGGCGCGGCGAACTGCGGGAGGCGATGGCGGGGGAGTGACCTCGGGCCGCGGTCCCGCGCCGCGGCCCGGGGAGGTACGTCCCACGGCCTGGGTCCGGGCTCTGCGCGACCCTCCTTTTGAACACGTTCAACAGCGGCGTACGCTCCTGCCATGAGCGACAGAGCCGCCCTGCTCAAGGGCATCCGCGTCCGGCTGGTTCTCTTCGTCGTCTGCCTGGTCCTCAGCGGGGCCACGGCCTTCCCGCTCGTCCACGAACTGCACGGGCTGGAGAGCCTGTTGCGCGCGCTGTCCGTGCCCGAGCACCTGCCCGCCCTCATGGACTGGATCGAGCGGGTGCGGCGCGGTCTCGACGCCGCCGACGCCGACTACCCGTTCCTGCTGTACGGCACGGACTGGCTGGCCTTCGCGCACCTGGTCATCGCGGTCGCCTTCTACGGCCCCTACCGCGATCCGGTGCGCAACGTCTGGGTGGTGGAGTTCGGGATGATCGCGTGCGTGGGCATCGTCCCGCTGGCACTGGTCTGCGGGCCGCTGCGCGGCATCCCGCTGTGGTGGTCGGTGATCGACATGTCCTTCGGCGTGTTCGGGATCCTCCCGCTGTACGACGTGCGCCGGCGCATCCGGCGCCTGGAGTCGCTGAGCGCGAACCCGGCGGTACTTCCGGCTGTTTGACGGCCCCTCGACAGGGCGGCGGAAGAACCTGTGGCCACAGGAGTGATTATCCGTAACTGATCCTGGGCAATGCTCTCCAAGCCATCGCACGTGATCTTCACGGGCTCTCCGGATCCCGGCCACGGAGCATCACGTGCCAGCCCCCAACAGGAAGGAGTCAGCCATGAAGCTGCTCTTCGCCGTCCGCAACAAGGTCTCGGCCCGCAAGAGCCTCAAGGCGAGCGCCTGGTACATCTGGTACTGACCGGCCCCGCCCGTCCCCGCCGGACGGCACCGGGACATCGTTGTCCCGCGCGCGGCCTGTGCCCGCGCGCCCGGACCGCGCTGCCCCACCGTCCGGCGGGGGCGACCCCCGCCCCCGCCCCTCCCGGTCCCTTCGTCTGCCCCTTCACTTCTGCTCCGTCCGCACCGCCGCCGCGCCCCTCCCGCCGGAGAACCCCCATGCCCCTGTCGTCCGTGCCGCGCACCCGCACCACCGTCTTCGCCCCCCGGCTGGCCGCCCTCCTCGACGACCACCTGGGCCAGGACGTCTTCCGGCTCGAACCCGACACGGTCGGCGTCGCCGGACCCGAGGTCGCGGACCGGATCCTCGCGGCCCGGCGCGCCACGGAGACCGAACGCCCCACGTTCAAGCCGCTGCACGGCCGGTCGATCTCCCGCACCGAGGCGTCCTCGGTGACCCGCACCATCGGCAGCGACGTGCGCGAGGCCCTGAAGCGGCCGCTGCCCGAGCACGTCGACCTGTCCGGCTCCTGGCCCCTGACCGGTCACCTCTTCCTGCGCGACCTGATCCTCGGCCAGGACCCGTACCGGCTGCGCGTGCTGATGAGCCGCAACCTCGAACTGACCACCAAGCTCACCTGGTCCGTCATCGCGCTCGGCGCCGCGCTCCCCGGCTGGCCCCGCCCCGGCACCGGCCGGCTCACGGCGCTGGGGGAGCGGGCCGCGGGCGCCGCCGGCTACCAGGAACGCCGGTACGCGATGGGCATGTACCGCAGGGCCGCCGCCCCGGTCTGCTTCACCATCTCCACCCTGGTGGCCAACGCCCTCTGGCTCGGCTTCCCCTTCGCCGAGGGCATGTCCAACCGCAACATCATCCACGAGTCCCTGCGCCTGCTGCCGCCCTCGTGGAACATCCTGCGCAACGCCTCACCGGAGTACCCCGCCCTGGACGACCGGATCGGCGCGGGCGACGACGTCCTGCTGCTGCCGCTGCTCTCGCACCGCGACCCCGCCCTGTGGGACGAGCCCGACGCCTTCCGCCCGGAGCGCTGGGACACCCTCGACCCGGACACCACGCCGGGCTACCTGCCCTTCGGCCACTCCTCCGAACGCTGCTGGGGCCGGCACATGGTCATGCCCCTCGCCGAACTGCTCCTGGACCTCGTGCGCGGCGCCGGCCTGGTCGTCGACCCCGCCCAGCACACCGGCCACGTACCGCTGCTGGGGCTGCTGGGCGTGGCGGACGTACGCCTGGTCAAGCCGTCCTGACCCGCCGCGGCCGGGCCGCGCCCCTCACCGGCCGCGCGGCCCGCACAGCAGGTCGACGCGGTTGGTCGTGATCGAGTCGACGCCGACACCGAGCAGTCTGCGCTGGCTGCGGCGGGTGTCGGGGGTCCACACGGACACCAGGCGGCCGTCCCGGTGCACCCGCTCCACCAGCTCGCGGTCCACCAGACCGAAGCGGTAGTTCAGCCACCTGGGCCGCACCGCCTCCAGCACCCCGGCCCGCGGCGGGGCGAGCGACGTCCAGGTCAGGGCGATCTCGGCGGACGGGTCGGCCGCGCGCACCGCGAGCATCGCCTCGGCGCCCGCGCAGTAGTACACCCGGTCCTCGGCCCCGCAGTCGCGGACCGCGCCGACGATCCGCGCCACCGCCCGCGCGCTCGGGCCGCCCGGCAGGTCGATCATCACCCGGCCGCCCTCCGTCGCCGCGAGCGCGTCGGCGAGCGGCGGCACTCCGCCGCCGGTCAGGTCGCGCACCTCGTCCGCGGTCAGCGACCGCAGCGGGCGGTCGTGCCCCCACAGCCGTCCGAGCGTCTCGTCGTGCAGCAGCACGGGTACGCCGTCCCGGGTCAGCCGTACGTCGATCTCGACCGCGTCCGCGCCCCGGGCGAGCGCGGAGCGGAGCGAGTCGAGGGTGTTCTCACGGAAGCGGTAGGGGTCGCCGCGGTGCGCCACGGCGGTCACGGTCTGCATGGGCCCATTGTCCCCGGTCAGGGCGCGAGCCACCGCGCGGTGTAGGCGTCGATCTCCTCGGCGATCCGCGCCTTGCCCGCCTCGTCCAGGAAGGAGGCGCGCACCGCGTTCTTGGCCAGCTCCGCGATGCCGCGCTCGTCCAGGCCGAGGAGCCGGGCCGCCACCGCGTACTCGGAGTTGAGGTCGGTGCCGAACATCGGCGGGTCGTCGGAGTTGACCGTGACCAGGACACCGGCCCGCACGAACTCCTTGATCGGGTGCTCGTCCAGGGTGCGCACCGCCCGGGTGGCGATGTTGGAGGTCGGGCACACCTCCAGCGGGATCCGGTGCTCGGCCAGATGCGCGAGCAGCTTCGGGTCCTGGGCCGCGCTGGTGCCGTGGCCGATCCGCTCGGCCCGCAGCTCGGTCAGCGCGTCCCACACCGTCCCGGGCCCGGTGGTCTCCCCGGCGTGCGGCACGGAGTGCAGCCCGGCGGCGAGGGCCCGGTCGAAGTACGGCTTGAACTGCGGCCGCGGCACCCCGATCTCCGGCCCGCCGAGACCGAACGACACCAGCCCCTCGGGCCGCAGCCGGTCGTCGGTGGCCAGGCGCAGCGTCTCGTCGGCGGAGACCAGGCCGGCCTCGCCGGGAATGTCGAAGCACCAGCGCAGCACGGTCCCGAAGTCGGCCTCGGCCGCCTTGCGGGCGTCCTCGATCGCGTCCATGAAGGCGCGCTCGTCGATGCCCCGGCGGGTGGACGAGTACGGCGTGATGGTCAGCTCCGCGTACCGCACCTGCTGGCGGGCCATGTCCCGGGCCACCTCGTAGGTGAGCAGCCGGACGTCCTCCGGGGTGCGGATCAGGTCGACGACCGACAGATAGACCTGGATGAAGTGGGCGAAGTCCGTGAACGTGAAGTAGTCGGCCAGCGCCTCGGGGTCGGTGGGCACCTCGGAGTCGGGGTGGCGGGCGGCCAGTTCCGAGACGATCCGCGGGGAGGCGGAGCCGACGTGGTGCACATGCAGTTCGGCCTTGGGCAGTCCGGCGATGAACGCGTGCGGATCGCGGGGTGCGCGCTGGTCGGTCAAGGTGTCCCTCCCCGGGAACGGCACCGGCGGCCTCCGGCGCGGGGGCGCGGGGGCGCGGTGCGGATGATCGGCTGATCGATGAGCACGGCCATCGTAGGCGGACGCGCGGACGGCGTGCCCCGCGGTCCCGGGCGGGGGGGGCGGTTCCGCGGTTCCGGCGGAGGGGGCGGTGGGGCAGGCGGTGGGGGAGGCGGTCCGCGCCGTGGTCCGTGCGGGCCGTGCCGGGGGCCGGGCGCCGGGCTCGGGGCGTGCGGCGTGGGGTGTGGGGTCCGGGGCGCGGCGCGGGGCCGACCTGCGGAGCCGTGTGGTGCGTGCCGCGCGGGGGCGGCCATGATCCGCCGGACCGGCTGTCGGTGGCAGGCCGTAGCATGGCGGGACGATCGACCGAGGGGGACTCGACAGCATGACGGACGCGAGACGGGCGGGCGGCGACGCCGGATCCGGCGACAACCCGTGGGCGCCGCCCGAGAGCGGCCCTTCCCTGGAGAAGCGCCCGCCCGCGGCCGAGCAGCCCCCGGCGCCCGCGCCGCCCGTGCACGACCAGGCCACCGTGGCGGCGATACCGCCGCCCGCCTTCCCGCCACCCACGCCGCCCGCTCCGGCGGACGCCGTTCCGCCCGCCTTCCCGCCGCCCGGCCACGGCGGCCCGGCGGACATGCCGCCCGCGCCCGCCGGTGACTTCCCCGTGCCGCCGCCGCCCGTCGCGCCCACCGGTCCCGCGCCCGCCGCCGGTCCCGGCGGCTACCCCGGCTACCCGGCCCAGCCCGCCTACCCCGGCTACCCGGGCTACGGCTGGCCCGGTGTGCACCCGGCCCCGCAGAACGGCATGGGGGTCGCGGCCCTGGTGCTGGGCATCCTGTCCTGCTGCCTGTTCTGCCTCTACGGCGTGGTCTCGCTGGTGCTCGGCATCCTCGCCGTGGTCTTCGGTGTCAAGGGCCGCCGCCGGGCCGACCGGGGCGAGGCGGACAACCGCGGCCAGGCCCAGGCCGGGTTCGTCACCGGCGTCATCGGCATCGTCCTCGGCGTCGCGGTGATCGTCCTGCTGATCATCGGCATCTCGGTCGCCGTCCACGACTCCGACGACTCGGACCCGTACTACTACGACGGCGCCCTCCGGCCGGCCGCCACGGTCCTCGCCGACCGCTGACCGCTGATCCCCGGCCACGACGCGGCCCGGTCCCGGGCCGCGTCGGAACGCCCGGACGGGTCCGGCACCGGCGCGGGACGGTCTTCGCCGACCCCGCCCACCGCGTGGATCAAGGGCATTACGATGCCTTGACTGTCAACGGAGGGGAATCCAGCCATGTCCAACACCCAGCCCGCACCAGATGGTTTCGGGCCGCCGCAGCAGCCCCCGCAGCCCCCGCAGCAGCCGGTGGTGCCGCCCCAGCCCCCGCAGCAGCCCGCGCCGGGCTACGGCTACCCGCAGTCGAACCCGAACTACGGCTACCCGCAGTCGGCCCCGGGCTACCCGGCCGCGCCGCCGGTGGGCTACCCGCAGGCCTATCCGCAGGCCCCCGGTTACGGCATGCCCATGCAGCCGAGCAACGGCATGGGCACCACGGGTCTGGTCCTGGGCATCATCGGCGTGGTGTGCAGCCTGACGTTCTTCCTGTGGTTCTTCGGGATCATCCTGGGCATCCTCGGGATCATCTTCGGCGCCATCGGGCGGGGCAAGGCCAACCGCGGGGAGGCCACCAACAAGGGCGCCGCCACGGGCGGCCTGGTCTGCGGCATCATCGCCACGGTGGTCCTGCCGCTGCTGGGCCTGCTGATCTTCGCCAGCATCATGGGCAGCGCCAGCACCTTCTGACGGCATCCGCCGCGCGGCGCGGGCCGGCCGCCACGACCGGCCGGCCCCGCCCCGGCCCCGCGCGCCCCGGCCCGGCATCCGCGTCCCCGTCCGGCACCCGCGCCGTTGCGCAGACATCCGCGCCGCACCGGGTCCGCGCCGCACCGGGCGCCCCGCTGCGCGCCCGCCCCGCTCCAGACGCCGGCCTCCGCCCCGGTCCAGGCCCCCTGGTCTAGGCGCCGGCCCCCGCCCGCAGCCTCTCCCGCGCCTCCATCAGGGCGAAGCCCAGCAGGTTCGGCCCGCGCCAGCGCTCCGGGTCGGACGCCGCCTCGTCGCCCGCGGTGAGACCGATGCCCCACACCCGGTCCACCGGGGACGCCTCCACCAGCACCCGGTCGCCCGTCGCGAGCAGGAAGTCCCGCAGCGCGGGATGGGCGGCGAACTTGTGGACGCTGCCCTCCACCACGATCCCGAAGCGCTCCCGCGCCCATATCGCGTCGTCGAAGCCGCGCACCAGCCGCCCGGCCTTCTTCGCCTGCGAGGGATGCCCGGCGGCCAGCACCCGCCGCTCGCCCTCCGCGTCACCGAAGAGCCGCGCCTTGCCCGCCATCATCCAGTGCTCGGCGCTCGCGTAGGCCACGCCGTCCACGGTGAACGGCGACGGCCACCACTGGCTGAGGCAGCTCGCACCGACACGGCCGTCCGGGCGCGGACCGTGTCCCCAGAAGTGCAGGTACTTGATTCCCGCCCCCGCCCGGACCGCGCTGACCAGGGCTTCCCGCGAACCGATCTCCACCATGCACGCGAGTGTGGCACGCACCACTGACACTCCGTCCCGCCTTTTCCGTGCCGACTCGACACCTGGTCGACAGATTCCGTCGCGTAACCAAAAGGCAACTACGGAATCACTTGTTGGCGACCCGGTGCTCTGTCAGGATCGGCACTCAAATCGAGCCGGAGCTACGCCGTCCGCCGCTGAACAGCGGCGCCGGCGGAGGAGAGCGACATGCACCACCCGGACACCGCCACGCAGGACAGATTCCCTGCTCAGGACCGTTTCGCCGACGGCGCCCAGTACATCGCCGGACGGCCGGCGCACGGCACGTCCGGCCGCACCCACACCGTGCTGGATCCGGCCACCGGCGGCGCGGTCCTCACCTACGCACTGGCCGGGACCGAGGACGTCGACGCCGCGGTCGCCGCGGCCCGCGACGCCTTCCCCGGCTGGGCGGGCGCCGCACCCGGCGAGCGCGCGGACGCGCTGCACCGCCTCGCGGCCGTGCTCGCCGAGCGCGCCGAGGACTTCGCCCGCGCCGAGTCCCTCCAGTGCGGCAAGCCGCTGAAGCTGACCCGCGAGTTCGACGTGCCGGGCACCATCGACAACACCGCGTTCTTCGCGGGCGCCGCCCGGCACCTGGAGGGCCGGTCGGCGGGCGAGTACTCCGGCGACCACACCTCCTACGTGCGCCGCGAGCCCATCGGTGTCGTCGGCTCCATCGCGCCCTGGAACTACCCCCTCCAGATGGCCGCCTGGAAGATCCTCCCGGCAGTCGCCGCGGGCAACACCATCGTCCTGAAGCCCGCCGAGCTGACCCCGCTGACCTCGCTGATGTTCGCGCGGGCCGCCACCGACGCGGGCATCCCGGACGGTGTCATCAACATCGTCACCGGCACCGGCAAGGAGGCCGGTGAGCACCTGGTCGGCCACCCCGACGTGGTCATGACCTCCTTCACCGGCTCCACGGGCGTCGGCAGGCGGGTCGCCGAGATCGCCACCGCCACCGTCAAGCGCCTCCACCTGGAACTGGGCGGCAAGGCCCCCTTCGTCGTCTTCGACGACGCCGACCTGGACGCCGCGGTCAACGGCGCCGTCGCCGGTGCGCTCATCAACACCGGCCAGGACTGCACGGCCGCCACGCGCGCGTACGTGCAGCGCGCCCACTACGAGGAGTTCGTGGCGCGCACGGCCGCCCTCATGGAGACCGTGCGGCTCGGCGACCCGTTCGCCGCCGGGACCGACCTGGGCCCGCTGATCTCGCACGCCCAGCGCGACCGGGTCGCCGGTTTCGTCGACCGGGCGCGTGCCTACGCGCGCGTGGTCACCGGCGGCGAGGCACCGCAGGGCGAGCTGAAGGGCGGCGCCTACTACCGGCCCACGCTGATCGCGGACGCCCCGCAGGACAGCGAGATCGTCCAGTCGGAGATCTTCGGCCCGGTCCTGGCCGTACTGCCCTTCGACACCGACGACGAGGGCATCGCGCTGGCCAACGACACCCCGTACGGCCTGGCGGCCTCCGCCTGGAGCCGGGACGTCTACCGCGCCAACCGCGCCACCCGCGAGATCAAGGCGGGCTGCGTGTGGGTCAACGACCACATCCCGATCATCAGCGAGATGCCGCACGGCGGCTACAAGTCCTCCGGCTTCGGCAAGGACATGTCCGCCTACTCCTTCGAGGAGTACACCCAGCTCAAGCACGTCATGTTCGACAACACCGCGGTGGCGCGCAAGGACTGGCACCGCACCGTGTTCGGGGACCGATAGCCGAACCCCGGCCCGCCAGCGGGCCGGATCCTCCGGAAAGGGCATACGCGCATGGAGCAGTACGAGCCCGACCGCCCGACACCGGCCCGGCCGGAGCCCGCGGGGCGCGGCCGGCGGGGCGGCGGGGCCGTCCTCGGCCGCCGTTCGCTGCTGCGCGCCGGCGCGGGCGGTGTGTTCGCGGCCGGCGCACTCGGGGCGCTGAGCGCCTGCGGGATCCCCGCGGCAGGCAAGACCCAGGGCGGCACCGCGACCGAGGACCACTCGGCGCGGGAGAAGAGCGTGAACTTCTCCAACTGGCCCGAGTACATCGACGTCGACGACAGCGGCAAGCACCATCCGACGCTGGAGGCGTTCACCCGGCGGACCGGCATCCAGGTCACGTACACCGAGGACATCAACGACAACAACGAGTTCTTCGGCAAGATCAAACCGCAGCTCGCCGCGGGCCAGGACACCGGCCGGGACATCATCGTGCTCACCGACTGGCTGGCCGCCCGGGTGATCCGCCTGGGCTGGGTGCAGAAGCTGGACCCGGCCAACCTGCCGCACGCCTTCGCCCGCCTCGCCGAGCAGTTCCGCAGCCCGGAGTGGGACCCGGGGCACGCCTACTCCTACCCCTGGCAGGGCGTGTCCACCGTCATCGCCTACAACAAGAAGGCCCTGGACGGCATCGAGGTCCGCTCGGTCTCCGACCTGCTCGACAACGCCGGGCTCAAGGGGCGGGTCGGCCTCCTGTCAGAGATGCGCGACAGCATGGGCATGACGCTGCTGGACATGGGCAAGGACCCGGCCAAGGTCACCGCCGACGACTACGACGCGGCGGTCGCCCGCCTCCAGAAGGCCGTCGACAAGGGCCAGATCCGCCGCTTCACCGGCAACGACTACACCTCCGACCTCACCAAGGGCGACCTCGCCGCCTGCCTCGCCTGGGGCGGCGACGTCGTCCAGCTCAAGGCGGACAACCCCGACGTCGGCTACCTCATCCCCGAGGCCGGCTACATGACCTCCACCGACTGCATGCTGATCCCCGCCAAGGCCCGCCACAAGACCAACGCCGAGCGCCTGATCGACTTCTTCTACGAGCCCGAACAGGCCGCCGCGCTCGCCGCCTACGCCAACTACGTCACCCCGGTCGACGGCGTGAAGCCCTACCTCGCCAGGATCGACGAGGCGGCGGCGGACAACCCGCTGATCATTCCCGACAAGGCCACGGCGGCCAGGTCCCACGCCTTCCGCGCGCTCGGCGAGAAGGAAGAGGCGGCCTACGAAGAGAAGTTCGCGAAGCTCACAGGGGCGTGACCACCATGAAGACGACACCAGAGACGACGGACCCCAGCGGGGACGTCCGGCTGACCCGGATCAGCAAGCGCTACGGCTCCTTCACCGCCGTGCAGCCGCTCGACCTGACCGTCCCGCAGGGCTCCTTCTTCGCCCTGCTCGGCGCCTCGGGCTGCGGCAAGACCACCACCCTGCGCATGATCGCCGGCCTGGAGGAGCCCACCGGGGGCACCGTCCACCTCGGCGACCAGGACGTCACGCGTCTGCCGCCCTACAAACGCCCGGTGAACACGGTCTTCCAGTCCTACGCCCTCTTCCCGCACCTGGACATCTTCGAGAACGTCGCCTTCGGGCTGCGCCGGCGCGGCATCAAGAGCGTCAAGAAGCAGGTCGAGGAGATGCTCGACCTGGTCCAGCTCGGCGAACAGGCCCGCAAGAAGCCGCACCAGCTCTCCGGCGGCCAGCAGCAGCGCGTCGCCGTGGCCCGCGCGCTGATCAACCACCCCAAGGTGCTGCTGCTCGACGAACCGCTCGGCGCCCTCGACCTGAAGCTGCGCCGCCAGATGCAGTTGGAGCTCAAACGCATCCAGACCGAGGTCGGCATCACCTTCGTGCACGTCACCCACGACCAGGAGGAGGCCATGACCATGGCCGACACGGTCGCCGTGATGAACGCCGGACGCGTCGAACAGCTCGGCTCGCCCACCGACCTCTACGAGAACCCGCGCACCACGTTCGTCGCCAACTTCCTGGGCACCTCCAACTTCATCGAGGCCGAGGTCGACTCCAGGAGCGGCGACGAGATCGTCCTCCGGGCCGGCGGCGGGCGGCTCACCCTGCCCGGCACGCGCTGTCCGGTCCCGGCCGCCCCCGGCGGCAAGGTACTGGCCGGCGTCCGCCCGGAGAAGATCTCCCTCACCCACGCCGACGACGCGGACGCCGTGCCCGAGGGCCGCAACCGCATCACCGGCCGCATAGCCGACTCCAGCTTCATCGGCGTCTCCACGCAGTACGTCATCGACAGCCCGGTCTGCTCCGGCTTCGAGGTCTACGCCCAGAACATCGACCGCGACCCGCGCCTGACCCCCGGCGCCGAGGTCGTCCTGCACTGGAACCCGGCGCACACCTTCGGTCTCGACGCCGCCCAGGACATCGACGCGGGCGCCGGACCGGTCGAGGAGGAGGCCGCCTGATGACCGCCGTCACCGAGGCGCCGCCCCCGCTCGCGCCCACCGCCCCCGAGGCGAAGCCGCCGCGCAGAAGGGGCCGCCTCACCCCGTACTGGCTGCTGCTGCCCGGCATCCTGTGGCTGGTCGTCTTCTTCGCCCTGCCGATGATCTACCAGGCGTCCACCTCGGTGCAGACCGGCTCCCTGGAGCAGGGCTACAAGGTCACCTGGCACTTCGTGACCTACTGGGACGCCCTGTCCGAGTACTGGCCGCAGTTCCTGCGCTCGGTGCTGTACGCGGCCGCCGCGACCGTCCTGTGCCTGCTGCTCGGATATCCGCTGGCCTATCTGATCGCGTTCCGCGCGGGCCGCTGGCGCAATCTGATCATGATCCTGGTGATCGCGCCGTTCTTCACCAGCTTCCTGATCCGCACCCTGGCCTGGAAGACCATCCTCGCCGACGGCGGCCCGGTGGTCGGCGCCCTCAACGCGCTGCACGTCCTGGACGTCACCAACTGGCTCGGCTGGACCTCGGGCGACCGGGTGCTCGCCACCCCGCTCGCGGTGGTGTGCGGACTGACGTACAACTTCCTGCCGTTCATGATCCTGCCGCTGTACACCTCGCTGGAGCGGATCGACGGACGGCTGCACGAGGCGGCCGGCGACCTGTACGCGCGGCCCTTCACCACCTTCCGCAAGGTCACCTTCCCGCTCTCCATGCCCGGCGTGGTCTCCGGCACCCTGCTGACCTTCATCCCGGCCGCGGGCGACTACGTCAACGCCGACCTGCTCGGCTCGACCGACACCCGGATGGTCGGCAACGTCATCCAGTCGCAGTTCCTGCGGATCCTGGACTATCCGACGGCCGCCGCGCTCTCCTTCATCCTCATGGCCGCGATTCTCGTCATGGTCACCGTCTACATCCGCAGGTCCGGGACGGAGGATCTCGTCTAAATGCCCTTCGTCACCTGGCTCAAGCGCCATCTCGTCGTCATCGCCGGACTGCTGACCCTCGGCTATCTGCTGCTGCCCAACGTCGTTGTCACGGTCTTCTCCTTCAACAAACCCAAGGGCCGCTTCAACTACGAATGGCAGCGTTTCTCCACCGACGCCTGGAAGGACCCGTGCGGCGTCGCCGGAATGTGCGGCTCGCTCTCGCTCAGCCTCCAGATCGCCGTCTGGGCCACCCTGGGCGCCACCGCGCTCGGCACGATGATCGCCTTCGCCCTGGTCCGCTACCGCTTCCGCGCCCGCGGCGCCGTCAACTCGCTGATCTTCCTGCCGATGGCGATGCCCGAGGTCGTCATGGCCGCCTCGCTGCTCACCCTCTTCCTCAACATGGGCGCCCAGCTGGGCTTCTGGACCATTCTGATCGCCCACATCATGTTCTGCCTCAGCTTCGTCGTCACCGCCGTCAAGGCCCGTGTGATGTCGATGGACCCGAGACTGGAGCAGGCCGCGCAGGACCTCTACGCCGGTCCGTTCCAGACGTTCTGGCGGGTCACCCTGCCCATCGCGGCACCCGGGATCGCCGCGGGCGCGCTGCTCGCCTTCGCGCTCTCCTTCGACGATTTCATCATCACCAATTTCAACGCGGGCTCCACCGTCACCTTCCCCATGTTCGTCTGGGGCTCGGCGCAGCGCGGCACACCCGTTCAGATCAATGTCATCGGCACGGCCATGTTCGTCCTCGCCGTACTGTTCGTGCTGGTCTCCATGGTCATCGGAAACCGCCGCGCCCGGAGCAAGGCGTGACATCCGCCCGGGGTTTCTCTGCCTCTCTGTCTCTCCTGAATTCCCCGGGAGAACCGCACCACCCGCTTTTCCCGCACCACCGAACGACTCTGTAGGGAGTTGAAATCATGGCCCCGAGCGCCATGACCCGCTGGACCGATTCGCTCCGTGAGGCGCAGCCCGCGCCGTACTGGCTGGACGACCCCGGCCGCCCCCGCCCCGAGCCCGCCCTGACCGGCACGGCCACCTGCGACCTGCTGGTCGTCGGCGGCGGCTACAGCGGACTGTGGACCGCGCTGATCGCCAAGGAGCGCGACCCCGGCGCCGACGTGGTGCTCGTGGAGGGCCGCGAGGTGGGCTGGGCCGCCTCCGGCCGCAACGGCGGCTTCTGCGCCGCCTCCCTCACCCACGGCCTGTCCAACGGCCTCACCCGCTGGCCCGACGAGATCCACGAGCTGGAGCGGCTGGGCGCGCGCAACCTCGACGCCATCGAGGAGACGATCGCCCGCCACGGCATCGACTGCGAGTTCGAGCGCACCGGCGAGATCGACGTGGCCACCGAGCCGTACCAGGCCCGCGAACTGCGCGACTGGCACGCGGAGCTGACCGAGCGGGGCCTCGCCGAGGGCATCGAACTGCTCGACCGGGACGCGGTGCGCGCCGAGGTCGCCTCGCCCACCTTCGAGGCGGGCCTGTGGGACCGCCGGGGCGTCGCCATGCTGCACCCCGCCAAGCTGGCCTGGGGCCTCAAGCAGGCGTGCCTGCGGCTCGGCGTCCGCGTCCACGAGCACACCCCGGCGCTCACCCTCAGGCCCTACGGCGCCGGCATGAGCGTCACCACCCCCTACGGCCGGATCCGGGCCCGCCGGGTGGCCCTCGGCACCAACGTGTTCCCGAGCCTGGTCCGGCGGGTGCGCCCGTACACCGTCCCGGTCTACGACTACGCCCTGATGACCGAGCCGCTGAGCGCCGACCGGCTCGACTCCCTCGGCTGGAAGAACCGCCAGGGCCTCGGCGACTCCGCCAACCAGTTCCACTACTTCCGGCTCTCCGCCGACAACCGGATCCTGTGGGGCGGCTACGACGCCGTCTACCCCTACGGCGGCCGGGTGCGCGCCGAGTACGACGACCGGCCGGAGACCTACGCGCGCCTCGCCGGGCACTTCTTCACCTGCTTCCCGCAGTTGGAGGGCGTCCGCTTCACCCACGCCTGGGGCGGGGCCATCGACACCTGCTCGCGCTTCTCGGCGTTCTTCGGCACCGCCCACCAGGGCAAGGTGGCGTACGCGGCCGGGTACACCGGCCTGGGCGTGGGCGCGACCCGGTTCGGCGCCGAGGTGATGCTCGACCTGCTCTCCGGCGAGCGCACCGAGCGCACCGAACTGGAGATGGTCCGCAGGAAGCCGCTGCCGTTCCCGCCCGAACCACTGGCCTGGACCGGTATCGCGCTCACCAAGTGGTCGCTGGCGCGCGCGGACGCCCACGACGGCCGCCGCAATCTGTGGCTGCGCACGATGGACCGGCTGGGCCTCGGCTTCGACAGCTGACGCACCGGCCGCAGGACGCCCCTCCGGGAATGTGACCCGGTTCACTCCAATGAGGGACCCGAACCCGCGTAATGCCTGATGGGGACCTCCCTCTCCCTCGTGGACGCGACTTCCCGCGTCCACGGCGAAGAGGGAGGTCTTTCCATGACCGGGACGAAGACGGCGGTCGAGTGGCTGGCATCGGTCGCACCGGACCCCCGGGCCTGCCGCAGGGAGTGGGAGCGCAACCCGCGGGGCGTCGCGCTGCTGCCCGCGGGCAAGGCGTGGGACGTGCTGTTCCTGCCCGGCGAACTCGGCTATCCGACGCTCGACGTGCTGAGCCGGGTGCTCGACCAGCTCGGCCCGGTGCTGGCCGACTTCGGCGACCAGCGCCTGGGGTTCCTCGTGCCGCCCGGCACCGCGGCGCGCTGGCTCGGCACCGGCGTCCGCAGCGCCGGGGCCGGCACCTGGATCGTCGTGCCGTACCCCGGCCGGACCGCCGGGACGCTGCGCTGGCTGGTCCCGCCGGACGGCTCGGGCACCCTCACCGACCCGGCGCTGCTGGAGCTGGCGATGCACGAGGCCGCCGCGTATCTGGCGACGGGGGACGACACCCGGTGAGGCGGCGCGGCGCGGGCGCGGCCGGGTCCGCCGCGGCGCCGCGAGCGGTGCGCGCCGGGCCCGCGGACGCGCGCCGGAGTGCCGCGGGCCGTCAGAGGTCTTGACAACCCAATTGGTCTGGACCAAATTGGGCGCGCTCCTCCACCCTCCAAACTCCCCCTGCCCGGAGGCACTTGTGGAACGCGACAGACGACACCGACCAGCGACGCGCCGGCTGCTCGCCGGACTCACGGCCACCCTCCTGGCCGTGCCCGGCGTCACCGCGCTCTCGTCGGCCGCCCGTGCGGCCGACGCGGACCTCGCGCGCAACGGCGGCTTCGAATCCGGCCTCGACGGCTGGACCTGTACGGCCACCGGCAAGACGGTGGCCACCCCCGTCCACGGCGGCACGGCCGCGCTGCAGGCGACCCCGGCCGGCAGCGACAACGCCCAGTGCGCCCAGACGGTGTCCGTCCAGCCGAACTCCCAGTACACGCTGTCCGGTTACGTCCGGGGCTCCTACGTCTACCTCGGCGCGAGCGGCACCGGCACCACCGACACCTATGCCTGGACCCAGTCCGCCGCCGACTGGCAGCAGCTCACCACGAGCTTCCGCACCGGCGCCGACACCACCAAGGTCACCATCTACACCCACGGCTGGTACGGCACCGGCGCCTACAACGCCGACGACATCTCCCTCACCGGCCCCGGCGGCACCCCCGGCCAGCAGCCGCCCGCCACCCCCGCGGGCCTGAAGACCGGCACCGTCACCGCCACCACCGTGGGCCTGTCCTGGTCACCGGTGACGGGCGCGACGAGCTACGCCGTCTACCGCGACGGCACCAAGGTGCAGACGGCCACCGGCACCACGGCGACCGTCACCGGCCTGACCCCGTCCACCGCGTACAGCTTCCAGGTCGCGGCCGTGAACGACGCCGGCGAATCCGCGAAGTCGGCCGCCGTCACCGCGACCACCGCCGCCGACCCGGGCGGCCCCGGCAACGGCGACCCCGGCCTGCCCGCCCACGCCCTCGTCGGCTATCTGCACGCCAGCTTCGCCAACGGCTCCGGCTACACCCGCATGGCCGACGTCCCCGACAGCTGGGACATCATCGACCTGGCCTTCGGCGAACCCACCTCGGTCACCTCCGGCGACATCCGCTTCAACCGCTGCCCGGTCACCGAGTGCCCCGGCGTCGAGAGCGACGCCGACTTCAAGGCCGCCATCAAGGCCAAGCAGGCCGCAGGCAAGAAGGTCCTCATCTCCATCGGCGGCCAGAACGGCCAGGTCCAGCTGACCACCGCCGCCGCCCGGGACACCTTCGTCTCCTCCGTCTCGAAGATCATCGACGAGTACGGCCTCGACGGCCTCGACATCGACTTCGAGGGCCACTCCCTGTCCCTGAACACGGGCGACACCGACTTCAGGAACCCGACGACGCCGGTCATCGTCAACCTGATCTCCGCGGTGAAGACCCTGAAGGCCAAGTACGGCGCCAAGTTCGTGCTCACCATGGCCCCGGAGACCTTCTTCGTGCAGATGGGCTACCAGTACTACGGCACCGGCAAGTGGGGCGGCCAGGACCCGCGCTGCGGCGCCTACCTCCCGGTCATCTACGCCCTGCGCGACGACCTGACCCTGCTGCACGTCCAGGACTACAACTCCGGCTCCATCATGGGCCTGGACAACCAGTACCACTCCATGGGCGGCGCCGACTTCCACATCGCCATGACCGACATGCTGCTCACCGGCTTCCCGGTCGCCGGCGACACCGGCAACATGTTCCCGCCGCTGCGCCCCGACCAGATCGGCATCGGCATGCCGGCCTCCACCCAGGCGGGCAACGGCTACGTCGCCCCCGCCGAGGTCACCAAGACCCTCGACTGCCTGACCAGAAAGACCAACTGCGGCTCCTACGCCACCCACGGCACCTGGCCCGCCCTGCGCGGCCTGATGACCTGGTCGATCAACTGGGACCGCTTCAACGGCTACCAGTTCCAGAAGAACTTCGACGCGTACTTCGGCTGAGCACCGCCAGCAGCACCGTCCCCGGGCACCAGGCGGCGACCACGTCCAGCGGCCAGTGGTAGCCGCGCCTGACCAGCCCGTAGGAGACGGCGAGCACCAGCACGACGCCCCCGGCGACCGCCAGTCGCCGGGCCCGCGCCGTCCGCAGCCACGGCCGCAGCACCACCACCGCACCCCCGTAGGCGACGACCGCCGTCGCCGTGTGCCCCGAGGGGAAGTACCCCGTCCCCGGCGGCACGGCGGGGGTGCCCGGCCGCGCGGTCCACTCCTTGAGCGGCACCAGCAGCGCCGGGACCGCGGCCAGCACCAGCAGCGCCAGCAGCGGCGCCCACCACCAGCGCCCCAGCCCGGCGGCGCGTCCCCGCCACGCCGCGTACCCGGCGACCACCAGCAGCACCGGCACCGCCACCTGCACGTTCCCGAGGTCCGAGAGCAGCTCCGAGGCCCGGTCCGGGTGCACCAGGCCCCGGCTGGCCCACCGGTCCACCCGCAGCAGGGGGCCGTGCGCCACGACCTGCCAGGTGATCACCGCGAACACCACGAACACCGCGCACCAGGCGACCGGAACTCCGGCCGTCCGACTCACTCGATCCCCTCGACCCGTACTCACGGGGACAGCCTCCCAGACCCGTGACATGCCGAAGGGCCGGCGCGGAGGGGGGGGTCCGCGTCGGCCCTTCGAAGACGGCCGTCCATGCGAGTGCGGCCGTCCGGCCGGAACGTCGCGCGCCCCGGGGGGTTTGGGGCGAGCGACCGTCCGACCGGTGAGGAGACCCGGAGCCCGAGGGCCCCGGTGGTGTGCGCGAGGCACGAACCAGGTCGAAGCTGGGGAGGCTACGGCCTGATGTCGCCCACAGTCCCCTGTGGGCGGGGTGTATCTCTCATCTGGGAGAGAACCTACGGCAGCGCGGGGGCCGGGGACAGCCGGATCGGTGAGCTGCCATCCACCTCGCACACCTTCTTCACACGGTCTGCCTCCCGCCGTCCCACCTGTGCCGATGCGCCGCTCAGATGCGCGCGAACGCCTGCTCGATGATGTCGAGGCCCTCGTTCAGCAGGTCCTCGCCGATCACCAGCGGGGGCAGGAAGCGCAGCACGTTGCCGTAGGTGCCACAGGTCAGGACCAGCAGACCCTCGGCGTGGCAGGCCTTGGCGACGGCCGCGGCCACCTCCGCAGCGGGCTCCTTGGTGGCGCGGTCCTTGACCAGCTCGACGGCGATCATGGCGCCGCGGCCACGGACGTCGCCGATCACGTCGAACTTCTCCTGCATCGCGCCGAGCCGGGCCTTCATGACCTCCTCGATGCGCTGCGCGCGCGCGTTGAGGTCCAGCTCCTTCATCGTCTCGATCGCGCCGAGCGCACCGGCGCAGGCCACCGGGTTGCCGCCGTAGGTGCCGCCCAGGCCGCCCGCGTGCGCGGCGTCCATGATCTCGGCGCGGCCGGTGACGGCGGCCAGCGGAAGGCCGCCCGCGATGCCCTTCGCGGTCGTGATCAGGTCCGGCACGATGCCCTCGTCCTCGCACGCGAACCACTGGCCGGTGCGGCAGAAGCCGGACTGGATCTCGTCCGCGACGAACACGATGCCGTTGGCGGCGGCGAACTCGCGGATCGCCGGGAGGAAGCCCTTGGCCGGCTCGATGAAGCCGCCCTCACCGAGCACCGGCTCGATGATGATCGCGGCCACGTTGTCCGCGCCGACCTGCTTGCTGATCTGGTCGATGGCCTGCGCGGCGGCCTCCGGGCCCGCGTTCTCCGGGCCGGTCGGCCAGCGGTAGCCGTAGGCGACCGGAACGCGGTAGACCTCGGGCGCGAAGGGACCGAAGCCGTGCTTGTACGGCATGTTCTTCGCGGTCAGCGCCATGGTCAGGTTGGTCCGGCCGTGGTAGCCGTGGTCGAACACGACGACCGCCTGGCGCCTGGTGTAGGCGCGGGCGATCTTCACCGCGTTCTCGACGGCCTCGGCGCCGCTGTTGAACAGGGCCGACTTCTTCGCGTGGTCGCCCGGCGTCAGCTCGGCCAGCGCCTCGGCCACGGCCACGTAGCTCTCGTACGGCGTGACCATGAAACAGGTGTGGGTGAAGTCGGCGAGCTGCGCGGAGGCCCGGCGTACGACGGCCTCGGCGGAGGCGCCGACGCTGGTCACGGCGATACCGGAGCCGAAGTCGATGATGCGGTTGCCGTCGACGTCCTCGATGATGCCGCCGCCGGCGCGCGTGACGAAGACCGGCAGCGTGGAGCCCACGCCCTGCGCGACCGCGGCGGTACGGCGGGCCTGCAGCTCCTGCGACTTCGGGCCGGGGATGGCGGTGACGACGCGGCGCTCCTGCTCAAGTGCGGTCATAGAGGGCTCCCTGAAGAGATCATGCGTTGGGGGCTTGGGCTGTGCTCGAAGCTCTGCTTGAAGCTGTGCTTCGGTGCTGTGCTTCGGGCTTGGTCGAGGGTGGCGTTCCGTGGACGCCTTTCCCTCTTTTCTCGCAGGTTAAGACGGCAGAAGAGGGTCGGGCATGCTCCATGTGGGCGTTGTCGGCGGTCGCGGTTGTCCGTGGTGGACATAGAGGAGGGGGCGGGGAGGGAAAGGGGTCCGGCGAGGGTGTCGGCGCGGGCGCCGGGGCGGGCGTCGGCGCCGGATGCGCGCGTCGCGCCGTGCGGACGGTGAACTCCCTTGTCCGGGGGTTAGATTGACTCGCTGATGTGACGGCACACGGAACGGCTGGTCGGGGAGCGACGGCGATGGACGACGGCGGGACGCAGGACGCGCGGGGCACGCATCCGAAGCGGTCGGACCCGGTACCCGGGCCGGACGCCCCGGCACCCCAGCGGCATCCCGGCGCGGTACCGCGCCCGGCCATGCCCCGGCAGGCGCCGCCGATGCCGCCCCGCCCACCGGCGGCGCCGGGCGCGCAGGCGAGGCCGGGCGCGCAGGCAGGGTCGGGCGCGCAGGCGGGGCCGGGCGCGCAAGGGGCGTACGCGCCGGGTGCGGCGGTTACGGGGGGTGTGTCGGGTGCGGCGGCGGCGCCCGGTACCGGCCCCCGCTCCGCGGTCGCCGCCTGGCTCGACACTCCCCGGCCCGCCGCCGCGCCCGGCATCTGGCGGTTCGGACACCGGCCGCCCAAGGGCAGCGAGCCCGCCGGGGGCCGGCTCCCCGCGATCACCGCCGTGGGACTGCTGATCCCGCTGGTCGTGGCCCTGCTCGTGTGGTCGCTGTGGCGGCAGGGCGCGGTGCCCTATGAGTCGGCGCCGCTGAAGCTCTTCACACCCGAAGACTGGTGGTGGGGGGGCACGGTCTCCCCGAAGGGGTGGCAGGGGCAGGAGGCCGGGGTCGTCTACGACGGAGTCTTCTTCGCCGTCCTCGTCTACGCCGTCGGACATCTGGGCAGCTGGCCGGAGGTCGCGCGGCACTTCGTGGGCCGTCGTCCGCAGCCCGCCCGCGCCCTGTTCGCCGCCGTCGGCGCGCTCGGCGCCCTCAGCCTGGTCTTCCCTGAGGCGTTCCCGCTGGCCGGGTGGGCCCCGGTGCCGGTCGTCGATCCACTCTTCTCCCTGGTGGCGCTGATCTCGGGCGGCTACGACCTGTTCGGCTCCCGGCTCTTCACCGATGCCCTCTACACACTGATCACCCTGCTCGTCCTCTGGCCCTTCGCCCGCCTCGGCGGCTGGCCGGCGTACGGCCGGGAACTCCTCGCGCGCCGGCGGGCCGCGGCCGACCCCACCGCCCCGCCGCCCGCCGACCTGCCCCGCTCGCAGTGGCCCGAACTGCGCCACGCGGGCCAGTACCAGGCCGCCGAGCTGCTCACCGCCGAGGTGGCCGCGGACCGGATGAACGACGTCGACTGCGCCCGGGTGGAGAGGGCCTGGGCCGAGGCGCGGCGCGAAGCGGGGCTCGCGGCCTTCACCGACACCGTGCTGCGGCAGGGGGCCGCCGCCTGGACCCACCCGTCCGGCGCGCGCGACCTGCCGGGCCGCGCCGCCGCCCACGACCTGCTCACGGGACAGGTGCGGCTCGGCCGGTGGGTGCCCGGGGAGCGGACCCCGCGCGCCTACCACGGAGCCGGCGCCGCCGTCGGAGCCGAGCAGCTCGCCACCTCCCTGCTGCTCGTGGGACCGTCCGGCTCCGGCAAGACCCGGCACGTCGTCGAGCCGCTCACCGAGGGGCTGGCGCTGCGGGCACTGACCGGCCGGTGCGCGGTCGTCGCCGTCTGCGCCGCCGGTACGCCGCTCGGCCGCGACGGCGCGTACGACGTGGTGGTCCGGATCGGCGACCCCGCCTCCGCGCACGACCTCGACCCGTACGCCGAGTCCGACGACCCCGACGAGGCCGCCGCCCTCCTCGCCGAGGCCCTGGTCGGCGACGTCGCCGCCGTGGGCACCCAGAGCGCCGCCACCGCGCTCGCCCAGCTCCTCGGCCCCTACCGCGCGGTGCACGGCCGCTTTCCCTCCCTGCCGGTGCTGCGCGAACTGCTGGAGGGCGACCCGGGGGCGCTGGCCGCCCTGCGGGCGGGACTCGCCGCCGACGACCGGCACGCGGTGATGCGCCGCGAGCTGGACGCCCGGATGCGGCAGTCGGGCGGCGCGGCGGACGCGGGGCCGGCCCTCGCCGACCGGCTCGCCCTGCTCGACCGGCCGGTCTTCGCCGACTTCTTCGGCGGCGGCCACGGGGGAGCGGGCGCCGGAGCGGGCTCCGGAGCAGGCGCCGGAGCCCGGCCGTTCTCGCTGCGCGCCGTCGCCCACCATCCGCTGCGGGTCCGCATCGACCTGCCCGAACGCGGGCACGAGGAGGCGTCCCGGATCATCACCCGACTGGTCCTGGCCCAGTTCCACGCGCTCGTACGGGACACCCGGCGCCCCCACTTCGCCTGCCTGGTCCTCGACGACGCCACCGGCGCCGTGACCCCCGAGTCGGTGCGCCGCATCGGCAGGCTGCGCTCGCAGAACGCCGGGGTCGTCCTCGCGCTCCGCTCGGTCGCGGACGTGCCCGAGGCCCTGCACGGGCCGTTGCTGGGCGCGGTGGGCTGCCGGATGGCGCTGTCCGGGGTCACCACCTGGGACGGCAGCCGGTTCGCGCACGCCTGGGGCACCGAGTGGGTGGAGACGAAGGAGGTCGCCAAGCACACCGTCTTCGCCGACCAGCCGATGACCCGGGCCATCCACGCCCTGCGCAAGCTGGTCACCGGGCGGGCGGTGACCACCGACGCCGTCACCACCAAGCAGGTCGAGCGGGAACGCTGGTCCGCCTCGCAGCTGGCCCACGAGGTGCCGCCGGGCCACGCGGTGCTGTCGCTGACCGGGGTGTCCGGCGAGCACGCGCCGCCGCTCCTGGTGGACCTGCGCGGCTGACGCGGCTCGTACGGTGAGGCAGAATCGACAGTGGCCGTTCATACGCGGCGGCCAAAAGGTCATGGGCGACGGCCCCTGGGCCGTTCCGCTCACCGGATCTCCGCAGACCTGAAGGTCGTCCCATGCCTCCCACGCTCGCCTCGCTCGTCCACCACTCCGCGCTCAAGCTGACCGTGCGCGCGGGCGGGGACGGCCTGGACGTGCCCGTCCGCTGGGCGCACGTCAGCGAGCTGGCCGACCCCGTGCCGTACATGGAGGGCGGCGAGCTGCTGCTGATCACCGCGCTCAAGCTGGACGCGGAGAACCCCGAGGCCATGCGCCGCTACGTGAAGCGGCTCGTCCAGGCGGGGGTGGTCGGGCTCGGCTTCGCCGTGGGTGTGAACTACGAGGAGATCCCCGAGGCGCTCGTGACGGCCGCCGAGGAGGAGGGGCTGCCCCTGCTGGAGGTGCCCCGGCGCACGCCCTTCCTCGCGATCAGCAAGGCGGTCTCCGCGGCCATCGCCGCCGACCAGTACCGCGCGGTCACGGCGGGCTTCGCCGCCCAGCGCGAACTGACGCGGCAGGCGCTCGGCTCCGGCCCCGAGGGGCTGCTCACCGCGCTGGCCGCCCAGGTCGACGGCTGGGCGGCGCTCTACGACGCCTCGGGCGCCGTCGTCGCCGCCGCACCCGAGTGGGCGGTCCGCCGGGCCGCCCGGCTCACCGCCGACGTCGAACGGCTGCGCGACAGGCCCGCGCCCGCCTCCGCCGTGGCCGGTGTGCCCGAGACCGAGGACCGCGTGGAACTGCACTCCCTGGGCACCGGGCGCCGCCCGCGCGCCGCCCTCGCCGTGGGCACCGCCGCCACCCTGGGCACCGCCGAGCGCTACGCCGTGCACTCCGCCATCGCCCTGCTGACCCTCACCACGGAACGCTCCCGCTCCCTGTACGCCGCCGAGCAGCGCGTCGGCGCGGCCGTGCTGCGGATGCTGCTCGCCGGGCAGCCCGACCACGCGCGGGCCGTCGCCGGTGACCTGTACGGCGATCTGCTGGACGCGCCGTTCCGGGCGATCGTCGCCGAGGCGGCGTCGGCGTCCGCCGCGCGGGCGCACGCCGACGCGCACGCGCGCGTGCAGCCCGCCAAGGCCGCCCCGGCCGCCGTGCCCGCCGCCCTGGGCACCGGCGGCGACCCGCTCGCGGCCCTCGCCGAGGTGGTGGAGGCCGCCGCCGCGCGCTCCGGCGAGGCGGTGCTCGTGGTGCCCGACGGGGAGCGGCTGGTGGTGCTGGCCGCCGACGGCGGCGCGGCCGTCACCGCCTGCGGGGAGTACGCGGGCGTGCTGGAGGCGGCGCGGGCCGCCGCGGTCCCCGAGCAGCCGGCCGGCGGGGCGGCCGAACCGGTCGTGGGCCTGTCCGCCCCGGCCGGACCGATCGCCGCTGCCGCCGCCTTCAAACAGGCCGAGCAGGCACTGTCCGTGGCGCGGCGGCGCGGCCGGGTCCTGGTCGAGCACGAGCAACTGGCCTCGGGCTCCGTGCTGCCGCTGCTCGCCGACGACGCGGTACGGGCGTTCGCGGACGGGCTGCTGCGCGCGCTGTACGAGCACGACGCGACCGGCCGCGGCGACCTGGTGGCCAGCCTGCGCGCCTGGCTCTCCCGGCACGGCCAGTGGGACGCGGCCGCCGCCGACCTCGGCGTCCACCGGCACACCCTGCGCTACCGCATGCGCCGCGTCGAGGAGATCCTCGGCCGCTCCCTGGACGACCCGGACGTCCGCATGGAACTCTGGCTCGCCCTCAAGGCAACAGCCCCGGAATAGCCCCGCTGGGCGTATGTGCCTGGGCGCGACGCCTGCCCGGAGGCCACTGTTCCGGGACCTCGACGCCACCTGAGCCGGACGCGGGCCCCTGAGCGCGTCGCTCGCCCACGGCTCGGTGCCGCTCCTCGAAGACCCCGCCCCGGGGTCGGCGCCGAGCCCCGGTCCGTCTTCCGGGCGGGCGTACGAGCCTGGGAGCGGCGCCTGCCCGTGGCGCAGCGTCCGTCCCGAGGCTCCGTCCCGGCCTCGGCGCGACGCCTGAGCCCCGAATCCCGGCCACCTCGTCGGCGCGGTACGCCTGCCCGCCCGTGGCGCCTGCCCGCGGCGCGGCATCCGTCCGAGGACCCCGCCCCGGACCCGGCGCCCGACGCCGAGTGCCGACCCTTGACCCGGCGCCCGCCCTGCCCCTCCCGGCACCCCGCGCCCGGCGCCCGCTCCCGAGCCCCGCATCCCGCACCCGTCACCGCCCCAAGCCCGCACCCCCAGACTCACCACCACCCCCCAGCCCACGCCACCTCCCACCACCCCACCACCTGCGCCAAACCGGCGTACGCCCCGCGCGCACTGCTCCACCCCGGACAAGCGCCGCCGGGCCGGTGCCGCCCTACCGTTGTCGTCGCAAGCAGTCATCACCACTCACCTCCTACGCGGAAGGGCCGGGATTCGTTCAATGACATCCACCACCGCCTTCTGGCTCGCCGGCCGCCAGGCCACCGGCGAGGACACCTTCGACGTCACCTCCCCGTGGGACGGCCGGACCGTCGGGCAGGTCAGCGTGCCGACCGACGCCCAGGTCGAGGAGGCCGTGGCCGCCGCGCACGCCGTGCTGGAGGAGTTCGCCGGCACCCCGGCCCACGTACGCGCCGCCGCGCTCGACCACGTCGGCAAGCGGCTGACCGAGCGCACCGAGGAGATCGCGCAGCTGATCTCCGCCGAGAACGGCAAGCCGGTCAAGTGGGCGCGCGGCGAGGTCGGGCGTGCGGTGTCGGTGTTCCGGTTCGCCGCGGAGGAGGCCCGCCGGTTCAACGGCGGGGAGGCCCAGCGCCTGGACACCGACGGCGGCGGTCAGGGCCGCCTCGCGCTCACCCGCCGCTTCCCCAAGGGTGTCGTCCTCGGCATCGCGCCATTCAACTTCCCGCTGAACCTGTGCGCCCACAAGGTCGCCCCCGCGATCGCCGCCGGTGTCCCGATCATCCTCAAGCCGGCCCCGGCCACCCCGCTGTCCGGTCTGATCCTCGGTGAGCTGCTGGCCGAGACCGAGCTGCCCGCCGGTTCCTGGTCGGTCCTGCCGGTCTCCAACGACCGGATGCCCGCCCTGGTCCAGGACGAGCGGCTGCCGGTCATCTCCTTCACCGGCTCCGAGAAGGTCGGCTACGCGATCATGGACTCGGTGCCGCGCAAGCACTGCACCCTGGAGCTGGGCGGCAACGGCGCGGCCGTCGTCCTCGCCGACTGGGCGAGCGACGAGGACCTGGACTGGGCGGCGACCCGCATCGCCACCTTCTCCAACTACCAGGGCGGCCAGTCCTGCATCTCGGTGCAGCGCGTGATCGCCGACGCCGCCGTCTACGACCGGCTGCTGCCGCGGGTCGTCGCCGCCGTCGAGGCCCAGGTCACCGGTGACCCGTCCGACCCGAAGACGGACGTCGGCCCGCTGGTCAGCGAGGACGCCGCGCGCCGCGTCGAGTCCTGGGTGCGGGAGGCCGCCGACGCCGGCGCCACCGTGCTCACCGGCGGCAAGCGCGACGGCGCCTCCTACGCGCCGACCGTGCTCACCGGCGTACCCGCCGACACCACCCTCGCCCGCGAGGAGGTCTTCGGCCCGGTCCTGACCGTGCAGAAGGTGAACGGCGAGGCCGAGGCGTTCGCCGCGGTCAACGACTCCAAGTACGGCCTCCAGGCAGGCGTGTTCACCCACGACGTGCAGACCGCCTTCCGGGCCCACCGGGCCCTTGAGGTCGGCGGCGTGGTCGTCGGCGACGTGCCGTCCTACCGCGCCGACCAGATGCCCTACGGCGGCGCCAAGCAGTCCGGCGTCGGCCGCGAGGGCGTGCGCTACGCCATGGACGACTACACCTACGAGCGCGTCCTCGTCCTGACGGGCCTGGCCCTCTAGGACCTGTCAGGAGCGGTCGAACAGATCGAACCGGCCGGACCGGTCACACCGTCCGGGCCGGTCACCGGCGGCGACGGCCGGAGCCCACTGTGCGGGGGCTCCGGCCGTCGCCGTCCTGCACCGGGACGCCCGGCATCCCGCCCGCCCGCGCGAACAGCCGCGCCGCCCGCCCACCCCCGCGAACAGCCGCACGAGGTGGTGGCCCCGCCCGCCATCGGGTACATACGAACCAGGAGTACCGGTCGGTGGCGAACGCCCCCGAGATCCCTGTTCGCGAGGTCCGTCCTCGCGGTGAGGTGAGCCCCATGACCGCACCAGCGACCAGCAGCCCCACCGTGAGCGAGCGCGAGGCCCGGCAGGTGGCGGAGGCCGCCCGGGAGCAGCACTGGCGCAAGCCCAGCTTCGCCAAGGAGCTCTTCCTCGGCCGCCTGCGGCTCGACCTCGTCCACCCGCACCCGCTCCCGGCCGACGACGACGTCCGGCGCGGCGAGGCGTTCCTGGCCCGGCTCCGCGAGTTCTGCGAGACCCGGGTCGACTCCGCCCGCATCGAGCGCGAGGCGCGCATCCCCGACGAGGTCGTCACCGGGCTGAAGGAGCTGGGCGCCCTCGGCATGAAGATCGACACCAGGTACGGCGGCCTCGGCCTCACCCAGGTGTACTACAACCGGGCGCTCGCCCTGGCCGGTTCCGCCAGCCCCGCGCTCGGCGCGCTGCTGTCCGCGCATCAGTCGATCGGCGTACCGCAGCCGCTGAAACTCTTCGGCACCCAGGAGCAGAAGGACGCCTTCCTGCCGCGCTGCGCCCGCACCGACATCTCCGCCTTCCTGCTCACCGAGCCGGACGTCGGCTCCGACCCGGCCCGGCTGGCGACCACGGCCGTGCCGGACGGGGACGCGTACGTGCTGGACGGCGTGAAGCTGTGGACGACCAACGGGGTCGTCGCCGACCTCCTCGTCGTCATGGCGCGGGTGCCGAGGTCCGAGGGCCACCGGGGCGGCATCACCGCCTTCGTCGTCGAGGCCGCCGCCGAGGGCGTCACGGTCGAGCACCGCAACGCGTTCATGGGCCTGCGCGGCATCGAGAACGGCGTCACCCGCTTCCACCGGGTCCGCGTCCCGGCCGCGCACCGCATCGGCGAGGAGGGCCAGGGCCTGAAGATCGCCCTGACCACCCTCAACACCGGGCGGCTCTCCCTGCCCGCGATGTGCGTGGGCGCGGGCAAGTGGTGCCTGAAGATCGCCCGCGAGTGGTCGGGGGTGCGCGAGCAGTGGGGCAAGCCGGTCGCGCTGCACGAGGCGGTCGGCTCCAAGATCTCCTTCATCGCCGCCACCACCTTCGCCCTGGAGGCCGTCCTCGAACTGTCCTCCCAGATGGCCGACGAGGACCGCAACGACATCCGCATCGAGGCCGCCCTCGCCAAGCTCTACGGCTCCGAGATGGCCTGGCGGATGGCCGACGAACTGGTGCAGATCCGCGGCGGCCGCGGCTTCGAGACGGCCGACTCCCTCGCCGCCCGCGGCGAACGCGCCGTCCCCGCCGAGCAGATGCTGCGCGACCTGCGCATCAACCGCATCTTCGAGGGCTCCACCGAGATCATGCACCTGCTGATCGCACGCGAGGCCGTCGACGCGCACCTCGCGGTCGCCGGCGACCTCATCGACCCCGCCAAATCCCTGCCGGACAAGGCGCGCGCGGGCGGGCGCGCCGGTGTCTTCTACGCCAGGTGGCTGCCGAAGCTCGTCGCGGGCCCCGGCCAACTCCCGGGCTCGTACGCCGAGTTCCATCCGCGCGGGCACATCGACCTCTCCGGCCATCTGCGCTACGTCGAACGCCACGCCCGCAAGCTCGCCCGCGCCACCTTCTACGCCATGTCCCGCTGGCAGGGCCGGATGGAGAGCAGGCAGGGCTTCCTCGGCCGGGTCGTCGACATCGGCGCCGAACTGTTCGCGATGAGCGCCGCCTGCGTACGCGCCGAACTCCTGCGCACCCGCGGCGAGCACGGCCGTGAGGCGTACCAGCTCGCCGACGCCTTCTGCCGCCAGTCCCGCGTCCGCGTCGGCGAACTCTTCGACCGGCTGTGGACCAACACCGACGACATCGACCGCACGGTCGTCAGGGGCGTCCTCGGCGGTGTCTACGAGTGGCTGGAGCAGGGCATCGTCGACCCCTCGGACGACGGCCCCTGGATCGCGGAGCCGGAACCCGGCCCGAGCACACGGGAGAACGTCCACCGGCCGATCCGCTAGCACCACCGGCCGCCGCCCCGGCACCGCGTCCCCCGGGAGACCGCGCACCCCCCGCCGCGCCTCGCCCGGCGGGGGACCACGCCTCGCCCGGCGGAGGACCATCTGTTCCGCCGCCCCGCCCCACTCCGCCCCACTCCGCCGGGAAACCACCGGACCCGCCACCCCGCCCTCTGCCCCCGCCGCGCCCCGCCCCGCCGAGGCGCACCCCCCGCCCGCCCACCGCAAGCTGTCCCACCCCGCCGGGGTCGTCTCCCCGCCACCCCCGGCCGTGTCCGGGACCGCGCTGTCCTGAGCCGGAGCCGTTGCGGCCACAATGGGGGGATGAGCGACAGTCCAGCCCCTCTCGCCGATCCGCATCTCGTCTTCGACCCCGCAGGCGACGGACCCAGGGACGTGGTCGTCCTCGGGTCCACCGGATCCATCGGTACCCAGGCCATCGACCTCGTGCTGCGCCACCCGGACCGCTTCCGGGTCACCGCCCTGTCCGCCAACGGCGGCCGGGTCGGTCTCCTCGCCGAGCAGGCGTTCCGGCTGCGGGCGCGGACCGTGGCCGTGGCCCGCGCGGACGTCGTACCGGCCCTGCGCGAGGCGCTGGCCGCGCAGTACGGCGGTGGCGAACCGCTTCCCGAGATCCTCGCCGGGCCCGACGCGGCCACCCAGCTCGCCGCCTCCGACTGCCACACCGTCCTCAACGGCATCACCGGCTCCATCGGCCTCGCCCCGACCCTCGCCGCCCTGAAGGCGGGCCGCACCCTCGCGCTCGCCAACAAGGAGTCGCTCATCGTCGGCGGCCCGCTGGTCAAGGCGCTCGCCGCGCCGGGGCAGATCATCCCGGTGGACTCCGAGCACGCCGCCCTCTTCCAGGCCCTCGCGGCCGGCACCAGGGCCGAGGTGCGCAAGCTCGTGGTCACCGCGTCCGGCGGCCCCTTCCGCGGCCGCACCAAGGAGGACCTGGCCCACGTCACCGTCGAGGACGCCCTCGCCCACCCCACCTGGGCGATGGGCCCGGTGATCACGGTGAACTCCGCCACCCTCGTCAACAAGGGCCTGGAGGTCATCGAGGCCCATCTGCTGTACGACATCCCCTTCGAACACATCGAGGTCGTCGTGCACCCGCAGTCGTACGTCCACTCGATGGTCGAGTTCACCGACGGCTCCACGCTCGCCCAGGCGACGCCCCCCGACATGCGCGGGCCCATCGCCATCGGCCTCGGCTGGCCCGAACGGGTGCCCGACGCGGCGCCCGCCTTCGACTGGAGCAAGGCTTCCACCTGGGAGTTCTTCCCGCTCGACACCGAAGCCTTCCCCTCGGTCGGCCTCGCCCGGCACGTCGGCCGGCTCGCGGGCACCGCCCCGGCCGTGTTCAATGCGGCCAACGAGGAGTGCGTCGACGCGTTCCTGCGCGGCGCGCTGCCGTTCAACGGGATCATGGAGACCGTGACACAGGTGGTCGAGGAACACGGCACCCCCGCCACGGGAACTACTCTGACCGTGCCGGACGTCCTCGAAGCGGAGACCTGGGCCCGCTCCCGCGCCCGGGAACTGACAGCGCAATCGGCGACCGCGGAGGCGCGTGCATGACGTCCCTGATGATGATCCTCGGCATAGTCGTCTTCGTGATCGGCCTGCTGGTCTCCATCGCGTGGCACGAGCTGGGGCATCTGTCCACGGCCAAGCTCTTCGGCATCCGGGTGCCGCAGTACATGGTCGGCTTCGGACCGACGATCTTCTCGCGCAAGAAGGGCGAGACGGAGTACGGCATCAAGGCCATCCCGTTCGGCGGCTACATCCGCATGATCGGCATGTTCCCGCCGGGCGACGACGGCCGGGTCACCGCCCGCTCGACCTCGCCCTGGCGCGGCATGATCGAGGACGCCCGCTCGGCCGCCTTCGAGGAGCTTCAGCCCGGCGACGAGAAGCGCATGTTCTACACGCGCGCCCCGTGGAAGCGGGTCATCGTCATGTTCGCCGGCCCCTTCATGAACCTCGTCCTGGCGGTCGCGCTGTTCCTCGTCGTGCTGATGGGCTTCGGCATCTCGCAGCAGACCACCGCCGTCAGCTCGGTCTCGCAGTGCGTCATCGCGCAGAGCGAGAACCGCGACACCTGCACCAAGGCCGACGCCCCCTCGCCGGCCGCGGCGGCGGGCCTGAAGGCCGGTGACCGGATCGTCTCCTTCGACGGCGTGAAGACCGACGACTGGGACCGGCTCTCCGACCTGATCCGCGCCACGCCCGGCAAGGACGTGCCGATCGTCGTGCACCGCGACGGCCGGGACCTCACCCTGCACGCGAAGATCGCCAGCAACCAGGTCGCCGAGAAGGACTCCCACGGCCAGATCGTCCAGGGCAAGTACGTCACCGCGGGCTTCCTCGGCTTCAGCGCCGCCACCGGCGTCGTCCGCCAGGACTTCGGCGAGTCCGTGACCTGGATGGGCGACCGGCTCGGCGAGGCCGTCGACTCCATCGCGAGCCTGCCCGGCAAGATCCCCGCGCTGTGGGACGCGGCCTTCGACGGCGCGCCCCGCCAGCCCGACTCCCCGATGGGCGTGGTCGGCGCGGCCCGCGTCGGCGGCGACATCTTCACCCTCGACATCCCGCCCACCCAGCAGCTGGCCATGGCCATGATGCTGGTCGCCGGCTTCAACCTCTCCCTGTTCCTCTTCAACATGCTCCCGCTGCTCCCGCTGGACGGCGGCCATATCGCCGGTGCCCTGTGGGAGTCGCTGCGCCGCAACCTCGCCAGGGTGCTGCGCCGCCCGGACCCGGGCCCGTTCGACGTGGCGAAGCTGATGCCGGTCGCCTACGTGGTGGCCAGCGTCTTCATCTGCTTCACGATCCTGGTGCTGATCGCCGACGTCGTTAACCCCGTCAAAATCACCTAGGCACCCGCTGTTCGCGGCGGCCGGGCGGGCACCCTGTCCGGCCGCCTTCCATCGAGTGGGTTTGCCGGGTGGGATGTGCCGATGATCGGGGCGGTGCCGTAATCTCGAAGCCTGGAGCCCGCCGCTGAACGGGGCCGGACCTTGATCCACGACTTGGGGTTGCACAGCAGATGACTGCGATTTCTCTCGGCATGCCGTCCGTTCCGACCAAGCTCGCCGAGCGCCGCCGGAGCCGGCAGATCCAGGTCGGGTCCGTGGCGGTCGGCGGAGACGCGCCGGTGTCGGTGCAGTCGATGACGACGACGCGTACGTCGGACATCGGTGCGACGTTGCAGCAGATCGCGGAGCTGACGGCGTCGGGGTGCCAGATCGTGCGGGTGGCGTGTCCGACGCAGGATGACGCGGATGCGCTGGCGGTGATCGCGCGGAAGTCGCAGATCCCGGTGATCGCGGACATTCATTTCCAGCCGAAGTATGTGTTCGCCGCGATCGAGGCGGGGTGTGCGGCGGTGCGGGTGAATCCGGGGAACATCAAGAAGTTCGACGATCAGGTGCGGGAGATCGCGAAGGCGGCGAAGGACCACGGCACGCCGGTCCGGATCGGGGTGAACGCGGGGTCTTTGGACCGGCGGTTGCTGCAGAAGTACGGGAAGGCGACGCCGGAGGCGCTGGTGGAGTCGGCGCTGTGGGAGGCGTCGCTGTTCGAGGAGCATGGTTTCCGGGACATCAAGATCTCGGTGAAGCACAACGATCCGGTCGTGATGATCGAGGCGTACCGGCAGTTGGCGCAGCAGTGCGACTATCCGCTGCATCTGGGGGTGACGGAGGCGGGTCCGGCGTTCCAGGGGACGGTCAAGTCGGCGGTGGCGTTCGGTGCGCTGCTGTCGCAGGGGATCGGGGACACGATCCGGGTGTCGCTGTCGGCGCCGCCGGCCGAGGAGGTCAAGGTCGGTATCCAGATCCTGGAGTCGCTGAATCTGAAGCAGCGGGGTCTGGAGATCGTGTCGTGTCCGTCGTGCGGGCGGGCGCAGGTGGATGTGTACAAGCTGGCGGAGGAGGTCACGGCGGGTCTGACGGGCATGGAGGTGCCGTTGCGGGTCGCGGTGATGGGCTGTGTCGTCAATGGTCCGGGTGAGGCGCGTGAGGCGGATCTGGGTGTGGCGTCGGGCAATGGGAAGGGGCAGATCTTTGTGAAGGGCGAGGTCATCAAGACGGTGCCCGAGTCGAAGATCGTGGAGACCCTGATCGAGGAGGCCATGAAGCTGGCCGAGCAGATGGAGGCCGACGGCGTGGCCTCCGGCGAACCCGAGATCTCCGTCGCGGGCTGACCCGCCGCCGACGACACCCGGCCCGGCACGCCGCCGGGCCGCACGCCCCGCCGGATCCCCCACCGCGCGGGGCCTCGCGCCCCGCGGCGCCGCACACCTCGTAGGGCCTCACATCCCGCAGTGGCTCACTCCGCGCAGTGGCTCACTCCTCGCGCAGCCAGCTCGTCGGGTCCGCCACCGGTGAGTCCTCCTGGAGGGACCCGGGCGCGGCCCGGTTCGGCGCCGCCGGACTGCTGTACGGCGACTGCGGGGGAGGCGCCGGGTCCCGGTCGCCCGGGGCTCCCGCACCGCGCGGCGGCAGATGCAGCGCGAGCAGCGCGGCGTCGTCGCCGCTGGGCCTGATCCGGTCCAGCAGCGCGTCGCAGAAGTCGTCCACCGTCTCCCCGGCCATCCTCCGGGCCAGGACCTGCGCGTGATGGCGGAGCTTGGCCATCCCCAGATCGATCGGCCGGTCCCGGCTCTCCACCAGACCGTCGGTGTAGAGCAGGAGCAGGGACTCGGGCGGCAGTTCCTCGTACGCGTCGGGCCAGTTCAGCCCCAGGTGCAGGACGGCGCTCATCCCGATCAGCGGGCCGTGCCCCGCCGTCAGGAACCGCGCCTCGCCGTCCCGGGTGATCAGCAGCGGCGGCGGATGCCCGGCGTTGACCCAGTTCAGCCGCCACGGCCCGCCCTCGGGCCCCTCTATCCGGGCGAAGATCAGCGTGGCCATCGGCGCGTCACTGGTGTTGGTGACCGCCTCGTCCAGCCGGCACATGATCAGACTGGGCGGCTTCTGATGGTCCCAGGCCAGCGCGCGCAGCATGTTGCGGACCTCGGCCATGTGCGCGGCGGCCTGGAGGTCGTGACCGACCACGTCCCCGATCACCAGGGCCATCACCCCGTCGGTGAGCAGGAAGGCGTCGTACCAGTCGCCGCCGACCTCCATCGCGCTCTGCGCCGGCAGATAGCGCGCGGCCATCCGCAGGTGGTCCACCTGGGGGAGCGGGGCGAGCAACTGGCGCTGCATGGTCTCCGAGACGCTGCGCTGCTCCTGGTAGAGCCGGGCGTTGTCCAGCACCAGACCCAGCCGGCGGGCGATGTCGGCGAGCAGCCGCACCTCCGCCGCGGTGGGCGCGGGCGAGTCACCGGAGCGGCCCACCGTCAGCATCCCGTAGTGGTTGCGGCGCGCGGACAGCGGCATCACGACGGCCGTGTGGCCGCCCAGCCGCTCGAAGAGCCTTCCGTGCGTCACGGCGAGCGCGGCCAGCGGGGAGCCCGGGTCCCGCAGTTCGGCGGCGGTCAGCAGCACCGGCTCGTCGGCGCTCATCACCCGCTCCACCGCCGCCCGCGCGTCCACCGGCAGCGGCGGCAGCGCGCCCTCCAGCCGCCGCGCCCGCCGCGGATGCGCCGGGCACCGCACGGCGACCCGCTCCAGCAGCCCGGACCGCTCCGAGCACAGCGCCACCTCCGCCCAGTCGCCCAGTTCCGGCACCAGCAGTTGCAGCAGCCGGCGCATCCGCCCGGACGCCTCCAGAGCGGACATCAGCACCGAGGAGACGTCCGCCAGCAGGTTCAGCCGGGCGGTCAGCGCCTCCAGCGCGGCGGCGTGCGCGGCCATCCGCTCCTCGGCCGCCCGGTGCGCGCCGAAGTCGTCGAAGCACACCACAAGACCCGCGGGGCGGCCCGCCACCAGCAGTGACGTGGTGGTCCAGATGATCGGCAGGACCGAGCCGTCGGCCCGCAGGAAGTACTCCTCGCAGCCCTCCTCGACGGGCCGGGCGCCCTCCAGCGGCGTCTGCATCCGGCACTCGCCGCGCGGCATCTCGGTGCCGTCGGCGCGGCGGTGCAGCACGTCGTGCGCGTCCCGGCCGAGCAGTTCCGCCTCCGAGCGGCCCAGCAGCCGCTCCGCCCACGGGTTGACCGACGTGATGCACCCCGCGGCGTCGATGGTGAAGACGCCGGTGCCCAGGTCGTGCAGGACCGCGCGCGCGAAGTCCTCCAGGGCGACGTCCGCCGTGTTCATGGCCTCAGCCCCTCGCCCTCGCCGCTCCGGACCGCCGTCCGAGGTGGTGCCACCGTGATCACCGCTTTCCGAACCCGGCTCGACATGAGGGGTACCCATAACCGCCCACACTGCCACACATCGGACAGCCCGGTGCCCGGCCCTTCCGGGAGGGCGGCGCCGCCAGGATTCGGCAGGTACAGTGCGGAGATCAGCGGAACCCCAGCGTGAGGCCCCGTACGTGTTGACCCAGACCACCTCACGGGTGCTCGAACCGAGCGACCTGGACGCGGCGCTCGCCGTCCTCGACCGCGAGCCGGTCGCGAACGCCTTCGTGACCTCCCGGGTGCGGATCGCGGGCCTCGACCCGTGGCGGCTCGGCGGCGAGATGTGGGGCTGGTACGAGGACGGCATGCTCACGTCCCTGTGTTACGCGGGCGCCAACCTGGTCCCGATCTGCGCCACCCCGCGCGCCGTGCGCGCCTTCGCCGACCGCGCCCGGCGGGCCGGCCGCCGCTGCTCCTCCATCGTCGGCCCCAGCGAGCCCACCACCGAGCTGTGGCGGCTCCTCGAACCGAGCTGGGGCCCGGCCCGCGAGGTCCGCGCCCGCCAGCCCCTCATGATCACCGACCGGATGCCGGACGACATCGCCGCCGACCCCTACGTCCGCCGCGTCCGCAAGGACGAGATGGAGACGATCATGCCGGCCTGCGTGGCGATGTTCACCGAGGAGGTCGGCGTCTCCCCGCTGGCCGGCGACGGCGGACTCCTCTACCAGGCCAGGGTCGCCGAACTCGTCGGCTCGGGCCGCTCCTTCGCCCGCCTCGACGAGCACGGCAAGGTCATGTTCAAGGCCGAGATCGGCGCCGCCACCGACCGGGCCTGCCAGATCCAGGGCGTCTGGGTCGCCCCCGAGTACCGCGGCCGGGGCCTGGCCGCCCCCGGCATGGCCGCGGTGCTGCGCTACGCGCTGGCGGACGTCGCCCCCGTGGTGAGCCTCTACGTCAACGACTTCAACGCCCCGGCCCGGCGCACCTACCGGCGCGTCGGCTTCCAGGAGGTCGGCGCGTTCACCAGCGTGCTCTTCTGAGCCCGTCCGTCCGCCCGGCCGTCCGTCCGTCCGCCCAGCCGCCCGCGCGGCTCCGGCGGCGGACGGCGGCCGGGTAGTCTCCCCGGCATGGCGCACATTCCCGGTCACGGCCCCGGCCCCGGCCGCCGAGATGACATCGTGATCGGCCCCCTCGATCTGGCGGCCCGTGTCGACGAGGCGCTCGCCGTCCAGGCCGTCGCCTTCGGACTCGGCGCCGAGGAGGTCGCCGTACGCCGCCAGATCGTGCTGCGCCACATGACCTGCCCGGGGGCCCGCGCACTGGGCGCCACCACCGCGGACGGCCGGCTCGCCGGATTCGTCTACGGCATGCCCAACGACCGCACCCACTGGTGGTCCACCGTCGTCGAACCGTATCTGCGCGCCCGCGGGCACGAGGACTGGCTGGACGGCTCCTTCGTCATCACCGAACTGCACGTCCACCCGGCCCACCAGAACCGGGGCGTCGGCCGCGCCCTGATCACCGCCGTCACCGACACCGCCGCCGAGCCCCGCTCCATCCTCTCCGCCATCGACACCGACAGCCCGGCCCGCGGCCTCTACCACTCCCTCGGCTACACCGACCTGGCCCGCCAGGTCCTCTTCCCCAGCGCGCCGCGGCCGTACGCCGTGATGGGCGCCCCGCTTCCGCTGCGCCGCCGCACCCCCCAGGGCCGCTGACCGATTTCCACCGCCGCCGTCCGCCCGGCTAACCTCCTAGCCATCACCGATATCCGGCAGGAGTACGAGAACGATGGCGAACGCACCGGTCCAGCGCATGTCCCAGTTGATGGCCAAGACGCTGCGCGACGACCCGGCCGACGCCGAGGTCCTCAGCCACAAGCTGCTGGTCCGCGCCGGCTACGTCCGCCGCACCGCCGCGGGCGTCTGGAGCTGGCTGCCGCTGGGCAAGAAGGTCCTCGCGAACGTCGAGCGGATCGTCCGTGAGGAGATGGACGCCATCGGCGCCCAGGAGGTGCTGCTGCCCGCGCTGCTGCCGAGGGAGCCGTACGAGGCGACCGGCCGCTGGGACGAGTACGGCGCCGAGCTGTTCCGCCTCCAGGACCGCCGGGGCGGCGACTATCTGCTCGGCCCCACCCACGAGGAGATCTTCACCCTGCTGGTGAAGGACCAGGCGTCCTCCTACAAGGACCTGCCGGTCATCCTCTACCAGATCCAGAGCAAGTACCGCGACGAGGCCCGGCCGCGCGCGGGCATCCTGCGCGGGCGCGAGTTCCTGATGAAGGACTCCTACTCCTTCGACACGGCCGACGAGGGCCTCGCCGAGTCCTACGCCCTGCACCGCCAGGCCTACCAGCGCATCTTCGAGCGCCTCGGCCTGGACTACCGCATCTGCGCGGCCACCGCGGGCGCCATGGGCGGCTCCCGGTCCGAGGAGTTCCTCGCCCCGGCCGAGGCCGGCGAGGACACCTTCGCCGACTGCCCGAACTGCGACTTCGCCGCCAACACCGAGGCGATCACGTACGAGCTGAAGCCGGTGGACGGCTCCGGTGTGCCCGCGCTGGAGGAGATCCCCACCCCGGACACCCCCACCATCGAGACGCTGGCCGCCTCCCTCGGCGTCCCCGCCTCCGCCACCCTGAAGAACCTGCTGGTCAAGGTGGACGGCGAGATCGTCGCCGTCGGCGTGCCCGGGGACCGCGAGGTCGACCTCGGCAAGGTCGAGGCGCACTTCGCCCCGGCCGCCGTCGAACTGGTCACCGCCGAGGACTTCACCGGCCGTCCCGACCTGGTGCGCGGCTATGTCGGCCCGCAGGGCCTGGGCGAGAAGACCACCTACATCGCCGACCCGCGCGTGGCCCCCGGCACCGCCTGGATCACCGGCGCCAACAAGGAGCACACGCACGCGAAGAACGTCGTCGCGGGCCGTGACTTCGAGGTCGACGCCTACGTCGACGTGGTCGTCGTGCAGGAGGGCGACCCCTGCCCCCGGTGCGGCACCGGCCTGAAGCTGGACCGCGCCATCGAGATCGGCCACATCTTCCAGCTCGGCCGCAAGTACACCGACGCCCTCAAGCTCGACGTCCTCGGCCAGAACGGCAAGCCGGTCCGCGTCACCATGGGCTCCTACGGCATCGGCGTCTCCCGCGCCGTCGCCGCCCTCGCCGAGCAGCACGCCGACGAGCACGGCCTGGTCTGGCCCGCCGAGGTGGCCCCGGCCGATGTGCACGTGGTCGCCGCGGGCAAGGCTCTCCAGATCGACCTGGCCCTGGACGTCTCCGCCAAGCTGGCCGCCGCCGGACTGCGCGTCCTCGTGGACGACCGCGCCGGGGTCTCCCCGGGCGTCAAGTTCACCGACGCGGAACTGATCGGTGTCCCCAAGATCCTCGTCGCCGGCCGCCGCTCCGCCGAGGGCGTCGTAGAGCTGAAGGACCGCCGCACCGGCGAACGCGAGGAACTGACCGTCGACGAGGCCCTCGCCCGCCTCACCGCCTGACCCGCGCACGGCCCCTGCCCCGTCCCCGGGGCGCGGGCCGTGGACGTGGTGGCGGCGGCCGCGCCCGAAGCGGTGTGCGGCGGGTGTCATCGGGCTGCCATCGGGCTGTCATTGGGCGGGCAGGCGTACGGAGTAGATGGACGGGGTGTCGAGCCGGCGGGAGACGAGCATCGCGCCGGTGACGGCGAAGAGCAGGGGGACCATCAGGGCGTCGACGGTGCGGGTGAGTTCCAGCATCAGGACGACGGCGGCGACCGGAGCCTGCATGGCGGCGGCGAGGACAGCGGCGGCGCCGATGAGGGCGAAACCGGCCGCCGGGGCGGGCCATGCGTGTGCCCAGCCCTGCCCCGCCAGGGAGCCGAGCAGGGCACCGGTGGCGATGGTGGGGGTGAACAGTCCGCCGCTGGCGCCACTGCCCAGGCTCCCGGCCGTGGCGAGCGGTTTGAGGAGGAGCAGGGCCACGAGAAGGGGCGCGGCGACCTGCGCCGAGAGCGTGAGCTGGACGATGTCCTTGCCGTTGCCGAGCAGTTCGGGATAGGGCACGGCCAGCACCCCGACCACGGTGAAGACCAGCAGCGGCGCGATGAGCGGTCCCCACCCGGCGGGCCGGTGTTCGTGCGCGATCCGGATCATCCGCACCCAGCCGACCGCGACCAGTCCGGCGAGCGGCCCGATCAGCACGGCGAACACGGTCAGGGACGTGGACAGCCTCACCTCGGGCAGCCGGTAGGTGGGCCCGGCGGGCAGGACCGTCCAGGAGACCGCGGTGGCGATACCGCAGGTGGCCAGGGCGGGCAGGGCCAGGCGCAGCGACAGGACACCGAGCATCACCTCCAGCGTCAGCAGCGCCCCGCCCAGCGGGACGTCGTACACACACGCCATGCCGGCCCCGGCGCCGCAGGCGGCGAGCAGCCGGCGGTGCGCGACGTCCAGACGGGCCCAGTCGGACAGCCGGGAGGCCAGCGCCGCACCGGCCAGCCGCGGCGCCCCCTCGCGCCCCAGCGAGGCACCCATGCCGACGGTCACCACGGACAGGACCGCGGTGCCCAGACTCCGCCGCAGCGGCAGCCGCCCCTCGTCCCGCCACAGCGCCGTACTCACCTCCGAGCCGCCGGGGCCCGTCCACCACCGCAGGAGCCACCAGCCGATCCCGGCCACCGCCCCCGCGGCGGCCGGCGCCACCACACGACGCAGCGCGCCGGCCTCCTCGACCGCGGTCAGGAAACTCCCCGAACGGTAGGAGTACGTGAGGTGGGCCGCCGCATGCAGCACCACCATCAGCACGGCGCCCGCGAAGCCCGCGAGCACACCCGTGGCCACCACCAGAACCCAGAACCGCGCGGACAGCGCCGGAACGTCCGAGGGCGCGACAAGGTTCGGCTGCCCCGCCGTCTCCGCGCCGCCGGACCCGTCCTGTCCCCGGCCGTCGTCCCGTCCGCCGTCCATCGCCCGCCCTTCCCGCGCAGCCGGCCGCTGCCGCACCCTCGCCGGGCATCGTCTCCCGTCCCGGCGGGCCGGAGGGGCTGCCGGGCGCGTGTGTCGCGCCGCCCGCGCGAACCGGCCCCCGGCACTCGGGCCGGGGCTCGTACCGCTCCCGGCTCCACCGGGCCGGAATCGGCGGCGCCGGGCCCTCGTCCCGTGACCGAGGACGGGCGCGGTGCCCGGGGGTCAGAGCCAGCCGGCGAATTCCAGCAGGAGTTCGGCGTCCCGGGGGCGGCCGACGCGGCGGGCCCGGACGCCGGACTCCACGGCGCGGAACAAGGTCCAGCCGGTGAGCCGCTCGCGGTCCACCTCCAGGGACTCCGCCAGGCGTTTGATCCGGCGCCGGGTGATGGCCGGCCCGGACGGGGAGGCGATCAGGTCCTCCACCCGGTCGCGGACGAGGCGCGCGAGGTCGAAGGCGGGCTCGCCGACCACCGGGTCGGGCCCCACGGCCAGCCACGGCACCCGGTCCCCGGCGAGCACCTTGCTCTGCCGGAACGTGCCGTGCAGCAGCCGCGGTCCGGGCGGCGCGGCCAGCAGCTCCGTACGGGCCGTGAGCGCGCTCTCGACCAGCGGCGCCACGTCCGGGTCGCGCTCCGCGCTCGCCCGCATCGCGTCCGCCTGCCGCCCGGTCCGCTCGGCGACCGTCTCGAAGGGGTGCCCCGGCGGCGGCTCCACCCACAGCCGCCGCAGCGTGCCCGCCGCCTCCAGCAGCGCCCGCGCCTCCGGCAGCGACCGCACCGACACATCCGGGTGCAGCCGCTCCAGCAGCAGCACACCGGCCTCCTCGTCCGCCCCGGCCGACTCCGCCGGTTCCAGCAGCCGCACCGCGCCCCGGCCGTCCCAGTGCGCGAGCGCGGCCCGCTCGGCGCCGGGCCGGGCCCGGGGCGGAGCCAGTTTCAGCACGGCGGGCGTCCCGTCCGCCAGCCGCACCAGCACGACCAGGCTGCTGCGGCCGCCGGGCACCTGCACCCGCTCGACGGTCGACCCGCGTAGAGCGGCGGCCCGCTCGGCCAGTACGGGCAGCCGCTCCAGCCAGTCGTCACCGTCCGGCGACGTCTCACCGAGCGCCCGGACCAGACGCCGAGGCGGTTCGAAAGCCATGCGCGAGTGTTCCCTTCCTGGAGACCTGGACGCCCGGGTGCCGGGGCCGGACGGGGTCGCCCCGCTCACGCACCTCGTGCACCTCGTGCACCGCGTACCCCGGGCGGACGCGGCCGTCCGCCGCTCGCCGCGCTACGGCGTCGCTGCCGGAGGCGGTGTCGCCGACGTACCGTCGGCACCGGCGCGTTCGGCGAGACCAGGGAAGGCTACGCTCCCCCCGCGCCAGCCCACCGCCCGGACCGCCGCCTCGCGCAGCGCACCCGCCGCCTCCCGCCGCCGCTGCCCGGTGGCGGCCCGCACGGCATCGGCGTAGACCCCGGCCACCCGGTCCTCCAGCTCGGCCGCGAAGCGCAGCGCGGTGGCCGCGTCGGGCACCGGGAACGGCAGCGCGTAGGCGGCCGCCGCGGCCACCGGCTGCCCGCCCAGGTCGCGGACCTCGCGCACCAGCGAGTCCCGGCGCGCCCGATGGGCGTCGTACGCCGCCCGCGCCGCCGCCCGCCGGTCCTTGCCGACCCGGCCGCCCACCACGCCGTACCCGTACACGGCGGCGTGCTCCGCGGCCAGCGCCGCCTGGAGCGCCCGCAGTTCCTGCTCGGTCGCCTTGCTCACTGGCCCCCCTCGGTCAGCAGGTACGCGTGCGCCGCCCCGGCCGCCGCCACCGAGGCCAGCAGCCGCGCCAGCTCGCCGGGCACCCGGAGCAGCGCGTCCGTCCGGCGGTCGGCGAGCGAGCGCTCCGCCGCGGCGAGCGAGGCGAGCGCGTCCCCGGGACGGGCCGGGACCCCCGCCGAAGCGGAGGCCGCCGCACCGCCGGACGCCGCCGCACCACCGGAGGCGGGCGCACCCGCGGAACCGGAAGGCCCCGCCGTACCCGCCGCGCCGCCCCCGCCCACCGCTGCCCGGACCGCGTCCGTCGCGGCCGGTGACGCGGGCCGGGTCGCGCCGTCGCCGGATCCTGCCGTCGCCGTCGAGGAGGGGGCTGGCGCCGCCGCGGACGCTCCCGCGCCGCCGAACGCGGCGGCGTGGCGCGCCACTTCGGCCCGCAGCGGCGCCAGCCGCCCGGCCAGCGCCGGATGCGCGGCGAGCACGGCGTCGTAGCGCCGCGCCAGGTCCTCGCTGTCCCGGGCCGCGCCCGCGCGCACCCGGTCGGCGAGCGACGGACCGCCGCCGCTGTCACCGGAGGAGTCGCCTCCGGCGGAGCAGCCCGCGAGCAGGGCGGCCCCCGCCGCCGAGGCGAGCAGGCTCCTTCTGCGCGGGCCCGAGGGGGCCTGCGAGGGTGAGGGGAACGGCACGGCAGACGTCCTCGGGTGCGTACGTACGAAGCGGGAAAGGCGGGAAAGGGCGGACAGGCGGCCAGGCCGCGGACCGGCCCTGCCCGTGATCACCGTACCCGCGCGCGTCCCGGGCGCGGCTCAGCGCCACCACCCTCGCCCAGGTGGACGGCAACACCCCTTGGGACCGGATACCCTTTGACCAGACACGCGAACCGTCCCACAACAGCACACGCGGCCGAGGAGTCACCCGGATGAGCACCACCCAGAGCGAGAGGCTGCGGGAGCTGCTGGAACCGCTCGTCACCTCCCAGGGGCTGGATCTCGAAGAGATCGCCGTGGACTCCGTGGGACGCAAGCGGGTGCTGCGCGTCGTCGTCGACTCCGAGACCGGTGCCGACCTGGACGCGATCGCCGATGTGAGCCGCGCGCTCTCGGCGAAGCTCGACGAGAGCGACGCGATGGGCGAGGGGGAGTACACCCTCGAGGTCGGCACCCCGGGCGCGGAGCGCCTCCTCACCCAGCCCCGGCACTATGTGCGCGCCACGGGCCGGCTGGTGAAGTTCCAGCTGGCCGAGGGCGGTGAGCTGGTGGCCCGGATCGTCGCCGTCGACGACGAAGGACTCGACCTCGAAGTGCCCGGAGTCAAGGGCCGCAGGCCCACGGCCCGCCGGGTCGCCCTGGCCGACGTGGCCAGGGCCCGCGTGCAGGTCGAGTTCAACCGCAAGGACAGCACCGGCGGCAGCGACAGCGCGGGCAGCGCGGGCAGCACGGACAGCAGGACCGAGAAGGACATGAAGGAAGAGGAGGAGGCGTAGCCGTGGACATCGACATGAGCGCCCTGCGGGGCTTGGTGCGGGAGAAGGAGATCTCCTTCGACCTGCTGGTCGAGGCGATCGAGTCGGCCCTCCTCATCGCCTACCACCGCACCGAGGGAAGCCGCCGCCACGCGCGCGTGGAGCTCAACCGGGAGACCGGGCATGTGACCGTGTGGGCGAAGGAGGACCCGGAGGACCTCGAAGAGGGCCAGCGGGCGCGCGAGTTCGACGACACCCCGTCCGGCTTCGGCCGGATCGCCGCCACCACCGCGAAGCAGGTCATCCTCCAGCGGCTGCGCGACGCCGAGGACGACGCGACGCTCGGCGAGTACGCCGGCCGCGAGGGCGACATCGTCACCGGCGTCGTCCAGCAGGGCCGCGACCCGAAGAACGTGCTCGTGGACATCGGCAAGCTGGAGGCCATCCTGCCGGTGCAGGAGCAGGTGCCCGGCGAGACGTACCCGCACGGCATGCGGCTGCGCTCGTACGTCGTCCGGGTGGCCAAGGGCGTGCGCGGTCCGTCCGTCACCCTCTCGCGCACGCATCCCAATCTGGTGAAGAAGCTCTTCGCCCTGGAGGTGCCCGAGATCGCGGACGGCTCGGTCGAGATCTCGGCGATCGCCCGCGAGGCCGGCCACCGTACGAAGATCGCGGTGCGGTCCACCCGTTCGGGTCTGAACGCCAAGGGCGCCTGCATCGGCCCCATGGGCGGCCGGGTGCGCAATGTGATGGGCGAGCTGAACGGCGAGAAGATCGACATCGTCGACTGGTCGGACGACCCGGCCGAGATGGTGGCGAACGCGCTCTCCCCGGCCCGGGTCTCCAAGGTGGAGGTCGTCGACCTGGCGGCCCGCTCCGCCCGGGTGACCGTGCCGGACTACCAGCTGTCCCTGGCGATCGGCAAGGAGGGGCAGAACGCCCGGCTGGCCGCCCGCCTCACCGGCTGGCGCATCGACATCCGCCCGGACACCGAGCAGGCCGGGGAACAGACCGCCGGGGAATAGATCCAGGCCGCACAGCGCTGGGATCACGACAACAACCGTTCGAATCCTCCCCCCGAGGGGTGAGGTGCGTGCGGGGAGGTAGACTTAGCGGTGTCTGGCCGGACGCAGGCCCGAGTATGCCCTGAACGCACCTGTGTGGGGTGCCGGGAGCGAGCGGCCAAGACGGATCTGCTGCGCATCGTGGCGATCGAGGACGAGTGCGTCCCCGATCCTCGCGGTACGCTGCCCGGCCGGGGTGCGTACGTACACCCCGCCCCGGTCTGTCTCGACCAGGCGGTACGCCGCCGGGCGTTCACGCGGGCGTTGCGTGCCCCGGGAGCGCTCGACACAAAGGCGTTGCGCCACCACGTCGAGCGGACAACAGTTGCCGAGCAGGCAACACGGTAGGAAGACGAGTCGCACGGAACCCGCCGTGCGGCCTGGTACCTCGCGAGTCGAAAGCAGGTCGAGATTGCGATGAGCACTCGATGAGTACGCGATGAGTACGCCCATGAACTAGCGACGGTCCGGCCGCAACCCGGACCTCAAAGGAGCGAAGTGGCTAAGGTCCGGGTATACGAACTCGCCAAGGAGTTCGGTGTGGAGAGCAAGGTCGTCATGGCCAAGCTCCAGGAACTCGGTGAATTCGTCCGATCGGCATCCTCGACGATCGAGGCGCCCGTAGTACGCAAACTGACCGACGCCTTCCAGCAGGGCAGCGGCGGCGGCAGGTCCGCCAAGCCGGGTGCCCCGAAGAAGGCCGCCCCCAGGCCCGCGGCGCCCTCGCCGGCGCCGGCAGGGGGCACCTCCCAGGGCGCCAGGCCCGCGGGAGAGCGCCCGGCCGCCCCCAGGCCGCCGGCCGCGCCCAAGCCCGCCGCGGCGCAGACGCCCGCGGCCCCCTCGGCCCCCGCGCCGGCCCCCGGCCCGCGTCCGGTGCCGGGTCCCAAGCCCGCCCCGCGTCCGGCCCCGGCCGCGCCCGCCGCTCCGGAGTTCACCGCTCCGCCGTCGGCTCCGGCGCCGTCCCCGGCCGCCGCGCAGGGCCCGCGCCCCGGTGGCGCGCGTCCCGGTGCTCCCAAGCCCGGTGGCGGCCGTCCCGGCGGTGCCGGGCAGGGCCAGGCCCGTCCCGGCCAGGGCGCCCCGCGCCCCGGCGGCCAGGGCGCACGCCCCGGTGCCCGTCCGGCCGGTCCGCGTCCGGGCAACAACCCCTTCACCTCCGGTGGCTCCACCGGCATGGCGCGCCCGCAGGCGCCCCGGCCACAGGGCCAGCGTCCCGGCGGCCCCGGTGCTCCCGGCGGCGGCCCCCGTCCGCAGGCGCCCGGCGCCCAGGGCGGCGGTCCGCGTCCGCAGTCCCCGGGCGGTCCGCGTCCGACCCCGGGCGCGATGCCGCGTCCGCAGGGCGGTCCCGGCGGTCCCCGTCCCGGCGGCCCGCGTCCCAACCCCGGCATGATGCCGCAGCGTCCCGCTGCCGGCCCGCGTCCCGGCGGTGGCCCCGGCGGCCGCGGTCCGGGCGGTGCGGGTCGTCCCGGCGGCGCCGGCCGTCCCGGTGGCGGCGGCTTCGCCGGCCGTCCCGGCGGTGGCGGCGGCGGTCGTCCCGGTGGCGGCGGCGGCTTCGCCGGTCGTCCCGGTGGCGGTGGCCCCGGTGGTGGCGGCGGCTTCGGCGGCGGCGGCGGTGGCCGTCCCGGCTTCGGCGGCCGTCCCGGCGGTCCCGGTGGCCGCGGTGGCACACAGGGTGCCTTCGGCCGTCCCGGCGGTCCGGCGCGTCGTGGCCGCAAGTCGAAGCGGCAGCGGCGCCAGGAGTACGAGGCCATGCAGGCCCCGTCGGTCGGCGGCGTGATGCTGCCTCGCGGCAACGGCGAGTCCATTCGCCTGTCGCGCGGTGCGTCGCTCACCGACTTCGCCGAGAAGATCAACGCCAACCCGGCGTCGCTCGTCGCGGTCATGATGAACCTGGGCGAGATGGTCACGGCCACGCAGTCCGTCTCGGACGAGACGCTGCAGCTCCTCGCCGGCGAGATGAACTACACCGTTCAGATCGTCAGCCCCGAGGAGGAGGACCGCGAGCTGCTCGAGTCCTTCGACCTGGAGTTCGGCGAGGACGAGGGCACCGAGGAGGACCTGGTCGTCCGTCCGCCGGTCGTCACCGTCATGGGTCACGTCGACCACGGCAAGACCCGGCTGCTCGACGCCATCCGCAAGACGAACGTCATCGCGGGCGAGGCCGGCGGCATCACCCAGCACATCGGTGCCTACCAGGTCGCGACCGAGGTCAACGGCGAGGACCGCGCGATCACCTTCATCGACACCCCGGGTCACGAGGCGTTCACCGCCATGCGTGCCCGTGGTGCGAAGTCGACCGACATCGCGATCCTGGTCGTCGCGGCCAACGACGGCGTCATGCCGCAGACGGTCGAGGCGCTCAACCACGCCAAGGCGGCCGACGTCCCGATCGTCGTCGCGGTCAACAAGATCGACGTCGAGGGCGCGGACCCGACCAAGGTGCGCGGTCAGCTGACCGAGTACGGCCTGGTGGCCGAGGAGTACGGCGGCGACACCATGTTCGTCGACATCTCCGCCAAGCAGGGTCTGCACATCGACTCCCTGCTGGAAGCGGTCATCCTGACCGCCGACGCCTCGCTCGACCTGCGGGCCAACCCGGACCAGGACGCGCAGGGCATCTCGATCGAGTCCCGTCTCGACCGCGGCCGCGGTGCCGTGGCGACGGTCCTCGTCCAGCGAGGCACCCTGCGGGTCGGCGACACGATGGTGGTGGGCGACGCCTACGGCCGCGTGCGCGCCATGCTCGACGACAACGGCAACAACGTCGCCGAGGCCGGTCCCTCGACGCCGGTCCAGGTCCTCGGCCTGACCAACGTCCCGGGTGCGGGCGACAACTTCATCGTGGTCGAGGAGGACCGTACGGCCCGCCAGATCGCGGAGAAGCGCGCCGCCCGCGAGCGCAACGCCGCGTTCGCCAAGCGCACGCGCCGCGTGTCCCTGGAGGACCTGGACAAGGTGCTCAAGGCCGGCGAGGTCCAGCAGCTGAACCTGATCATCAAGGGCGACGCGTCCGGATCGGTCGAGGCCCTGGAGTCCTCCCTGCTCCAGCTGGACGTCGGCGAAGAGGTCGACATCCGCGTCCTGCACCGCGGCGTCGGTGCGGTCACGGAGTCCGACATCGACCTGGCGATGGGCTCCGACGCCATCGTGATCGGCTTCAACGTGCGCGCGGTCGGCCGTGCGCAGCAGATGGCCGAGCGCGAAGGCGTGGACGTCCGGTACTACTCGGTCATCTACCAGGCGATCGAGGAGATCGAGGCGGCCCTCAAGGGCATGCTCAAGCCGGAGTACGAAGAGGTCCAGCTGGGCACGGCGGAGATCCGCGAGGTCTTCCGCTCCTCCAAGCTGGGCAACATCGCGGGTGTCCTCATCCGCTCCGGCGAGGTCAAGCGCAACACCAAGGCCCGGCTCCTGCGCGACGGCAAGGTCATCGCGGAGAACCTCAACATCGAGGGCCTGCGCCGCTTCAAGGACGACGTCACCGAGATCCGCGAAGGCTTCGAGGGCGGTATCAACCTCGGAAACTTCAACGACATCAAGATCGACGACGTCATCGCGACGTACGAGATGCGCGAGAAGCCGCGGGTGTAACACCCCACGGCATCACCGCACCGGCCGACGGGACCTGGTTCCCGTCGGCCGGTGCGGCGCGCCAGGGGCGCACCGCCGTCATGGGGGTGCGCCCCTGCTCCGTGCGGCCCCGGGCCGCGGCCCCGGCGCGGGGGCGGACGGGAAACCCCGTCGAGCCACCGGCCGGATCGCGGTACCGTTCTTGATGTCCCTGCCCGTATCGAAGGCAGGACCATCGATCCCGTACCGGCGGGCAACCCGGACACACATGTACGTGGGGACTCTGTCCTTCGACCTCCTCCTCGGCGACGTCCACTCGCTGAAGGAGAAGCGCTCCGTCGTCCGCCCGATCGTCGCCGAGCTCCAGCGGAAGTTCGCGGTGAGCGCGGCCGAGGTGGACCACCTGAACCTCCACCGGCGGGCCGTCATCGGCCTCGCCGTGGTCTCGGGGGACGCGGCGCACCTGACCGACGTACTCGACCGGTGCGAGCGGCTGGTCGCCGGGCACCCCGAAGTGGAGCTGCTGTCCGCCAGACGGCGCTACCACGGCGAGGACGACGACTAGAAGATCGGTCCGGTCCGGTCCGGTCCGGACCGGCGGGCGGCGGTCTCGACCGCCCCCACCGCACCACACCGCAGAACGCAGCAGCAAGAAGCACCAAGAAGCACCAAGAGGAACGGGAGACGGACCAGTGGCCGACAACGCGCGGGCGAAAAGGCTGGCGGACCTCATCCGAGAGGTGGTGGCCCAGAAGCTCCAGCGCGGGATCAAGGACCCGCGGCTCGGCTCGCACGTCACCATCACGGACACCAGGGTCACGGGCGACCTGCGGGAGGCGACGGTCTTCTACACGGTCTACGGGGACGACGAGGAGCGCAAGGCCGCAGCGGCCGGACTGGAGAGCGCCAAGGGCATCCTGCGCTCCGAGGTCGGCCGCGCCGCCGGGGTGAAGTTCACCCCGACCCTGGCCTTCGTCGCCGACGCCCTCCCGGACAACGCCCGGACCATCGAGAGCCTCCTCGACCGGGCCCGCCAGTCCGACGAGAAGGTGCGCGAGGCCTCCGCGGGCGCCGCCTACGCCGGTGAGGCGGACCCGTACCGCAAGCCCGGGTCCGAGGACGCGACCGACGAGACGGACGACAGCACCGAATGACCAGCAAGCCCACCCCGCCCGACGGCCTTGTCATCGTCGACAAGCCGTCGGGCTTCACGTCGCACGACGTCGTGGCCAAGATGCGCGGCATCGCCAGGACCCGCCGCGTCGGCCACGCCGGCACCCTCGACCCCATGGCGACCGGGGTCCTCGTCCTCGGGGTGGAGCGGGCCACCAAGCTCCTCGGCCACCTCGCGCTGACCGAGAAGGAGTACCTGGGTACGGTCCGGCTCGGCCAGAACACGGTCACCGACGACGCCGAGGGGGAGATCACCTCCTGCGCGGACGCCTCCCACGTCACCCGGGAGGCCGTCGACACCGCCGTCGCCAAGCTGACCGGCGACATCATGCAGGTGCCGTCGAAGGTCAGCGCCATCAAGATCAACGGCGTGCGGTCCTACAAGCGGGCCCGCGACGGCGAGGAGTTCGAGATCCCCGCCCGGCCGGTGACCGTCTCCTCCTTCACGGTGTACGACGTCCGGGAGGCCGTCGCCGAGGACGGCACCCCGGTGCTCGACCTGGTGGTCTCGGTGGTCTGCTCCTCGGGCACCTACATCCGCGCCCTCGCCCGCGACCTGGGCGCCGACCTCGGGGTCGGCGGCCACCTCACCGCGCTGCGGCGCACCCGCGTCGGGCCGTACAAGCTGGACGGCGCCCGGACGCTCGACCAGCTCCAGCAGGAGCTGACCGTGATGCCGGTCGCCGAAGCGGCCACCGCCGCCTTCCGGCGCTGGGACATCGACGCCCGGCGCGCCCGGCTGCTCGGCAACGGCGTGCGCCTGGAGATGCCCGAGGAGTACGCCGGCGGCGGACCCGTCGCCGTCTTCGACCCCGAGGGGCGCTTCCTCGCGCTCGTCGAGGAGGAACGCGGCAAGGCCAAGAGCCTGGCCGTCTTCGTCTGACCGGCCGCCCGCCTCCGCCCCCGTGGAGCGGCGGACACGGGGTGCCCCCCGGCCGCCGCTCCACGGGGGCGCTCGCTTCCCCCGCTCCCGGCCGGTATCCGGCGACCTCCGGAGATTCACCCGACCGTGCAGGCGCTCGGAGTGAACCGCGGGGGCGCAGGGGGGCGCGTTCGCCTCACGATCTTTCCCGCTGATCGTTTCGCGCCTACCGTCGGGGACAGGGCGGAACCGGGACGAGATCGACATGTCGACGGGGACGCGACAGGCACTGGGCGCGGCCGCACGGCGGCACGGGCGGGGAGGTCGGACCATGGCGGCAGCACGGGAGCCGCGGCCGGAGGCCGTGTCCGGCGGCGCGCCCGGCGGACACCGCGGCGGCAGGCACGCCCTGCGGCCCGCGCCGCGCCGCGGACCGGTGGCGGGGGCCGCTGCCGGGGCCGCTCCCGCCGTGACCGCCGCTCCGAAGCCCCCTCCCGGGCCCTCGGCCACCGCCGGGGCGCGCGACCGCGTCCTGGACGCCTCCCTGGTGTACGTCAGGGACCTGGCGGGACGCCCGCGCGGCACCGGCTTCGCCGCCGACCACCACGGCACCGTGATCACCAGCCACGAGACCGTGGCCGGCCTCAGCGCGCTCGTACTGCACCCGCACGGCACGGACGGCCGCTCCCACGTCGTGGGCGCCGACGCCGTGACCGAACTGCCCGGCCTGGACCTCGCGCTCGTCCGGACCGAGGGCCTGGACCTCGCGCCGCTGCCGGTGGCGGCACCCGGCCGGGTGCGGGCCGGCGGCTATGTGCGGATCGCGGCCGGCGGCTGGCGCGAGGCCCGCGTCCTGGACACGGCCACCGCCACCTACCCCGCCGACGGCCGCTCCCACCGCCTGGACGGCGTCCTGGAGCTCGCCATCGGCACCGCGGGCCGCGACGCCCTGCGGCCGGGCGGCGGAGCCGCCGGGGGACCGGTGCTGGACCCGGAGACCGGCGCCGTCGCCGCCGTGCTCGGCACGGCCCTCTGCTCCGGCCCCCGCGTCACCGGCCTCGCGGTACCGCTGTCGCCCGGCGACGGCCCGGACGGCCCCCTGTCCGGACTGCTCGCCCGCAACGCGGCCACTGTCCCCGCCTACGGCCCTGATCTGAACCTGGCGGGCGTGCTGGAACTGACGGCCACCTCCGTCGCCCAGGAGGCCCCGCGAGGCGCCCTCCCGGACCATCCGTCCGCCCCGGCGCCCGCCCCGTACGGGCCGCCGGTCGAGCGGCCCGCGGTGGCCCGGGAGCTGGACGCGTTCGGGCGCGGCCCGGCGACCGGACCGGCGGTGCTCGGCCTGGTGGGGCCGCCCGGCAGCGGCCGTACGACCGAACTCGCGGCGCTGGCCGGGCGCCGCGCCCGCGGGGACGCCCCCGCGCCCACCCTGTGGCTGCGCGGCGCCGACCTGCACGGCGCCGACACCTCGGTGGCGGACGCGGCCGGCCGGGCGCTGGAGCGGGCGGCCCGCATCGTCTCGGCCGCGCGGGCACCGCTGCCGACCGGTCTCGCCGGTCTCACCCCGGAGCGGCTCGCCCAGCTCGCCCGCGCCCACGGGCGGCCGCTGCTGCTCCTCCTGGACGGCCCCGAGGAGATGCCGTCCGCCCTGGCGGACCGGCTCGCCGAGTGGACCGAGAGCACCGCCCGCTGGCTGCACGGCACGGGGGCGCGGCTGGTGGTCGCCTGCCGGGACGAGTACTGGGAGGCGGCGGCCGTCACGGCGGCGGACGGCCCCGCGGTTCCCTCCGCGGCCTGCCTGCGGCTCGGGGACCTGCGCCCCGAGGAGGCGCGTACGGCCCGCGCCCGGCACCGGATCCCGGACGGCGCCCTGGCCGACGCCGACGCCCGCCACCCCCTCACGCTCCGGCTGCTGGCCGAGGTACGGGCGGCGCTGCCCGGCACCGGCGGCCACCCCCGCCTCGACCGTGCCGACGTGCTCGCGGCCCACCTGGACCTGATGTGCCTGCGCGTCGCCGTCCGGCTGGCCGCCGAGAACGACCTGCGCGGCACCGCCGTCCGCCGCCTCGCGGCCCGGGTCTCCGGCCAGGTGCACGAGGCCGCCCGGCGCAGCCTCGGCCCCGGCCGGGGGGAGCTGGACCGGGCCACGTTCGAGGAGGTGTTCCCCTGGGGGCCCGCCCCCGCGCGCCTCGGCGGCGGTACCGGCTGGGCGTCGGCCGTCCTCACCGAGGGCCTGATCGTTCCGGCCGGTGACGGCTACCGGTTCGCCCACGAGGAGCTGGCCGACTGGATCCAGGGCGGCCACCTCGACCTGGACGAGGCTCTGCGGGTCCTGGTGCACCGGCGGCACATCCCCGGCGAGCCGCGCCGCCCGCTGCCCGTGCCGCACCACCGCATCGGCCCGGTCGTCCAGGCCCTGCTCCTGCTCGCCCGCCAGCACGGCCCGCGCCGCCTCGCCGTCCGGCTGGAGGAGCTGCTGTGCGCCCTGGACGGCGACCCGCACTCGTGGTGGGCGTCCCGGCTGCTCGCCGGCGTCCTCCGGCGCGTCACGGACGCCACGCCGTACGCCGGTGTGCTGCGGCTGCTCGCCGACCGGATCGGCGTCTGGCGGCAATGCGGCCTCCCGGTGCCGAGCGGTTTCGGACCCGGCTTCTGGGCGGCGCTGCATCTGCCGGCCACCGACCGCTGCGACCTGCTCCGCCGCCTCCTCCTGAGCGACAGCCCGGCGCGGGAGCCCGGCTCCGGCTCCGGCCCCGCCGACGGTCCCGCGCGGGAGACCGTCCCGACCGGCAGCGGTCCCGCGTGGGAAGCGGCCACAGACCCCGCGCGGCGGCCCGGCGAAGATCCCGCACGGCGGGAGGGCACCGGCGGCCGACCGGCGGAAGCCGCCACCGGCCCGGCGCGGACGCCCGCCACCGCCCACCCCGCGCAGGCGCCCGCCGCCGACCCGGCGGCTCAGATGTCCGCACCCGGCCCCGGGCCGGTGGCCGGTTCCCCGCAGGCGTCCGGTACCCCGCAGGGCGCCGGTACCGCTGCCGCCCCGGGCGGCCCTCGTCCGCTCCGCTATCTGGACGCCGTCGCCCGGCTCCTCGTCGCCGAACCGGCCACGGTGCGACCGCATCTGACCCGCTGGTTCGACGACGAGCGGCCCCTGCCCGCCGCGCCGCACGCCACCGTGGCCACGGCCGCACAAGCGCTGCTCTACGCCCACCGCGACCCGGACCCGGACGACCTCACCGAGACACTCGCCGACTGCCCGCACCCGCGCGCCGCCGAACTGCTGACCGCGCTCGCCGAGGAGGAACCGGCCCTCCTGTGCCGGGCCGTCGCCCGATGGGCGCACGACGAACAGCCGGACCGCCGCGCCACGGCGGTGGCACAGGCACTGCGCAGCGCGCCCCACGTCCGCGCCGACTCGGACCGCGCGCTGCTGAGCGGCGCCGCCCGCGCCGTGCTCGCCCGTCCCGCCGACACCGCCCTGCACGGCGGCGCCCTGGCCCTGCTCGTGGCCGACCCGGCGACCCGTGCCCGGCACCTCCCGCAGGCGTTGCGGCACTTCGCCGCCGGTGACGCCCACCTGCCGCCCGACGCGCTCACCCCCGCGCTGGCCACCCACCCCGAGGCGGTCCTCGCCGCCTTCGGCGAACGGCTGCGGCACGGCCCCGGCGCGGCGCAGGCGCTGCGCACCCTCGCCGACGCCACCACACCCGTGCTCGCCCGGCGCGTCGCCGCCGTCGTCCGGGACGCGGTGACGCGGGCGCCGGACACCGCCGCCGTCGTAGCGGAGTACGTCGACCGGCGCCTCGACCAGGGGCCGGGCGCCCGCGCGATGCTGTTCCCGCTGCTCACCGCCCTCCTGGAGAACAGCGGCCCCGACTGCCCGGACAGCCCCGCGGGCGGCTCGGCCGCGCTGCGCTCGGCCCTGGGCGCGGTCCTCGCCACGCCCGGCTCCCCGGCGTCCCGGGTACCGCGCCGGGAACTGCTCGATCTGCTGTTGACCCGCGAGACGGACCCGGCCGTGCTGGACACGGTGCTGCGCGCCGCCGCGCCCGGCGCCGAGGAGGATCTGCGGCTCCTCGTCCACCGGGTCGGGCTGCTGCTCGTCCGCACCCCTCAGGGCGCGGCCGTCTTCGACCGCGCCCTCGCGGAGCTTGGCCGCCAGCTCCCCGGCTTCGCCGCGCGGCTGGCCGGCTGGCTCACCGGCGCGCCGTACGACTGGGCCGCCCTGGTGGGTCCCGGCGCCCGCAGGACCCCCGAGCAGCGGCCGCCCGGGGCAGCGGCCCCCGCCCCGCCGCCGACGGCCGTCCCGCCGGTCCCCGTCTGACGCCCGCCGCGCACGCCCGCCGCTCACGTGCACCCGGTCACAGGGCCCATGCCGATGCGGGCGGCGCGGGCCGGGCATGGCACCCTTAGACCTGCGGACAAGGCGGCAGGGCGACCCGGATGACGGCAATCCGGGCGGCATCCGGCCAACAAGGACACGGGTTCGACGAGGAGCGGTCACAGTGCAGCGCTGGCGTGGCTTGGAGGACATCCCCCAGGACTGGGGGCGCAGCGTCGTCACCATCGGGTCCTACGACGGGGTCCACCGCGGCCATCAGCTCATCATCGAGCACGCCGTGAACCGCGCCCGCGAGCTGGGCGTGCCCTCCGTCGTCGTCACCTTCGACCCGCACCCCAGCGAGGTGGTGCGCCCCGGCAGCCACCCGCCGCTGCTCGCCCCCCACCACCGCCGCGCCGAGCTGATGGCGGAGCTGGGCGTGGACGCGGTGCTCGTCCTGCCGTTCACCACGGCGTTCTCGCAGCTGTCCGCGGCCGACTTCGTCGTCAGGGTGCTGGTCGACAAGCTGCACGCCAAGGCGGTCGTCGAGGGCCCCAACTTCCGCTTCGGCCACCGTGCCGCGGGCACCGTGGACTTCCTCGCCGAGCAGGGCAAGCTCCACGACTTCGAGGTCGAGGTCGTCGACCTGTACGTCACCGGGGCTGCGGGCGGCGGCGAGCCGTTCTCCTCCACCCTGACCCGGCGCCTGGTCGCCGAGGGGGACGTGGGCGGCGCCCGCGAGATCCTCGGCCGCCCGCACCGCGTGGAGGGCGTGGTCGTACGCGGCGCCCAGCGCGGCCGAGAGCTGGGCTTCCCCACGGCCAACGTGGAGACGCTCCCGCACACCGCGATCCCCGCCGACGGCGTCTACGCCGGTTATCTGCACGCCCAGGGCGAGGTGATGCCGGCCGCCGTCTCCGTCGGCACCAACCCGCAGTTCGACGGCACCGAGCGCACCGTCGAGGCGTACGCGATCGACCGCGTCGGCCTCGACCTGTACGGCCTGCACGTCGCCGTGGACTTCCTCGCCTTCGTGCGCGGCCAGGCCAAGTTCGACTCCCTGGACGCCCTCCTGGAGACGATGGCCGAGGACGTCAAGAAGTGCCGCGAGATCATCGCGGCGGACGACCAGCAGGTCTGAGCCGTTCCGCACCCGGGCGGCAGGCGCTCGCGCGCCGGAGCCCTCACCCGGGAGGCACGGCCGTCCCGGTCCCGGCTTCCGCCGCCGTCTGCTGCTGCGGCCGGGTCCGGGCCCAGTGGCAGGCGACCTGGTTCGTGCCGCCGCCGTGCAGGATCTCCAGGTCCTGGCCGCGGCAGGCGTCGGCGACCCCCGCGCGTTCGGCCTCGCCGCCGGCCAGGATCTGGCAGCGCGCGTGGAACCGGCAGCCCGCGGGGATCCGCGAGGGGTCGGGCGGCTCGCCGGTGAGGACGACCGGGGCGCCCGGCGCCTCCGGCAGGACGGACAGCAGCGCCTGGGTGTACGGATGCCGGGGCGCCGTCAGCACCTGCTCCACCGCGCCCGTCTCCACGATCCGGCCGAGGTACATCACCGCGACCCGGTCGGCGATGTTCCAGGCCAGCCCCAGATCGTGCGTCACCACCAGCGCGGAGAGCCCGAGTTCGGTGCGCAGCCGCAGCAGCAGCGCGAGGATCTCGCCGCGCACGGACGCGTCGAGGGAGGCCACCGGTTCGTCGGCGACGAGCAGTTCCGGCTCCAGGACCAGCGCGCCCGCGATGACGACCCGCTGGCGCTGTCCGCCGGACAGCTCGTGCGGATAGCGCAGGAAGAAGCGCTCGGGAGGCCGCAGCCCGGCGCGGGCCAGGGCCCCGGCGACCGCGGCCCGCTCGTCACCCGCGTGTCCGTGGATGCGCAGGCCCTCGGCGACGGCGTCGTACACCGTGTGCCGCGGGTTGAGCGAGCCGCTCGGGTCCTGGAGGACCAGCTGCGCCCGCTTGCGGTACGCCTTCAGGGCGCGCGAGGAGTACGCCAGCGGGGCCCCGTCGAAGGTGACCCGGCCCGCGGTCGGCTGGACCAGCCCGAGCAGGGAGCGGGCCAGCGTCGTCTTGCCGCAGCCGGACTCGCCGACCAGCGCCACGATCTCGCCCCGCCGGATGTCGAGGTCCACCCCGTCCACGGCCCGCGCGGTCGGCGCGCCGTGCCGTCCGGGGAAGGCGACACGCAACCCCTCGACGCTCAGCAGCGGGGATGTGGTGGTCGTCATGCGGTGCCGCTCCTCAGTCCCTCGTCCTGCGCGGACGCCCCGCTCCCGGCCGTCCCGGTGTCCTCCCCGGATCCCACGTGCACACACGCCGCCCGCCGGCCCGCGCCCGCCTCCCGCAGCGCCTGGTCCTCGGCCGCGCAGCGGTCCAGGGCGACCGTGCAGCGCGGGCGGAACGCGCACCCGGGCGGCACGGCCGCCGGGTCGGGCGGATCGCCGGGCAGCCCGCGCGGCGCGAACCGCGAGGCCGGGTCGCCGATCCTCGGGAACGCCCCCGACAGCGCCTTGCCGTAGGGGTGCCGGGCGTCCTCGTAGACCTGGCGGGCCGGGCCCTCCTCGACGACCCGGCCCGCGTACATCACGGCGAGCCGGTCGCAGGTGTCGGCGAGCACGGCGAGATCGTGACTGATCATGATCAGGCCCACGTCCTGCTCGCTGACCAGCTCCTCGATCAGGCGCAGGATCTGGGCCTGGATCATCACGTCCAGCGCGGTGGTGGGCTCGTCGGCGATGATCAGCCGCGGGTCGCAGGCGAGCGCCATCGCGATCATGACGCGCTGGCGCTGCCCGCCGGACAGCTCGTGCGGATAGGCGGACGCCCGCGCCGCCGGAAGCCCCACCTGTTCCAGCAGCTCACCGGCCCGCTTGCGGGCACCGGCCGCGGTCGCCCCGCGGTGCAGCAGGATCGGTTCGGCGATCTGGTCGCCGACGCGGTGCACCGCGTTCAGGGAGTGCATCGCGCCCTGGAAGACGATCGACGCCCCCGCCCAGCGCACCGCCCGCACCCGGCCCCACTTCATGGCGAGGACGTCCTCGCCGTCCAGCAGGATCCGCCCGCCGGTGCGGGCCCCGGCCGGCAGCAGCCGCAGCAGGGCCAGCGCCAGCGTGGACTTGCCGCAGCCCGACTCGCCCGCGATGCCGAGCTTCTCGCCCGCGCCCAGGGTCAGGTCGACCCCGCGCACGGCGGCGGCTCCGCCCGGGTACGTCACTTCCAGGTCCTGTACGTCGAGCAGGGTCAACGGGACACCCCCAGCCTGGGGTTGAGTACGGCCTCCACCGCGCGCCCGCACAGCGTGAACGCCAGCGCCACGACCGCGATCGCGATGCCCGGCGGCACCAGGTACCACCAGTCGCCGGAGCTGACGGCCCCCGCCTCCCGGGCGTCCTGGAGCAGCCCGCCCCAGGAGACGACCGTGGGGTCCCCGAGGCCGAGGAAGGCCAGGGTCGCCTCGGCGAGGATCGCGGAGGAGATGATCAGGGTGGTCTGCGCGAGCACCAGCGGCATGACGTTCGGCAGCACGTGCCGGGACATGACGTGCCAGTGGCCGCCACCGAGCGCCTTCGCGCGTTCGATGTACGGCCGCGACTCCACCGCCAGTGTCTGCGCCCGCACCAGGCGGGCGGTGGTCGGCCACGTGGTCACGCCGATCGCGAGCACGATCGTGCCGAGCGAGCGGGACAGCACCGTGGCGAGCGCGATGGCGAGGACCAGCGTCGGCACCACCAGGAACCAGTCGGTGACCCGCATCGCCACCGTGGCGTACCAGCCGCGGAAGTGCCCGGCGGTGACCCCGATGAGCGCCCCGATCGCCACGGAGAGCACGGCGGCCAGCAGTCCGACGAGCAGCGAGATCCGCGAACCCCAGATCACCAGGCCCAGCAGGTTCCGTCCGAACTGGTCGGTGCCCAGCGGGAAGTGGCCGCTGGGGCTCTCCAGCGGCCGGCCCGGCGCGTCGGTCACGCTCTCCACGTCCGAGCCGACGGTCAGCGGCGCGGTCAGCGCCACCAGCGCGAACAGCACCAGCGCGGCGAGCCCGGCCACGCCCGCGCGATGCCCGCGGTACTCCTTCCAGAAGCGCGCGGCGGAGGCCCGGCGGCGCCGCCACGCCAACGCGCGCGGCCCCGGCGCGGCGGGCTTCCCGCCGGTCGCGGCGCCCGGGGGAGTGCGGTCGTCCCCGGATGCCTCCGGGGAGCCGGCGGCTTCGGTGGTCTCGGAGGTCATCGGCCCACCCTCGGATCGAGCAGCGGATACAGCAGGTCGGCGAGGGTGTTCATGACGATCACCGCCGCGGCGAAGACGAAGAACAGCCCCTGCACCAGCGGCAGGTCGGGCACGCTCAGCGCCTGGTAGAACAGCCCGCCGAGCCCCGGCCAGGAGAAGACCGTCTCGACCAGGATGACACCGGCCACGGTCCGCCCCAGATTGACGAAGATCAGCGTCACGGTCGGCAGCAGCGCGTTCGGCACGGCGTGCCGGCGCCGTACGAGGTCGTCCCGCAGGCCCTTGGCCCGCGCCGTCGTCAGATAGTCGCCGCCCATCTCGTCCAGCAGCGCCGACCGGGTGACCAGCAGCGTCTGCCCGTACTCGACGGCGACCAGCGTCACCACCGGCAGGACGAGGTGGTGGGCGACGTCGACGGCGTAGGCGAAGCCCTCCTTGCCGCCCGACTCCATGCCGCCGGTCGGGAACAGGCCCGGGACCGGGCCCACACCGACCGACAGGACGATGATGAGCAGCAGGCCCAGCCAGAAGGACGGGATGGAGTAGAGGGTCAGCGCGAGGCCGGTGTTGAGCCGGTCGCCCAGCTTGCCGTGCCGCCATGCCGAGCGGGTGCCGAGGAAGACGCCCAGCGCGGTGTACAGCACGAACGCCGTGCCGGTGAGCAGCAGGGTGTTCGGCAGCGCCTCGGTGATCTTGTCGACGACGGGCGCCCGGAACTGGTACGACGTCCCCAGGTCCCCGGTCAGCGCCTTGCCGCAGTAGTGCGTGAACTGCTGCCACAGCGGCAGGTCGAGTCCGAACTCGCGCCGGTAGACGGCGATCTGCTCGGCCGAGACCGGGCGTCCCCCGGTCATGAACTTCACCGGGTCGCCCGGGATCAGCCGGAAGAGGAAGAAACTGGTGACGAGGACGGCGAGCAGGGACACGGCGGCCCCGGCCAGCTTGCCCGCCACGTACCGCGGATAGCCGCCGCCGGTGAGCCTCCGCCCCGGCCCGGACGTCCGCCCCCCGTCCTCCGGCGCGGGCCCCGCCGGGCCGGGGACGGCGGCGCCCCCGGCCGGTGAGGATGTCGCTTCAGTGGTCATGAGCACCTGCACCTGTACACGTGGTCGCGGTCGTCGTCCTGTTCACGGCTGCACTGCCTGTTCCCCGGCCGCTCGCGCTGTTCCCGGTCCGCTCGCCCTGTGCCGGTCGGCACAACGGTCTGTTCACGGTCGGTTCGTGGTCGGCGCAACGGTCTGTTCGCGGTCGGCACAACGGTCTGTTCGCGGTCGGTTCGCGGTCGGCACAACGGTCGGTTCCCGGTCTATTCGCGGTCCTCCGCCGTCGCCCGGCGGCGCACCGCGAAGAGCACCGCCAGTCCGGCGATGACGACGACGCCCACGACGATGCCGATCACGACCCCGGTCGACGACGAGCCGTCCGAGGAGCCGTCGGAGTCCGCCGGGACGGCCGACCACCAGCTCCAGTAGCCGTCCTGCCCGTAGATGTTGCCCGCCGCCGACGGCATGGTGGTGATCGACTTGATCTGGTCCGTGCGGTAGGCCTCGACCGCGTTGGGATAGGCCATGACGTTCATGTATCCCAGGTCGTACAGCCGCGACTCCATCTGCCGGACCAGGTCCGCCCGTTTGGCGGGGTCGTACTCGGCGAGCTGGCGCGCGTACAGCTCGTCGTAGGTCTTGTCGCAGATGAAGTCGTCGGTGGCGCCGGTGTCCTTCGGGGTCTGCGGGCGGGCGGCGCAGGTGTGGATGGACATCACGAAGTCCGGGTCGGGGTTGACGGACCAGCCGTCGAAGGCGAGGTCGAACTTCCCGGCCAGCCACGGGTCGGTCACGTTGTCCAGGCAGTTCAGGGTGACCCCGATGCCGAGCTTGCCCCACCACTCCTGGAGGTACTTGCCGACCGCCTTGTCGTTGGGGTCGGTGGCGTGGCACAGCACGCGGTAGTTCAGCGGCCTGCCGTCCTTGCCGACGCGCTTGCCGTCCGCGTTCTTCTTGTAGCCCGCCTGGTCGAGGAGCTGCCCGGCCTTCGCCGGGTCGTACGCCAGTTCCTGTGCGGCGGTCGGCTTGTAGAAGTACTGCGAGAAGCGCGGCGGGATGTACCCCTGGCCCTCGACCGCGTGGCCCTGGAAGACCTTGTCGACGATGGCCTTGCGGTCCACCGCCATGAACAGCGCGTGCCGCACCCGCTCGTCCAGCAGGGACGGATCGCCGTCGCCGATCTTCGTGCCGTCCTTCGCCCGCGCGCCCGGATTGGTGGCGAGGGCGTAGAAGCGGCGGCCCGGTGCGTCGTTGACGTGAATGTCCTTGTCGCCCTTGAGCGAGGCGGCCTGAGCGGGCGTCAGCGAGGGCGAACCGGCGACGAACGACACCTCGCCCTTGCGCAGCGCGGCGACGGCGGCGTCCTGGTCCTTGTAGTACCGGAACACCAGCTCGTCGAACTTGGGTGCGCCCCGCCAGAAGTCCTTGTTGGCCTTCAGCCGCACATAGCTGTCCGGCTTGTAGTCCGTGAGCACGAACGGCCCGTTGCCGACGATCGGGAAGGTCTTGTCGTTGTTGAACTTCGAGAGGTCGCCGACCTTCTCCCAGACGTGCTGGGGCACGATCGGCACATCGAGCGCGGTCATCGTGGCCTGCGGCTTCTTCAGCCGGATCACCAGCTGGGTGGGGCTGGGTGCGGTGACCTCCGCGAAGTTGGTGACGAAGCTGCCGTTGGCGGTGGCGGCGCCGTCGTCGGTCATCATCTTGTTGAACGTCCACGCCGCGTCCTCGGCGGTGGCCTGCTGGCCGTCCGACCACTTGGAGTCGGTACGGATCGTGTACGTCCAGGTCAGCTTGTCCGGCGACGACTGCCACTTGGTGGCGAGGCCCGGGATGACGTGGTTGTCCTTCGGGTCGTAGCTCGTCAGGTACTCGTACATCAGCCGGTGGATGCTCGTACTGACCAGCCGGACCGCGAGGAACGGGCTGAGCGAGTCGACGCTCTGCGCCACGGCGACGGTGAGGACCTTCTTGCCGGCCTGCTTGTCGTCCGCGCCGCCCGCGGCCCGCGCCGCTCGCCCCGCGTCCCCGGCCCGCGCGGACGCCGCGGCACCGGCCTGCTGAGCGGCCGAGGCGGTGGCGGGCGCGGCGAGCCCGGACGCGAGGAGGAGCGCGGCGGCGCCCGCGGTGGCCAGCAGCCGTGTTCTCGTCGGGCGGGCGCCGTGGCGTCCACTGCCGTGCTGATCTTGTGTGCTCATGGCTCGGTGACCTCGCGTCGTCGCACGCGCGGGACGCGGCGCGCCCCGCGCGAGGCGGGCTTGAACAGATGTGAACAGGCTGGAACGAGCTGTGCGGGCGCTGGAGCGCGCTTGATCGGGCTTGATCGGGTGACGCCGACGGAATGAAAAGTGTGTCTATCAGCGGCAGTCTGCGCGCGTCAACGGTATGTCAAACCCCATGTGGCCTGCGGAAACAACAAGTCGACCGCAGGTTCACCCACATTGGTGGAGACCATTGAAGCCTTGCTGGTGACAGAGTGGCGGCCGATTCCCGCCGGTTCTGCCTGCGAACGTGCGAAGACCCGCTCCGCCGGTGGGCGGAGCGGGTCTTCAGGAGGTTCGGGCGGTCACACCGGTATGGGTCCGCCTACTGCTGCGGCGCGGGAGGCGGCGGATTCTGGCCACCCTGGGGGTGCCCCGGCAGGGGGTCTCCGGGCTGGGGGTGGGGGGAGGGCTGCCCCGGCGGGGAGGCGGGCTGCTGCTGGGGCTGCGCCTGCGGCGGGTAGGGGTGCCCGGGGTGGTGGGGCGGCTGGGGCTGCGCCTGCGGGTGGGGCTGGTGGTGCTGGTGCTGCGGTGGGGCGAAGGGGCCGGGCTGGCCCGGCTGCCCCGGCTGCCCCGGCTGGCCGTACGGCTGTCCGGGGTGCTGGGGCGGCTGCGGGGGGAACTGGGCCGGGTGGCCCGGGTGTCCGGGCTGGCCGGGATACGGCCGGCCCTGCTGGTCCGCGTACGGTTGCCCCGGCTGGCCGGGGTAGGGCTGGCCCGGGAAGGGCTGGCCGGGCGCGGGCTGACCAGGTACCTGCTGTCCCGGCATGGGCTGTCCCGGCATGGGCTGTCCGGGGTACGGCTGGTTCGGCATGGGCTGGCCCGGCATCGGCGGGGCCGCCACGGGGGGCGGGTTGCCGTCCGAGGTCCAGAGCCCGTGCGCCTGCTGGTGCCGGACGAAGTCCTCGGCGACCATGGCCGCGAGGTTGAAGTACGCCTCCCGCACCTTCGGCCGCATCATGTCGAGGTCGACCTCGGCACCGGCCGCCAGATGCTCGTCGAACGGCACCACGACCACACCGCGGCAGCGCGTCTCGAAGTGGGAGACGATGTCTTCGACCTTGATCATCTTCCCGGTCTCGCGGACACCCGAGATCACGGTGAGCGAGCGCGCCACCAGATCCGCGTACCCGTGCGCCGACAGCCAGTCCAGCGTCGTACTGGCGCTGCTGGCACCGTCGACGGACGGTGTGGAGATGATGATGAGCTGGTCGGCGAGGTCCAGCACACCGCGCATGGCGCTGTAGAGCAGGCCCGTGCCGGAGTCCGTCAGGATCACCGGGTACTGGTTGCCCAGCACGTCGATCGCGCGCCGGTAGTCCTCGTCGTTGAACGTCGTGGACACCGCCGGGTCGACGTCGTTGGCGATGATCTCCAGACCGGAGGGCGCCTGCGAGGTGAACCGCCGGATGTCCATGTACGAGTTGAGGTACGGGATCGCCTGGACCAGGTCGCGGATGGTGGCCCCGGTCTCCCGCCGCACCCGGCGGCCGAGCGTGCCCGCGTCCGGGTTGGCGTCGATGGCGAGGATCTTGTCCTGGCGTTCCGTCGCGAGCGTGGAGCCCAGCGCGGTGGTCGTCGTCGTCTTGCCGACGCCGCCCTTGAGGCTGATGACCGCGATCCGGTAGCAGGAGAGCACCGGCGTGCGGATCAGCTCCAGCTTCCGCTGCCGCTCGGCCTCCTCCTTCTTCGCGCCGAGCCGGAACCTGCCGCCGGCCGCCGTCGGCCGCCCGCTGCGCGCCTTCTGCCGCTTGTTGTTGAGCAGCCGGTCGGACGACAGCTCCACGGCCGCCGTGTAACCGAGCGGCGCGACACCGGGGTTGGTGGGCTGCCGCTGGTCGTGCTGTATGGGCTGCGGCCAGGCGGCACCGGTGCGCGGGTCGACCGGGGGCTGCGGCTGCTGGAGCGCGAACCCGTCCGGCTGCGCACCACCCGGCTGCTGCGCACTGTCGGGTTGGGGCCGCGCCTGGGCCGGTGCCTGAGGCTGGGACGGCTGGGGCTGGGGCTGGAGTTGGGGCTGCGCGGGCTGCTGGGGGAAGCCGTAGCCGCCGGGCTGGGCCGGTGCGGCGGGCGGCAGGGGTGCGCCCGGCTGCGCGGGCGGGAAGCCGTAGCCGGTCGGCTGGGGATGGGGCTGGGGTTGGGACGGCGGTACGGGGCTGCCGGGAACGCCCGTGGCCTCGGCGGCGGGGGAGTGCGGGAAGCCGTAGCCGGCCGGGGCGGGGGGCGCGGGCGGCGGCGGAGCCTGGCCGGGAACCTGCGGCTGAGGGACGTTCGGCGGGAAGCCGTATCCCTGCTGCTGCGGCGCGGCGGCCGGCGCCGGCTGTCCGGGCTGCGGCTGCGCCTGGAACGGCGGCTGGGGCTGGGGCTGCGGCTGCGGCTGCGCGGGCCACTGGGCCGCCGGTGCGGGCGCGGCCGGCTGGTACGACGGCGGCAGCGGCGGTACGGGACCCTGTGGCACCGGCGGAGGCGGCCAGGCCCCCGGCGCACCCGGCGCACCCGGAGCGGTGGGCCCGGCGGGCTGCACCGCGGGCGGCACCGCGTCCTGGGGCGCCGGGGCGGGCGCGGCAGCGGGCGCAGCAACGGCGTCGGGCCGGTCGTCGGGCGCGGGCAAGGCGGAGTCCTCCGGGGCGCCCGGCGTTTCCGGTGCTTCCAGCGCTTCCGGTGCGTCCGACGCGTCGGCGCGCGGGTCGCTCGCTTCGCTGTCCTCCGCCTGGTCGGTGCCGTCGGCGTCATCGGCGCCATTCACGTCGTCGGTGCCGACGTTTTCGGACGCGCCCGTCTCGTCGACGGCATCGGGTTCCGCCGACGCGGCGTCATCCGGGTCCGCCGTCCCGGAGGCCCCGCCAGGGACGTCCTCCGGGGTCCCGGGGGAGGCGTCCGCGGAGATGTGCGCGGACTCGCTTTCGGGAGCGTCCCCGACCTCGGTCGAACCGTCGTCCGACGAGGCGTCCTGCTCCTCGATGTCCCGCTTCACGGAGATGGCGGAGAACCGCATGGTGGCACCGCTTTCGAGGTCACCACCGCCGGAACCCGCACCCTGTTGCCGCGGATCCTGCTCCGCGGGCTCATGGCGCGGCGCGAACCCGCCGTCCGTCGGCAGCCCGGGTACGACCACCGGCTCGCCCACCGGCGGTGGAGCCGTGAACGGAGCCGGGAAAGGCGTCTCGGCCGCGGTCGGAGACGGCGACGGCGACGGAGAAGCGGACGGAGACGGAGGCGGGGGCGGCGGAGGAGGAGCGAACGGCGCACCGGGCTGCGGCCCGGCCGGAGCGAAGGGCGCACCGGACGCGGCAGGAGCGCCGGGCGTACCGGGAGCACCGAACGCGGCAGGCGCACCGGGCGCTCCCGGCGTACCCGCGCCGGGCGAGGGTGGCGGCGGCGGGAACGACGGACCCCCGGGAGCCCCGGCAATCCCGGCGGCCCCACCGGTCTCGCGAGGATCACCGGCCGCCCCGCCGAAGGCCCCGGCCCCGGGGCCCGCGGAGCCGCCCGCGCCGCCACCGGCGCCTCCCTCGGAGGTGCCCTGCGGCTGCTGCGCCTCCGGCGGCGATGGGGCCTGCTGTTCCCCCGAGGTCCCGTACGCGTTCTGCGTGTACCAGGCGGGCGGCGCGTAGTCGATGGTGAACTCGCCGGTCGTCTCGATGGCCGAGTCCGCGTCGGGCTGGTCATCGCCGGGTGTGGCCCAGCCCCCGCGGATCCCGTCCCGATCGCTGCTCACAGTTCCTCCTGGTGTGGTCGGGCACGCTCATGCTGCCGGGGCGACCATGTCGTGTGGTTCCGAGTCGTCCGTAGTGGTTCGAGGCAGTCCGATCGCGCCGGCTCCCCCTGGGCCGTCGACGCCTGCTCCACGGGTTGTGGCATCGCGTCCGGTACCAGCCTAATCACCGTGAGCCGGGTCCCGTCAGGCCCGGCCGCCCCCGGGCACGCGCGCACCAGGTCACACCACGCTTGCGGGAGACCGGAGTCGGTCCCGCCCGCCCGGCGCACCCGCTGAACAAAACGGTCACGCAGGGATAGTTCAGTCCATTCTGCGAGGCGTGCCCAACAATCCGGTCTCGGCGTCGGTGGGCTGGGTCATCACGTACTGCCGGTCGCGGTCGCCGCACCAGAGGGTGACACCGTCGGGCAGGGCGGGCAGGGACTCCCGCTCCGCCCGGGACAGCCCCATGACGCGCCCCAGCTCCGCCGCCTCGTCCGGTGAGACCCGCTGGACGCCCGCGAGCCGCGCCTGCCGCAGCAGGCGCGGGGCCACCGGACTGAGATACGGCAGCAGCGTCAGCACCGACTGCCACGGGCCCGAGCCCACCCGCCCGCGCGGCGGCCGCATCCCGCAGTCCCGCACCACGAGCACCGGAGTGCCCGCCGACGCGCCCTGCGGCGGGACCCGCCCGACCTCGTACACGGACAGCCCGTTCTGCCCGCCGCCCATGGCGTGCACCATCTGCATCCAGGACTGTGGCCGGCCGGTCTCCACGGCGACCCGCGCCCCGGTGGCGGCGGTGCGCAGCGCGAGCACCTGCGCCGTCCACAGTCCGCCGATGAGCACGACGTCGTAGGGCGTGGGCCGGTTGATGCCGAGCACGGCCGGCTGTCCCTCGGTGTCGACACCCGCGACCACGCCGTCGTCCCCGATGGGCAGCGCGAGCGCGTCGAGCTGCAGGGCGGACAGGACATGCCGCCCGTGGCGGGGCCCGATCAGGCCGAGGCCGTACCGCAGCCGCTCACCGGCCCGGCGGACGACGGACGGCACGGCGCCGCCCGCGACCACCCCACCGTCAGGACCCGGCAGAGCCGTCACGCCGTACGGAGCTGCCGTGCCTGACAGAGCCGTCACGCCGTACGGAGCTGCCGTGCCGGGCGGAACCGCCGCGCCCGGCGGAACAGCCGCGGGCGCCGAAGCGGGAAACGTCACCGCACACCTCCCAGCGGCAGCGTGGCCAGCATGCCCGGCAACTGCTCCCGGTCCAGCCTGCTCAGACCCGCGCCCGCCTGCCGGGCGGCGCTCTCCAACGCCTGCCGGGCCGCCACCAGTTCGTCGTCGCTGCGGCCGGTCACCCGCAGATGCCCGCACAGCGCCACATCGCCTCGCTCGCCGGGCGAGAGGGTGAGGCTGAAGGTGGTGGCGAGGGCGGGTATCGCCGTGATCCCGGCGAGCAGCTGCGGCAGCGACGCGCCGCCGTCACCGCCCAGCGGGGGCCAGCGCCGGATCCAGTACGTCGTATGTCTGCGGTTGTCGCACCGCCAGTCGCGGGCGGACTCCTGCGTCCGCCGCTCAAGCGCCCCGGTCCGGCCAGCCTCGGCCGTCACCAGCGGATTGGCGCAGGCCGAGGTGGCGAGCGCGGCGATCAGCTCCTCCTCGTCGAGGACGGTCGCCCGGAAGCCCGCCCCGGTCAGCCGGCTCGCCAGATGGTCCGCCGCGCGCACGACGCACTTCCGCGCTCCGGCCAGACCTCCGCCGCGCGCGGTGACGGCCTCGGGGCACAGCTCCGGGTCCAGCTTCAGCGCGATCCAGGTGATGCGCACCGCGGGGGCTCCCGTCAGTGCCTGGAGCGGCTGGTAGTTGGCCACCGCCACGGACTGCTGCGGCAGATGGAGCGCGGGCGCGGGCTGGGTGTGCTGCACGATCTGCGCCGACTCCAGCCGGATACCGTCCACTTCGAGGGCGTCGCGCACCAGCGCCAGCGGCAGCGGCCGCCGGGTCCGCTCGGCGCGCAGCGCCGTCGCGTCGGCCTCCACCTGGAGCAGCGCCGTCACGAACGTACCGTCCCCGACGATGCCGACCAGGCGCCGGTCCCGCGCCCCGTGCGCGTACGTCCGCAGATTCGGCTCGCACTCCACGGCCGGGACCAGCGCCGGTTCCGTGCCCGCGGGGACCGGTGTGCCCGCGGCGCGCCGCTGCCGTACCTTCAACGCGCGTGCGGTGGCGGCCCATTCGGGCAGCGAGCGGCCTCTTCGGCGCGCCACGGCCGACACCACCAGCAGCGCCGCGACCACCACGGCGGCGGCCAGCGCCATCGGTCCGACCGCCCAGCCGACCACCAGAACCGCCGCGGCCAGCTCCAGCAGCACCAGCCGTCGCAGCCGGAACGCGCCGCCCGGCCCCTGCCGGACACGCGGCTGCGCCGCGTCCGCTTCCCGCGCCGCGGGAGGCGCCCCGGGCCCGGCACCGGCGGGCCCGGAACCGGACGTCCCGGCGCCGTCGGCCCCTGCTCGGCCCCGCGGTCGCGACCGCGTACCGGATGCCATCACCGCTTCTCCCCGTTGTGCTCACAACTCGCCGCTCGCGACGGCGCACTTGGGCCGCCGCGAGGCCCCGGTACCCTACCCGCTCCTCCAGTTCGTCCAGACACCATGCATAGTAGGGGGCCGGTCTGACATCGCCGGGCGGGACGGGTGCCCGCGGGTGGGGACAACGGGGAGACACAGGCAGAGATGGCATCACGGCGGGACGAACTCAACGCCTACACCTTCGCGAAGAGGCGCACCCTCGCGGCCTTCCTCCAGCCGTCGCCGTCCGGATCCGAGGAAGGCGCGCCCAGGCCGCTGCGCGCCGTCGTGCCGGGCCTGGTCGCGGGCGCGCTGGCCATGGCGGTCTTCGGCGCCTGGGGCATGTTCCAGCCCACCGCGCCGGCCGGCTGGGACAAGCCCGGCACCCGCGTCATCGTCGGCAAGCAGTCCACGACCCGCTACGTCGTCCTCAGGACCGGCGGCACCACCCGGCTCCACCCGGTGCTGAACCTCGCCTCCGCGCGCCTGCTCATGAACGACGCCGACTACCAGGTCATCCAGGTCGGCGACAAGATCCTGGACTCCGGTAAGCCGCCGCGTGGCCCGATCCTCGGCATCCCCTACGCGCCCGACCGGCTGCCCGCGGCCGACGACGCCGGCCGGGCCAAGCGCTGGGCCGTGTGCGAACAGCCCGGCGGCAAGGGCGAGACGACCCAGCAGGCGACCTTCGTCCTGGCCCCGCGCGACGAGAAGAGGACGGACGACTCCCGCCGCCTCACCGCCGGGGACGTGCTCTACGTCAGGACCCGCACCGGCGAGCGCTACCTCGTCGACGCCCGGGGCACCTCGTACGCGATCACCGGGAGCGAGTCCGACGCGCTGACGACGGCGCTCGTCGGCTCCCGCAAGCCGCAGCTCGTCACCAAGGAGTGGCTGGCCACGCTCCACCCGGGCGACCCCATCGGCTTCCCCCGGCTGCCCGACGGCGTCGGCTCGCCCGCCCATGTGCCCGGCCAGTTGTCCGAGCAGGAGAACAAGGTCGGCACCGTCCTCAGGACGGAGACCGGCGAAGGCACCCGGTACTACGTCGTGCTGCCCGGAAAGGCGCAGCCCGTCAGCGAGTTCACCGCCTGGCTCCTGGTCTCCTCCCCGCAGACGGCCCCGCTGGACATGGACGGCGCTGCGCGTACGGTCGGCCTCCAGGACTTCACCGCCGACCCCGAGACCTTCGCCGGACAGGCGGCCCACTGGCCCCTGCGGCGCGCCCGGCAGGTCAACGACGTCTCCACCGCGTCGGGCCGCGACACCGTGTGCAGCGTGCTGCGCGGCGTCGGCGGCGACAACACGACATCGCTCAGCACCTGGGCGGGCACCGACTACCCGGCCGAGATCACCGCCGACGGCACCGGCACCTACGTCACCCCGGGCACCGGCCTGCTGTACACCCAGCTCCAGGGCACCGAGACCGGCGCCGGAGCGCTCTTCCTGGTCACCGACACCGGCCTGCGGTACGCCGTCCAGGCCAACGGCGACAGCGACAGCCGCAGGTCGGGCATCGGCGCCGACAGCGGCAAGAGCCGGGACGGCACCCCCGAGCCCAGCGAGGCCCAGGTCAAGCTCGGCTACCAGAACGTGCGGCCCGCCAAGGTGCCGGCCGTCTGGTCGGAGTTCCTGGCGAAGGGGCCCCGCCTGGACACCAACAGCGCCCGCCGCCCCCAGGGTTCGTGACCCGCGCTTGGGCGAGGAGCCCGTGGAAGGCTCCTGAGACGCCGGTAGAGCCCGTGGATCGCGCAGAGCCCGCAGACGAATCCCACAGAAGAACGAGTCCCACAGAAGAACGAGTCCCACAGAAGAACGAATCCCGCAGAAGAATGAGGAGTGTGCCGAGCGCGTGCTGCCGACGAAGGCGATCCTGCTGACCGCGGCCGTCCTGCTGACCGGCTCCGGCGCCGCGGCCCCCATGGCCCCGGCGCCCCCCGCGGCCCCCGCGTCCGCCCTCCGTCTGGACGGCAGCGGTGCGTGCACCTTCCCCGCCGAGCAGATCGCGGGCACCCCCTGGTCGCTCCAGCGGGTCCTGCTCGACGAACTGTGGCAGGGCACCGACAAGGGCAAGGGGGTGCGGGTGGCCGTCATCGACACCGGTGTGGACACCGAGAACCCCCAGCTCGCCCCCGCCGTCGACAAGAAGGCGGGGCGCGACTTCCTGACCAAGGGGAAGGGCGGTGACCCCACGAACGACCAGGTCGGCCACGGCACCAAGGTGGCCGGCATCATCGCGGCCCGTCCCCGCAAGGGCACCGGCTTCGTCGGCCTGGCCCCCAACGCCACCGTCATCCCCATCCGCCAGAACGACGCCGAGAACAGCGGCGACTCGGACACCATGGCCGCGGCGATCACCTACGCCGTCGACCGGGGAGCGCAGGTCATCAACATCTCCCAGGACACCACCAAGCCCCTGTCCGGCACCTCCGCCCTCGCCCGCGCCGTACGCGAGGCCATCGGCCACGGTGTCGTCGTGGTCGCCTCCGCGGGCAACGACGGCCTGGACGGCACCGCCAGGAACACCTACCCCGCCGCCTTCGACGGCGTCCTCGCGGTGGCCTCCTCCGACCGCAACAACGAACGGGCCTCCTTCTCGCAGTCCGGCCCCTTCGTGGGCGTCGCCGCCCCCGGGGTCGACATCGTCTCCACCGTGCCCGGCGGCGGCCAGTGCACAGACAACGGCACCAGCTTCTCCGCCCCCTTCGTCGCGGGAGTGGCCGTCCTCCTCAAGGAGAAGCACCCCCACTGGACGAGCGCCCAGATCGTCACCCAGATCGAGCAGACCGCCGAACGCTCCGTCAACGGCCACGACGACTTCGTCGGCTGGGGCATCGTCGACCCCGTACGCGCCGTCCAGGAGTCGGACCTCGCCCACCCGCCCTCGGCCCCCACCCCCGACCCGGGCCCCGCCAAGGCCCCCCTCCCCGACGTGCCCCCCTTCACCCTCGCCGAGACCCCCCACGAACGCGACCGCCGCTACGCCACCTACACCCTCGCCACAGCGGCGATCCTGGTCGCCGCCATCACCGGCACCGCGCTCGTCCTCCGCGACCTGCGCCGCCGCCGCGGCGGGAACGTGCCGCCCTGAAGCGGGACGGGCATCCACCACCGGTCAGCACCTGACCCGACGAACGCCGAACGGACCGCATCTCATGAGCTTCGGGCCTCCGCCGTCCGCCTACACCGCCTCGGCGCTGGGCGCGGAGCGCCGGGCCAGGCGCCGCAGGGCGGGTGTTGCCGCCGCCGTGGCCGTCTCGCCCCTGGCACTGTGCGGCGTGGGGGTGTGGATGTTCTCGACCGGATCCGACGACGCGGCGGCCGGTGAGCACCGTCGGCCGCAGGCGCCCTCGGCGGACGACATCAGGCAGACGGTGGAGAGAACACCGGACACACCGGACGGACAACTGCTGGTCGCGCACAGCGAGAAGGGACTTGCCGGGAACACGGAAAGCAACCCTCGCCTGGCTCCCGGCACATGGGCCACCGGCAAGATCCTGGCCAAGGGAGTCGCCGACAGGATCGTGGGGTACCGGCTGCTGCCCGACTCGGACCAGGAGGCATGGACGCTCGCACTGGACGGTGACATCTGCGCCACGACCGGGCGCATCACGCAGGACGGCCGCACCGCGGTAGCCGTCCAGAAGGGCGGCAGGCACGCCGGCTCCGCCGACGGGACCCGTTGCGACGAGGTCGTCGTCTTCGACGTGGACACCGGCAAGAAGCTCTGGCAACAGCCCCTTCCCGCCAAGGGGGCCGCGGACATCTCCCACACGAACCTCACCTTGGCCAAAGGAGTCGTCGCCGCTGCCTGGGGGCACGGTTCGGTCGCGTACGCCATGCGGGACGGCAGCCGACTCTGGGCGCACGAGGACAGCTCCGGGTGCCGTGAACGAGGCTTCGCGGGCGGGCGCGCCCTGCTGGCGCTCGTCGCCTGCGGCGACTCGGGCGATCCCGCCTACCAGGTGCGCGGCATCGAGCCGCGCACGGGCAGGAGCACCTGGACCTACAAGGTGACCCAGGGCGTCAGGACGGTGTACCTGCCCTCGTCCGATCCACCGGTGCTCGCGGTGGCCGCCGGGGACGCGACGGTGACCCATCTCATCACCCTCGACGGCAGGGGTTCCTACCAGGCCACCGTCCCGCTGGACAGCGGCCTGTACGACCCCGGGTGCGGCCGCAACTACGCGGGCAGCACGTACTTCGGCACCACGGAGGTGTGCGACGGCATGGCTGTGGGAAGGGACCGGATCTTCCTCGCCACCGCGTTCGACGCGAACGCCACCGAGAAGGTGTCCAATTGGATCGTCGCGTTCGATGTGAGGACAGGTAGAACCGCCGGAAAGTACGAGGGGCACACGGCGCAGCCGGTCGTCCCGCTGCGGGCGAGCGGGGACGATCTGCTCCTCTACCGGCGGAGCCTCACCGGGGTCGAGCCCGCGGCCGTGATGAGCTGGAATCCGCGCACCGACACGGCGAAGCCCTTTCTCTTCTTCCACCTTCCCGACCAGGCGGAGGAGGAACTGAGCGATCCGCGCCGGTCGGACATCCTCGTCGAACAAGGCAGGGTCTTCTTCGCGAAGCGCCGACTGGTCGCCGAGCAGGCACACCCCGCCGATCCGGTCCCGGCTGTCGTCGGGGTGGGGAGCGCGGGACTGGGACACTGACGGGGGCGCTCGTCCGACCGGCAAGCCAACTTCACTGCTTACGCTTTGCAGTTGGAAGCGCCTCGTGGAGTGATTAGAGTGACGCCCGGTGCCACGCGAGTGGTACGTCACGGGGGCGGCGCGGTGTGAGCGTCCTGCGTCGCACACGCGGGAGGAGCTGACACCTCTTGCCCACGGGCGGAAGCCTCAGAGACCCCTCTGCAGTCCCCGCCCGGTGGCTGTCGCCACGTTCAGGACAAGAGGAGGGCAAGAGGCGATGGAGAAGCAGCAGCTCGACTACAGCCACGACGATGTCACGCAACTGGCTCGTCACATCGATGAGTTCAACATCGAGCTGAGCAAGCGCATCGGTTCGCTGAACCAGGTCGTCGACATGGTGCAGGCGGGCTGGCAGGGCGCCGCGGGCAAGGAGTTCGACTCGCTCCAGCGAGGGATCAACCAGAACCTGAGGAAGATCCAGGACAACCTCTCCGACCTCGAGGAGATCGTCCGTATGAGTGCCGGCAAGTTCGACGCGCACGAGCAGGAGCGGATCGCCCAGATCCGGAAGGTCGACAACTCCGGAGAGGTCCAGAGCAGGATCCTCGGCCAGGTCGGCGTCAACTACCGCTAACACCGCTGGAAAGGATGAAACGTTGAACATGTCGAGCAGCTTCGACCGGACAGCGGTCAACTACGACACCGTCACCCAGGCCGCCGCCGATGTGCGCACCACGGTCAAGAACCTCAACGAGCACCTCGAGGCGCTGATGCGTGCCGTCAGGCAGCGGTCCGCGGAGTGGCAGGGCGAGGCCAAGACGGCCTTCGAGGCGATCCAGCAGAGCAACAGCCAGGAGATGGCCGCGATGACCGAGAAGCTCGGCCGTGTCGCCATGCTCCTGGACGAGTCGGTCATCGGCTACCAGGACACCGACAAGGGCAACGCGGCCCGCTTCCGGATGCTGATGGGCGGCTGAGCAGCCCTTCCGTACCCCAGCAGGGAGGCGACGCCGTGCGTTGCCTCCCTTTCCGCTTCCTGCCCTCCCGGCTCACTTTGTGCATTCGAATCGCTTGGTCACCTGGGGTACGAAATCATCTAGGAACCGCTGGAGCTTCTTGTAGCCAGCGGCTGTATTTTCGACACGGTCGCCGTACAAATACACTGCGAACGACATATAGGCGGAGCGCTTGGTGCAGAGCGCCTGAACCACGGCGCGGTTACTGCCGATGACCGCGGTACCAGGGAAAGTCACCTCCCGCTCGGCGGCGTACTCGTACGTGTCCGCCACTTTTTTCCAGTCCCTCGGATCGGGCTTCCCGTCCGATCGCAGAGCATTGACGGACAGGACGAGATGGCCGTCCACCTTGAGGGTACAAGCGGATCCCGCTCGGGGGGGATCGAAATCCTCGTGCGTCTGCTTGACTTCTCCGCTTCCCGGCAGGAGCGGAGAAAGGGAAGAATGATCCACCGAGGTCCGGCAGAAATCATCCGGTACGGCAAGCTTGGTGTCGCTGCAGCCCGCTGCTGCTCCCAGCAGCCCCGCGCACACGGCGGCCGCCACTGTAGAACGCAATTTTTTCACTACTGGTCTCCCGCAATACCGTCTGCCATCTTGTTTCCCTGATTGGCGGCCGCAGCGATCTGTTTGTAGATCCCGTCGTCCTGTGAGTATCCGACGTGGTCATGGGCCCAGCCAGAGTTGGTCGCGTACCACTGCTCGGCGATGGCGTTGAGCTGGTGACGGCGGAGCTCGTACGTCGCTTGGTTGTCGCCCGTCAGTTTCGCCGCCTGATCCTGCTGCTCATCCATGATCCATGCGCTGGTGACCACGTCGGCACCGCGCTGTGCGAGATCGCCGTAGATCGGAATGAAATTGAGCAGAGCGCCGGAGCCGTGATAGCTCCACGCCTTGTCCCAGGTGTAGTCGTGCTGGTCGCCCTTGAGGGCGTTGTACCGGGCTTCCTCCATGAAACCGACCGCGTAACCGGCCGAATTGAGCGTGTCTTCCGGTTTACGTGAACTGTTGTGGACGTCATCCATGATGGCGTGGTTCATTCCTTCATGGAGCAGACCGTAGGAACCTTGGCTGCGGGATACCTGTTTCGTGATCTCCATGATCTGGCTGTTGTCGAGGCGAGGCCCTTGATCCGGATCGCGCTTCCCGCTGGGATCGCTCATCGCGACGTACACCTCATGACCGTGATTGGTCAGGATTTTCGCCATGTCGTCGCGCAAGGAAGGCGGCATGTCATCGCCCTGGGCGGACAAAACGTCCAGGGCGTGGACGAAGATCCGGTCGTTGGCCGCCGTGTGCTGTGTCGGCCCCTGCGGACCGGCCGGAGAGGAGGGATCGACGCCGGTGGCCGCCGCCGCGAGCGCGTTGCCCAATCCCTTACGGGTGTCGGTGTCCGCTGTGTCAGGGCCGGCCGTCTCGACCTTCGGATTGTCGAAGTTCGTGGTGTCGACCACATTCCAGTCGCGGCTGCCGTGGCCGTTCCCGAGGAGGTACTCGAAACGCTCCTTTCCTGCGGCGGAATCCGGGTCCAGGTAACCTGCGGCTCCTGCCGGATCGCGTGACATCACGTCGAGCGCGCCGTCGACGGGATCGTTGGCGAACCAGCCGTCGCCACCCTTCTTGCTGAAGTCTCCCTGCAGATCCCAGATGTCGGGATGCTTCTTCTCCATGGCGATCATGTCATCGGTGACGTCCGCGACGAACTGGGGCGAGTAGCCGTGTCCCTGCTGCATCAGTGTGGCCAGGCTCTGATAGCCGCGGATCTGCTGGCCGTGCCCACGGCCTACATCGATCTTGTCGTGCGCCGCCTGGAGGTCGTATTTGTCGTCGCCGCGCTCACGCAGTTCCTGGCGCCATCTGTTGTAGAACTGCGCGTCGCCCGTCTTCGTCCAGGAGTCGAAGGCGTCGCTGTACGCCTTCGTCCCGAACTGCAAAGGCTTGCCGTGGGGATCCTTGAAGTCGGGAACGCGAGTAGCCGTGGCGAGTGCGTCGGATACACCACCGTTGAGCTCCAGGTAGGCCTTCTTGTTCTGTGTGTCGCCGAAGTAGGCCAGATCGTCGGTCCTGTTGGAGAGCTTGAGGGTGTTGTCGGGGCCGAGCGAGTCGAGGAAGGTCTGGCTGAAGACCTTGTCACCGGAGTTGTCGCGCAGCAGACGCTGGTACTCCCTGAGGTCTGCACCGTCCAGCTTGTCGCCGCCCAGAATCTGATCCGCATACGCTTTGGCTTCGCGAGCTTCGTAGATCTCGATGTCACCGACCGCGGAGCCGTTGAAGGAGTCTCCCGCACCGCCGGCCTGGCCGATGGCACGCTCGAACCAGCTCTTGACGCCCGCCGCCTTGTGGAGCGCCAGCTTGACCCCCTGGTCGGCGTCGTCGACGGCCCGTACGGCGTCCTTGATGGCCTTGGTGTAACTCGCCTCGGCCGCTTTGGCCTTGGACACGTATGTGGAGTAGTCCGGATCGTGCCGCATCGGGGTCAGCTTGCCGAAGTCGTAGGCAGCCTCCCCCTTGCTGTCGACGGACATGTCGTTCTTCCTGGCCTCTTCGACCAGGTCCTTGACCTGGCCGCACAGCTCCGAGAACTGCTGGTGGGCGTCGCGCAGGAGTGAGGCGATGGCACGGGCCTCGGTCTGCGCGTCCGCGAACTGCCTGCGGGTCGACGCGAACTGTCCGCCCGCGGCCGCGGCGCTGAGACCCACCCACTCGCCGTCGGTGGCGACGGACTCCACCTGCGCCGCATACAGCCTCTCCAACTCCTCGAAGCCACCGGCCATCTCATCCCAGTCGGTGGCCGCCGTGGTGAGCGTGCCGAGGTTGATGGTGACTACGTCCTGATAGCTGAGCATGCCCGCTCCCCGTCCCCGCACTTTCCTCGTTCAGTTGCGCTCTAGGCTCCCCGCCGCGGGTCGGGACCCGCGCCCAGACCCGCTATCCGGCTCCTGATGCCGTGATCGACGTACTGGAAGTCCCGATGGGTGTCCTCCAGGTCCGACTGGTCCTTCTCCAGCCGCGCCTGAAGGCTCTTGACCTGACGCTCCCATTCCGCGTGCGCGTCCTTGAGGCCGGCACCGGTCTCCCATCCGCTGAACTCCTTGACCGCCGCGGACGACGACTCGTCGGCGTGGACACCGGCCTTCGTCGTTCCCGGCCGGATGTCGTTCTGCAGTGACTGGACAGCGACCTTCTTCCCCGGCTTGTTCAGCCTGAGGTCTGGCCCGCTCCCGGCGCCGCCGGGAGCGACGCCGTCGATCTGTGTGGAGCTCTTGGCGACGGCCTCTGAGCGGGCCGCCGACCATGCGTCGTCGAAGGACATGTGCCTCTCATCTCCGGTGTGGGGCCGATGACAGCCGTGACCGCCCGGATCCCGCCCGGACCGGGGCCGGCGGGTCGATACGGCCCCGCTCGTTCATGGGTGGTGCCCCGGTCGCGGCGCCCCTTCGGGCGGCATCGGGGCCGTATGGCCGGGCGGCGGACCGTAGGGCGGGTACTGCTGGGGCTGCGCGTACGGCTGGTGATACGCGGGTGGGACCGGAGGCGGTACCGGAGTCCGCCGACGGCCGCGTGCACGCAGGACCGCGACGGTGGTGACGCCCCCGAGCAGCACGGCGGCTGCGATGCCCAGACCGATCCAGACAGGGGCGCCGCCGCTCTCGCCGGGCTCGGCCGCAGCGGCCTGGGGAGATGCGTGAGCCTGGTCGGTGCCTGACGCGTCCGGGGACTCGGTCGGCTTCGGGGAAGGAGAGTGCGATGCCGCGGCGGCGAGGTCGGGGAGCGGGTATTCGTCAGGGGGGCCCGGATCGCCTGGGTTCTCGAGGGCGGCGCGTGGGCGGACGATGCCGTAGCCGAAGTCGTCGTTACGGGTCCAGCTCTTCTCGTTGCCCTTCATGGTGTTGATGAGGACGCGCAGCACCTGGTTGTTCGTCCAGTCGGGGTGCGCGGCCCAGATGAGGGCGGCGGAGGCCGAGGCGATGGCGGTGGCGTCGCTGGTGCCCTGGCCCTTGCAGATCTCGGTTCCGTCGAGACAAGCGCGGTACATGTCCACGCCGGGGGCGGTCATGTCGACTTCCGCGCCGTGCTGGGAGAAAGGCGCCCGTCTGATCTTCTCCGTGATCGCGCCGACTCCGACGACACCGGGTGCGGAAGCCGGGTATTCGGGCAGGTTGGCCTTGTCCCCGCTGTTCCCGACGGCCGCGAAGAGCAGTTTCCCCTTGCCGATGGCGTACTTGACCGCTGACTCCAGCTCAGGAGTCCCCACATCGTGCTCACCGCGAGAGTTCGAAGCGCCCAATGACATGTTGATGACCTGAGCGGGACTGTCCGCGGCGTAGCGGATCGCCTGACTGAGGGTGTGGGAGAACACCGCTCTGCTGTCGCCCTGTCCGTAGTCCTCCGTCGCGTAGCGCATCCGGATGGGCAGGATCTTGGCACCGGGTGCGAGCCCGTAGGAGCCGTTCAGGGAACCCCGCGCGCCTGTTGCCGCGATGAGTGCGGCCATGTCGGTGCCATGGGCGCCGATGTCCGTGTGCTCGTCGCCGCGCTGCGACGAGAAGTCCTTGCCTGGCAGCACCTGGCCCTTGAGATCGGCCAAAGAGTCGTCGACACCCGAGTCGATCACGGCGACCGTGATGCCCCGGCCGGTGCTTGTCCTCCACATCTCCTCGGCGTGCATCGCGTCGAGGTGCCACTGGCGTGCCCGGACCGAAGCTGCTTGAGCCGGTGCGGCAGCGATGGCCACGAGGAGCAGGCCGAGGACAACTGATGCTGTCGGCACGCGCCACTGTGTCTGCTTGCCTCTGGTACGCATATGTCTTCCTGGAGTCGGCGGCCCGGGTCAGTCGATCACTGGCGGAAGGGGGCGCTGCCTGTCCCGCGTCCAGGTTTCCTCGTCCTCGGCCAGGTAGTCCGGACGTCGACCGTTCGGCTGCTGCTCCTTGCGCGGCTTCGAGGAACGGCTGCCTGACGTGGTGCCACCCACCGCGGAGCCTCGGGCTGCTTCCGAGGCATTCGCCGACGGACGGACCAGTCCGGACCCACCGGCGGTGAAGGGTCGCCCACTGCCGCGTACCGGCTGGCCGGGGCGGTTACCGATCAGGCCTCCGGTCTCCGAGGCGAGGCGCCGGCCACCCACTGAGCCTGTGCCGGAACGGCCGCTCCCGTCGGCAGGGACGCCCGGGGAGATGCCTCGGCCCATGGGGACGCGCCCCTGAGTGTTCTCCCTGCCGATGACGGTTCCTTGGGGAAGCCTGCTCGCAGAGCGCCCGGCCTCCGGCACAGGACGGCCTCCGACGATGCCGGGCCCCTGCGGTGTCCGAGGGGTGTTCCCGGCCGGCCTGCTGACGAGGGGGCCCTGCGGTGAGCGGCCGGGGGCGGAGGCGCGTGAGGGAGGAACCGGAGCGGGACCGCGCCCGCCACCTGTGAAGGCGGGCGGCAACGGAGGCGGCGTAGCCGTGATCGGCGGGCCCTGATGCGGGACGTTCGTTTCTGCGGTGGCCGGGGGAGCGGGAGGCTGTGTCTGCCGAGGAAGTGTGTCCAGCCCGTCGATGTCCAGGGAGACCGGCTGGTGCTGTTGTCCCAGGTGCTGCTCCGGACCGGAAGGCGATTGACCAGTGACGGCCGATGAGCCCACGGGTGTCATCGGGTGAGGCCCCGCCGCACCGCTTCGGGCTACGTGGTGGCTTGCTGGCAGTGCGGCGCCTGTCTGCTCGGAACTGCCCGACGCATGGGTCTTGTCGCCGCGCCACCAGTCGGGTGAACCGGTGTTCTCGGCCGGCGGCGGAAACGTAGGCGGCTGCACGCCGTTCACCTGCTGGGCCGAGTACTCGTACGTCTGCGCCAGTTTCCGCAGCTGCTGGATGGCCTCGTGGCGTGCCGCGTCGATGCGGTGCTGGGCGGCCGTGGCGTCCGAGCGGGCGGTGCGGGCGGCCTGCTGGGCGTCGGGGTCGTTGTGGACGCCGGGCTGCTGGAGTGCGGTGATGGTCTTGTGGGCGTCGGCGAGGTCCGTCTTGGCGCGTGCCGTCTCCGAGGTGTCGGGCATGGCGGCCTTGGCCTCGGCGATGGCCTGGGACACGGTGCCCATCCAGCGGGACGCCACCTCCGCGTACTGGCCCAGACGGAGCGTCGAACTCGCCGTCTGACCACCCCAGTCGCGGAACGCGTCGCCCCCCTCGCCCTGCCACTCCAGGGACTTGACGTGGTCCATGAGATCGGAGCCGATCTTGGTGATGGTGGACGCCGCCTTGGAGAGCCGGGCGGCGAGGTGGGACGCGCCGGCGGTGGTCGCCGAGTCCAGCAAGGTCGCCAGCTGCTCGTGCGTCATGGACTCGAAGTCCGTGCGCGCCGGTGTCGGCTCGGGGCGCTCGGGCCGTCCGGTCATCACAGACCCTCCTCGTCACCGCTGCCGGCCGGCGCGGCAGACGCCGGGTCATCGGTACGCCGGCTCACGTACGGATCCCGCCCCACCACGTAATACCTCTCCGCCTCCGCGTTGACCGCCCGCATCCGCGCCTTGATGTCCTCGTCGAGGTTCGCGTAGCCCACGCGTGAGGCGTGGACCGCGAGGCCCATACCCTCGATCTGGGCGCTGAGGGCCTTCGAGAGGTTCTCCAGCTCGTCGTGGACGGCCGCGTAGGAGTCGTAGAGGAACTGCGCCTCCTTGAAGTCGGCGGAGCCCAGCTGGGCGCGGGTCAGGCGGTCCTGGCCGACCTTGCCGGGCGCGGCCTCGGACGTGTCCAGCTCCGTGAGCAGCTCGTCCACGCGCTGCTTGAACTTCTTCATGGCGCTGTGCTGGATGTCCAGCGCCAGCTGCGGGTTCACCCCCGCGAGGCTGTCGAACGACGCCCCGGTGTCCGGTGCGTGACGCGCCCCGTCCGGCCTGCCGCCCCCGTGCGAACTCACCTCAGTCGCCTCCCCGTTGTCTCCCCGTGAGCTCCGTTCGGCCGAGCGGAGCGTGTAACCCGGCCTGTCACTCTAGGTCTTCGCGAAAACCCTAGTGGCGTTGCGTGAGCAGGCCCACCTGCATGAGCGACGACCCGCGCTTGCGGGACACGAACACACCGCGGCCCGGCGGCATCGGACGGGCCCGGACGGTGCCGAGGATGTCGCCCTCGCTCGGGTCGCCCGAAAGGACCAGGCCCTGGGCGCCCAGCTCCTTCACGCGCTGCATGAAGGGCTCGTACATGGCCCGCGAGGCACCGGCCGCGCTGCGCGCCACGACGAACTTGACGCCCACGTCCCGCGCGAAGGGCAGGTGCTCCACCAACTGGGCGAGCGGACTGCCGGAGTTGGTGGCCACCAGCTCGTAGTCGTCGACGATGACGAACAGCTGCGGGCCGCTCCACCAGCTGCGGTCGCGCAGCTCCTGCGGGGTGATGTCCGGCTTCGGCGCCCGCATCTCCATGAACTGGCGCACCGCGTCCATGTGGACCTGCATCGCCGACGCCATGGGCGCGTACTCGAGCAGATGCGACTCGGGCACCGCCTCCAGCATGGTGCGCCGGTAGTCGCCGACGACGATGCGGGCCTCGGCGGGCGTGTAGCGCTCGCTGATCTGCCGGGCGATCAGCCGCAGCAGGTTCGTCCTGCCGGACTCGCTCTCGCCGAAGACCAGGAAGAACGGGTCGGTGTCGAGATCGACGAAGACCGGCTCCAGGTTCTCCTCGTCGATGCCGATCGCGATGCCGTGCTGCGGGAACTCGAAGCCCTTGGGCAACTGGTCGGCCGGGAACCTGCGGGGCAGCAGCCGGACCGCCGGGGCCGCGGGACCCTGCCAGCCGTCCCGCACGGACCGGACGAGCCGCGCCGTCGCGTCCGCCAGGTCGTCCGGCGCGGACGAGGAGTCGATCCGCGGCAGGGCCGCCATGAAGTGCAGCTTCTCGGGCACCTGGCCGCGGCCCGGCACACCCGCCGGCACGTTGGCGGCCACCTTGCGGTCGAACTCGGAGTCCATCGCGTCGCCGAGGCACAGTTCGAGCCGGCCGAGGATCTGGTCCTTCAGGGCCGCCCGCACCTCCATGTACCGCGACGCCGTCACCACCACGTGCACGCCGTGGCCCAGGCCCCGCCCCGCGATGTCGTGGACGACGGCCTCCAGACCCTCGTACTCCGACTTGAAGTTGCCCCAGCCGTCGACGACCAGGAAGACGTCGCCCCAGGGCTCGCCGGGCAGTTCGCCCGCCGCGCGCCGCCTGCGGTACGTGCCGATGGAGTCGATGCCGTGCGTCCGGAAGAACTGCTCGCGCCGGTTCAGGACACCGGCCACCTCCGCGACCGTACGGCGCACCCGCTCCGGGTCCAGGCGCGAGGCGACCCCGCCCACATGTGGCAGGTCGCTGAGCGCCATCAGGCCGCCGCCACCGAAGTCCAGGCAGTAGAACTGCACTTCGTGCGGTGTGTGGGTGAGCGCGAACGAGGTGACCAGGGTCCGCAGGACCGTCGACTTGCCCGACTGCGGACCGCCGACGACCATCATGTGCCCGGCCGCGCCGGAGAAGTCCCGGTACAGCACCTCGCGCTTCTGCTCGAACGGCTTGTCGATCAGACCGAGCGGGACGGTGAGGGCGCCAGGACGCGCGGACTCCGCCGCCCGGAAGCCGCGTTCGGCGGACACGGCGAGACCGGGCAGCAACTGGTCCAGCGTCGGCGCGCGGTCCAGCGGCGGCAGCCACACCTGGTGCGCGGGCACCCCCTGGCCCTCCAGCCGCTGCACGATCACGTCCAGGACCGTGTCGGCCAGCGCGTCGTCGTCGGGGCGGGCCGCCGGTGACGGACGCGCCGGTCCGGGCGCCGGGGCGGCCACGGGCACGGCCGGCGCGGTGAACAGCGCGGGGCGGCGCTCGGCCGGCCGGCTGTCGCGGGCGGCGTCCGGCCCGCCCGCGCGGTACGCGCCCGACACATAGGCGGCCTTGAAGCGCACCATCTCGTCCGTGCCGAACTTCAGGTACCCGGAGCCGGGGACGGACGGCAGGTGGTACGCGTCCGGCACCCCCAGCGCCGTACGGGACTCGGCGGCGGAGAACGTCCGCAGACCGATCCGGTACGAGAGATAGGTGTCCAGACCGCGCAGCCGGCCCTCCTCCAGCCGCTGCGAGGCGAGCAGCAGATGCACCCCCAGCGAGCGGCCGATCCGGCCGATCTGGATGAACATGTCGATGAAGTCCGGCTTGGCCGTGAGCAGTTCGCTGAACTCGTCGATGACGAGCACGAGCGAGGCCAGCGGCTCCAGCGGGGCGCCCGCGGCACGCGCCTTCTCGTAGTCGTGGATGTTGGCGTAGTTGCCGGCCGAGCGCAGCAGCTCCTGGCGCCGCTGCAGCTCGCCCCGTATCGCGTCGCCCATGCGGTCGACCAGGGTCAGGTCGTCCGCGAGGTTGGTGATCACGGCGGCGACGTGCGGCATCTGCGACATGCCGGCGAAGGTCGCGCCGCCCTTGAAGTCGGCGAGGACGAAGTTGAGCGTCTCCGAGGAATGCGTGACCGCCAGGCCCAGCACCAGGGTGCGCAGCAGCTCCGACTTGCCGGAGCCGGTCGCGCCGACGCACAGGCCGTGCGGTCCCATGCCTTCCTGCGCGGCCTCCTTGAGGTCCAGCATCACCGGCCGGCCGTCCTCGCCGACACCGATCGGCACCCGCAGCCGCTCCGGTGTCGAACGCGGCCGCCAGGTGCGGGCGACGTCCACCGAGGAGGCGTCGCCGAGCCCCAGCAGCTCGGTGAAGTCCAGGTTGGCCAGCAGGGGTTCGTCGTCGTCCTGGCCGCCCATGCGCAGCGGGGCGAGCTGCCGGGCCAGGGCCTCGGCGGCGGGCAGCGACAGCCCGTCCGGTACGCCCTCGTAGGCGACACCGCCGCCGGAGTCGAGCAACAGCCGCTCCGGGCGCACGACCACCGACAGATCGCCGCGCGGCTGGTCCAGCTCACCGGGAACGACCTCGACGACCGTCACCCCCTGCATCCCCTCCACGGCGGCGAACGCCGAGGCGGGCGGGACCATGCCGCCGTCCAGCACGACCAGCACGTGCGGCCGGTCCAGCAGCGGCCGGCCGTCCCGGGAGAAACGCGGACGTCCCTCCAGGGTGCCCGCCAGCAACCGCTCCAGTTCGCCCAGGTCGTCGCCGAACAGCCGGCGTGTGCCCGCGCCGTCGAACTGGCCCGCCACCTGGCAGTGCGGCAGCCACTTCGTCCAGTCCCAGCGGGGAAGCGCGCCCGGTGACGTCACCACGGCGACCACCAGGTCGTCGGGGGAGTGCAGGGTGACCGCCTGGGCCACCAGCGCGCGGGCCGCCGCCTGCGCGCGCTCCGGCTCGCCGGAGACGGTCACGTGGTAGAAGGCGCGCAGCGACAGCGCCACCGGCAGCCCGTCCAACTGGCCGTGCACGGCGAGGAACCGCTGCATCGCGCCCGCGCACAGCGGCTCCAGTTCGTCCACCGGCGCGGTCTGCGGCGCCACCAGGGGAGTGGCCAGCCGCTGCGGGCCGAGACCGATGCGCACCTGCCCGAAGTCGTCGTCCCCGGACCGGCGTTCCCACACCCGGCTGCCCTCGGCGACGACCGACCACAACTGCTCGGGCGCCGGGTGCAGATACAGCTGCGCGTCCCGCTGGCGCAGTGCGGTCCGGCGCACCGCGCGCCGGGTCTGGGCCAGATAGCGGAGGTAGTCGCGGCGTACGTCGGCCATTTGCCCTTGCGTACCGCGACGGTGCCGGACGATCTGCGAGACCACCATCGCGGCGGTCGACACCAGCATGACCACACCCATGATCCGCATGAACGGATGGGCGTTGGGCGACGCGAAGTAGAACACCACCGACGAGCCCATGCCGAGCGTCGGCAGGACCTGCATCAGCATGCCCTCCTGCTGGCCGCGCGGCAGCTCGGGAGGAGTCTCCAATTGCAGGTCATTCGAGGGCACTTCGGGCGGTAGCGTGCGTGGTGGGCGCTTGATGGCGATCTGGCTCACCGGAGCATCAATCCCTCGATACGGACGAACGGCCGCGCACCGGCACCCCCGTGGCGACGGTCGCCCTTCGCTTTGCGCCGATCCTACTGGCCGGTGCCGACGGAGCGTGCCGGTAGGGTGACGCCCGCAGCGTGCGCATCCGCGAACAGGGGGTCAGTGAAGGTGAGTACGTCCGCGGCGACGGGATTCTGCCGAGTCACCGTCGTGGCACCCGACAGCCGGATCGACGTGGCCCTCCCGGAGGACATCGCCGTCGCCGACATCTACCCGGAGATCCTGCGCCTGACCGGTCAGACCCAGCCCGTGGGCGCCCCCACCGGATACCACCTGGTGCGCCGCGACGGCCGCGTCCTCGACGGCGCCCGCACCCTGGCGGACGAACGGGTCCTGGACGGAGAGGTGCTCGGCCTCAGGCCGTTCGCCGAGTCCCTGCCGCCCGCGGTCCACGACGACGTCTCGGACGCCGTCGCCTCCGCCGTCGTGCGCGACCGGCACCTGTGGAGCGACGACCTGCTGCGGGCCGCCGGACTGGCCGCGGGCGCGCTGCTGTTGCTGCTGTGCGGATTCGTCCTCTGGTACGCCGACCCGGTGCGCCACGACATGCACGGGCTGCCCGGCGTCGTCGCCGGCGCCCTCGGCGTGCTGCTGACCGCCTTCGCCGGCGTACGCGCCCGCGTGTACGCCGACCGGGCCGCAGCGGCCTGCCTGGGCCTCGGCGCCCTGCCGCTGCTGCTGATCGCGGGCTCGGGCATCGTCGGACCCGCCGCCGGACAGGGCCCCGGCAAGCTCCAGTTCCTGCTGGGCTGCGCGACCGTCCTGGTCGCCGCCGTGACCCTGGTCGCCCTCACCCCCGGCGGGGACGCGCCCTTCGTCGCCGCCGCCTGCGCGGCACTGGCCGGCACCCTGGCCACCTTCGCCGCCGTCCTCGCCGACGCCTCGGCCACCGCGACCGCCGCCGGCTGCGCCCCCGTCGCCGTCGGCCTGGTCGCCTTCCTGCCGGGGCTCTCCAGCCGCTTCGCCCGGCTGCCGATCGGCTACGCCTCGCCGCGTTCGGCCGCGCAGGACGACTTCGGCCCCGGCCCCGCACACGGCTCGGACGGCCCGGACACCGGTCCGCTCGACGCCGAGCACATCGCGGCCCAGGCCCGGCGCGGCCACGAGATGCTGCTCGGACTGGTCGGCGGCACCGCGGCGGTCGTGGTCGCCTCCGCCGCGGTCCTGGGCTTCTCCGACGACGTGTGGGCCCAGCTCCTCGCCCTGGCGACGGGCCTGGCCATGCTGCTGCGCGCACGGCTGTTCCGCTACACCTCCCAGGTGTCCTGCGTCCTGGTCGCGGGCCTGGCCGCCGTCGCCCTGCTGCTGCTCGGCCTCGCCCTGCACCCGCCCGCCGAGGCACTGCGCGACTTCGCGCTGCACGGCGACCGCGGCGCCCTCGACCTGCGCACCCTCTGGCTCACCGCCGCCGTCGCCGCGGGAGCCCTCCTGGTCACCGCGATCGGCCTGATCGTCCCGCGCAGCGGACTCAGCCCCTTCTGGGGCCGCTTCATGGAGATCGCCGAGGGCTTCGTCCTGCTGACCCTGGTACCGCTGGCCCTCGCCGTGCTCGGTGTGTACACCGCCGCGCGCTCGATGACCGGCTGACCCGACCGCACGACCGCACGACCGCACGGCGGTGCGGCACGCGCGCGTGCCGCACCGCAGACCCCTGCCCGGACCGCCTGCGACGCTTGTCCGGCGTACGACGGCCCCGGGTGACGACCCGCACGAAGGGATTCCCTCGCGTGAGCTTCGGCCCGCCCCCCTCTCCCTACACCCAGTCCGCGCTCGCCGCGGACCGCACCCGCAGACGCCGCCGCATACGCGTGCTGGGCGGACTGGCCGTCGTGGTGGCCGCCGCCGTCGGTGTGGGCGGCTGGATCCTGTCGTCCGCGGGGGACGACAGGCCCGCGGCCGCCCCCCGTCCGTCGGCCGCGCCGCAGAGCCCCGACGACATCCGCGAACTGACGGAGAAGACCCCGGCCACCCCCGAGGGCAAGCTGCTGGTCGAGTACCGGGAGGGGGACCTCGCCAAGACCGTCAAGGGCGACCCCCGGTACGCGCCGGGCACCTGGGCCACCGAGAAGGTGCTCGCCAAGGGCATAGGCAACCGGATCGAGGGCCTGACCACCGCCGCCACGGGCGACGAGAAGGCGTGGACCCTCAAGCTCGACGGCCCCCTGTGCGCCACCAGCAAGCACATCACCGCCGACGGACGCACGGCGGTCGTCGTCCAGCCCGTGCGGTCCGACTCCTCCGAGAAGTCGGGCGTCTGCGACCAGGTGGTGTTCTTCGACGTGAACACCGGCAAGAAGCTGTGGCAGGTGACGATGCCCTCGGCCGACAGGGCCTTCGTCACCAACACCAACCTGACCATGACCAAGGGCGTGGTGGCCGTCGCCTGGGGCCAGGGTTCGGTGGCCTACGACATGAAGAACGGCAAGCAGCTCTGGAACAGCACGACCGTCTCCGCCTGCGAGGACAGCGGCTTCGCCGGCGGGCGGGCACTGCTCGTCCTGGAGAAGTGCGGCCGCGAGTCCTCCGAGCCCACCTACCGGGTCGAGAAGCTGGAGCCGCGCACCGGCAAGCCCCTGTGGACGTACAAGGTGGCCGGCGGGGTCGAGGACGTCTTCCTGCCCTCGTCCGACCCGGCGGTGCTCGCGGTCGCGGCCGGCGACACCTCGGTGACCGACCTGATCACCCTCGACGGCACCGGCAGGCGCCTGGCCACCGTCTCCATGACCGGCTACGAACCCAAGTGCGGCGAACGCGATTTCGGCGCGGGCTACTTCGGCAAGGTGGAGTACTGCGACGGCGTCGTCGTGGGGCGCGACCACCTGTACGTCGTCAGCAAGGAGACCACCGAACTGCGCCAGGCGGCCAACTGGATCGTGGCCTTCGACGTCCGCACCGGCAAGGCGGGCCGCAAGCTGGACGCGCGCCCCTCGCAGCCGATGGCCCCGCTCCAGATGAGCGGGGACGACCTGCTGGTCTTCCGGCGCAGCTACTCCACGATCGAGCCCTCCTCGGTGATCCGCTGGAACCCGGCCACCGGCAAGGAGACGCCGTTCCTGTACTTCGGCCTCCCCGACGAGGACGGCGGTCTCGCCGACATCGAGCGGTCGGACATCCTCGTGGGGCAGGGCCGGGTCTACTTCGCCCAGCGCGAGCTGACCGCCGACGAGAAGCACCCGAAGTACCCGGTGACGGCCGTCGTCGGCATCGGCAGCGCGGGCGCCCCGGACTGACGGACACGGCTCCGGCCACCGCGGCTCCGGGCACCGAGGCGGTGCCCCGCGGGCGGTGAACGGCTGACGGGCGGCACGCGCACGCGTGCCGCCCGTCAGCCGTTCACCGCCCGTCACCCGCACGGGGTGCGCGACGGCTCCTCACTGCGCGTCGAGGCCGCCGTTGCGCTCGGTCGGCTCCAGGTCGAACTCGCCGTCCCGGGCACCCAGCACGAACGCCCGCCACTCCGCCTCCGTGTAGCGCAGCACGGTGCCGTGGTCGAGGGAGGACCGCATGGCCACCGCGCCGTCGGGAAGATAGGCGATCTCCACGCGCTCCTCGTGCTCCTCCGTACCCGGTGCGCAATGCCACTCCACGCCCGAGATGTCGAGCGCGTACAGTTCGTCGCGCTCGCGCTCCTTGCGTGCCTTGATCTCCGCTGCCGTCTCCGCCATCTCGCGGCGACCCCTTCCGACGTAGCCCTACGGTGCCAGCGACTCACCCTAGTGGCCGCGGGCGCGCGCCGCGGGACGCTCCGCGAACCCGGGGAGGGACGGCCTCCGCCGCCTGGTAACCTGAGTGACGGCCGTTTGTGTACGCACCCCCGGCGCCGCCGCAGGCATCCCTGCACAGGCCCTGGAGACCGCGCCCAGCGGACCCCGCCTCCCGAGTAACGGAAGCTCCCCGGAGACACAGACCTGGGGCACTCGGTGGCCGCTCACAGACCATGAGGAGTACGCGTGTCGCTCGACGCCGCCACGAAGAAGCAGATCATCTCCGAGTTCGGTACCAAGGAGGGCGACACCGGCTCCCCCGAGGTCCAGGTCGCTCTGCTGTCCCGTCGGATCTCCGACCTGACCGAGCACCTCAAGACCCACAAGCACGACCACCACTCCCGTCGTGGCCTGCTGATCCTGGTCGGTCAGCGCCGCCGGCTGCTGCAGTACCTGGCGAAGAAGGACATCCAGCGCTTCCGTGCGCTGGTCGACCGCCTCGGCATCCGCCGCGGTGCGGCGGGCGCCAAGTAGGACGCCGTGAAGGGAGCGGTTCCCGGTGAGGATCGGGGACCGCTCCCTTTGCCGTACGTGCGGAAACGTGCGGAGTGTCACTCACGCTTTGTAGTGTGGTAGCACGACGCGGGCCGCAGCACACGGACCGCGGCACAGACGGTACGTACCAGCACGAGACGGTACGTACCAGACAGTACGAAACACGCAACGAGGAGGAGCGCATCCCGCCGCCGCCGGTCCTCGGTAGTGGCCCCCGGGCGTACGAGCCCCGGGAGCTTCGATCGAAGACCGGCCCGCACCAGACGGAGCGCTTCTCCGCCACCGTCCCCCCGCCACACGGGCGGAGTGGGACGAAAGACGACAAGTAAACGGAGAAAACGCTGGTGGAGAACGAGACCCACTACGCCGAAGCCGTCATCGACAACGGTTCCTTCGGCACCCGCACCATCCGCTTCGAGACGGGCCGCCTGGCCAAGCAGGCCGCCGGTTCCGCCGTGGCGTACCTGGACGACGACACCATGGTGCTGTCGGCCACCACCGCCTCGAAGAACCCCAAGGACCAGCTCGACTTCTTCCCCCTCACGGTGGACGTCGAGGAGCGGATGTACGCGGCCGGCAAGATCCCCGGCAGCTTCTTCCGCCGGGAGGGCCGCCCCTCCGAGGACGCGATCCTCACCTGCCGCCTGATCGACCGCCCGCTGCGCCCGTCCTTCCGCAAGGGCCTGCGCAACGAGATCCAGGTCGTCTGCACCGTCATGGCGCTCAACCCCGACCACCTGTACGACGTCGTGGCGATCAACGCCGCCTCCGCGTCCACGCAGCTGGCCGGTCTGCCCTTCTCCGGCCCGATCGGCGGCGTCCGCGTCGCGCTGATCAACGGCCAGTGGGTCGCGTTCCCGACCCACACCGAGCTGGAGGACGCCGTCTTCGACATGGTCGTCGCCGGCCGTGTCCTGGAGGACGGCGACGTCGCGATCATGATGGTCGAGGCCGAGGCCACCGAGAAGACCATCCAGCTGGTCAAGGGCGGCTCCGAGGCCCCCACCGAGGAGGTCGTCGCCGCCGGTCTCGAGGCCGCGAAGCCCTTCATCAAGGTGCTGTGCAAGGCCCAGTCCGACCTCGCCGCCAAGGCCGCCAAGCCGACCGGCGAGTTCCCGATCTTCCTCGACTACCAGGACGACGTCCTGGAGGCGCTGACCGCCGCGGTCCGCCCCGAGCTGGCCCAGGCGCTCACCATCGCCGGCAAGCAGGAGCGCGAGGCCGAGCTGGACCGCGTCAAGGGTCTGGCCGCCGAGAAGCTGCTGCCCGAGTTCGAGGGCCGCGAGAAGGAGATCTCCGCCGCGTACCGCTCGCTGACCAAGACCCTGGTCCGCGAGCGCGTCATCAAGGAGAAGAAGCGCATCGACGGCCGCGGCGTCACGGACATCCGTACGCTGGCCGCCGAGGTCGAGGCCATCCCGCGGGTGCACGGCTCCGCGCTGTTCGAGCGTGGCGAGACCCAGATCCTGGGCGTCACCACCCTCAACATGCTCCGCATGGAGCAGCAGCTGGACACCCTCTCCCCGGTGACCCGCAAGCGCTACATGCACAACTACAACTTCCCGCCGTACTCCACCGGTGAGACCGGCCGCGTGGGCTCGCCCAAGCGCCGCGAGATCGGCCACGGCGCCCTCGCCGAGCGCGCGCTCGTGCCGGTGCTGCCCACCCGCGAGGAGTTCCCCTACGCGATCCGCCAGGTGTCCGAGGCCCTCGGCTCCAACGGCTCGACGTCCATGGGCTCGGTCTGCGCCTCCACCATGTCCCTGCTGAACGCCGGTGTGCCCCTCAAGGCCCCGGTCGCCGGCATCGCCATGGGCCTGATCTCCCAGGAGATCGAGGGCGAGACGCACTACGTCACCCTCACCGACATCCTCGGTGCGGAGGACGCCTTCGGCGACATGGACTTCAAGGTCGCCGGCACCAAGGAGTTCGTCACCGCCCTCCAGCTCGACACCAAGCTGGACGGCATCCCGGCCTCCGTCCTGGCCGCCGCCCTCAAGCAGGCCCGTGACGCGCGCCTCCACATCCTCGACGTGATGATGGAAGCGATCGACACGCCGGACGAGATGTCCCCCAACGCGCCGCGGATCATCACCGTGAAGATCCCGGTCGACAAGATCGGCGAGGTCATCGGCCCCAAGGGCAAGATGATCAACCAGATCCAGGAGGACACCGGCGCCGAGATCACCATCGAGGACGACGGCACCATCTACATCGGTGCCGCCGACGGCCCGGCCGCCGAGGCCGCCCGCACCACGATCAACAGCATCGCCAACCCGACGATGCCCGAGGTCGGCGAGCGCTACCTGGGCACGGTCGTGAAGACGACCACCTTCGGCGCCTTCGTCTCGCTGATGCCCGGCAAGGACGGACTGCTGCACATCTCGCAGATCCGCAAGCTGGCCGGCGGCAAGCGCGTGGAGAACGTCGAGGACGTCCTCGGCGTGGGCCAGAAGGTCCAGGTCGAGATCGCCGAGATCGACTCCCGCGGCAAGCTCTCCCTGATCCCCGTGATCGAGGGCGAAGAGACCGCGTCCGACAGCGGCTCCGCCGCGGGCTCGGAGCAGAAGGACGACGCCGCCAAGTGACGTCCCGTGGCTTCAAGGCGACGGCCCGCACCTCCTCGGAGGCGCGGGCCGTCGCCCGTACCCAAACCCTGATCAAGGGCACCGCCGGCATCGGCACCGTCCGCAGGACCACCCTCCCCGGCGGCCTGCGCGTCGTCACCGAGACCCTGCCCTCCGTGCGCTCGGCCACCTTCGGCATCTGGGCGCACGTCGGCTCCCGCGACGAGACCCCCTCGCTGAACGGCGCCACCCACTACCTGGAGCACCTGCTCTTCAAGGGCACCGACCGCCGCTCCGCCCTGGACATCTCCGCCGCCCTCGACGCCGTCGGCGGCGAGATGAACGCGTTCACGGCGAAGGAGTACACGTGCTACTACGCACGCGTGCTCGACACCGACCTGCCGCTCGCCATCGACGTGGTCTGCGACATGCTCACCGGTTCGCTGATCCGCGAGGAGGACGTCGACGTCGAACGCGGCGCCATCCTCGAAGAGATCGCCATGACCGAGGACGACCCCGGCGACTGCGTGCACGACCTGTTCGCGCACACCATGTTCGGCGACAACCCGCTGGGCCGCCCGGTCCTCGGCACCGTCGACACGGTCAACGCCCTCACCGCCGACCGCATCCGCCGCTTCTACAAGAAGCACTACGACCCGACCCACCTCGTGGTCGCCTGCGCCGGCAACGTCGACCACGCCAAGGTCGTACGCCAGGTCCGCGCCGCCTTCGAGAAGGCCGGCGCCCTCGCGAACACCGGGGCCGAGCCGATCGCCCCGCGCGACGGCCGCCGCGCGCTGCGCACCGCGGGCCGCGTCGCACTCCAGAACAGGAAGACGGAACAGGCCCACGTGGTGCTCGGCATGCCGGGCCTGGCCCGCACCGACGAGCGCCGCTGGGCCCTCGGCGTCCTCAACACCGCCCTCGGCGGCGGCATGTCCTCCCGCCTCTTCCAGGAGGTCCGCGAGAAGCGCGGCCTGGCCTACAGCGTGTACTCCTACACCTCGGGCTTCGCCGACTGCGGCCTCTTCGGCGTCTACGCCGGCTGCCGGCCCAGCCAGGTGCACGACGTGCTGCGCATCTGCCGCGACGAGCTCGACCACGTCGCCGAGCACGGCCTGTCCGACGACGAGATCGACCGCGCCATCGGCCAGCTCCGGGGCTCCACCGTCCTCGGCCTCGAGGACACCGGCGCGCTGATGAACCGCATCGGCAAGAGCGAGCTGTGCTGGGGCGAGCACCTCTCCGTCGACGACATGCTGGCCAGGATGGCCGCGGTCACCCCCGAGGAGGTCCGCGAGGTCGCCCGCGACATCCTGGGACAGCGCCCGTCCCTGTCGGTCATCGGCCCGCTCAAGGACAAGCAGGCCGCCCGCCTGCACGACGCGGTCGCCTGACGCCCGGTTGCCGCACCCCTTCGGTCAAAGGAAGCAAGAGATGAGCAAGCTGCGCGTGGCGGTCCTCGGTGCCGGGGGCCGGATCGGTTCCGAGGCCGTACGGGCCGTCGAGGCCGCCGAGGACATGGAGCTGGTCGCCGCCCTCGGCCGCGGGGACAAGCTGGAGACGCTCACCGAGAGCGGCGCCCAGGTCGCCGTCGAGCTGACCACCCCCGACTCGGTGATGGACAACCTCGACTTCTGCGTGGACCACGGCATCCACGCCGTCGTCGGCACCACCGGCTGGACCGACGACCGCCTCGCGCGGCTGCGCGGCCGGCTCGACCGGTCCCCGGAGACCGGTGTGCTCATCGCCCCGAACTTCTCCATCGGGGCCGTGCTCACCATGAAGTTCGCCCAGATCGCGGCGCCCTACTTCGAGTCCGTCGAGGTCATCGAGCTGCACCACCCGGGCAAGGTGGACGCCCCCAGCGGCACGGCCACGCGCACCGCCCAACTCATCGCCGCGGCCCGCGCCGAGGCCGGCACCGCCCCGGCGCCGGACGCCACGGCCACCGCCCTGGACGGCGCCCGCGGCGCGGACGTCGACGGTGTCCCCGTGCACGCCGTGCGGCTGCGCGGGCTCCTCGCCCACCAGGAGGTCCTGCTGGGCGGCGAGGGCGAGACGCTCACCGTCCGCCACGACTCGCTCCACCACAGCAGCTTCATGCCGGGCATCCTGCTCGGCGTGCGCCGCGTGGTGACCACTCCGGGCCTGACCTTCGGCCTGGAGCACTTCCTCGACCTGAACTGAGCCCCAGACCCATGCGCGCGAAGATCACCTACCTCGTCACGGCCGCCGTCCTGGTCTTCTACTTCGTCCTGGTCGGCAGCCGCGGCGTCCTGCTCATCGAGTCCGGCACGCTCGTGACGGTCACCTTCGGGATCGCCGTACTGATCCTGCCGGTGATCGGTCTGTGGTTTCTGTGGAAGAACACCGAGTTCGTCCGCCGGGCCAACCAGCTCGCCGCCGAACTCGACGCCGAGGGCGGCCTGCCCGTCGACCAGCTCAGGCGCACGCCCAGCGGACGGATCGACCGTGACTCGGCCGACGAGGTCTTCGCGCTGCGCAAGGCCGAGACGGAAGCGGCCCCCGACGACTGGCGCACCTGGTTCCGCCTGGCCGTCGCCTACCACGACGCCCGCGACACCCCCCGGGCACGCAAGGCGATGCAGCGCGCCATCGCCCTGCACCGGGGCAAGCCCGTCCAGGCGGCCTGAGACCGGGACGAGGACCGGCCCGGCGACGCGTACCGGCTCAGCGCTGCCGGTACTCGTCCGCCCACGCCTCCAGCGTGTCCGCCGCCCGGTCGAACGCCGGCATCCGGCTCAGGAAGTCGGCGTTGTGCGTGGTCAGCAGCGGCGGTACGGACTCCTGCGGGCGTCCCCTGCGGACCAGCAGCAGGGCCTGGCCCTGCACCGTCCGCGGCAGCCCGAGCCAGCGCACCGGCTGCTGGGCGGTACGGACGCTCACGACCTGGGCCCACGGGATCGTACGGGTGACCAGGAAGCCGGTCCGGCGCAGTCCGCGCGCGCTCACCCACACGCCCATGCGCAGCAGCCGCAGCGCCGCGGCGATGACGAGGACGCCCACGAGCAGGCAGACCGCGCCGCCGGTCAGCGCGCCGGTCAGCGCGATGACCACCGCCGACAGCATGATGAACGAGGCGATCAGCAGCACCAGCGCGGCCACCCCCACCCGCCAGGGGCCGGGGCGGTAGGGCCGCCGCCAGCGCTCGCGGTCGTCGAACGGCAGCGCGACATCGTCCGCTGCGTCGAAGGCGCGTTCGGCCGTCAGGAAGGGCAGGGGCACGGCGGGTCCTCACTCAATCCACGCTGGGGCTGTGCCCGGTGAGGCTATCCGGCCGTGTCGCCGCTCACCACCCGCGGGGGGCCAAGGGGGTGGCTGGGCGCGGGAGGGGAAGGGGATCCGAGAGGTCGGCGGTCTCAGCGGCCGTCGGAGGCCTGCTGGGTCTGCGTGGGGGAGTCCGTGGTCTTCAGCGCGGGCATCCCGAGCACCAGGGAGCCCACGAGCCCCGCGACGATGGTCAGGCCCAGCAGCCAGCGGCCGGCCAGCTGTGCGACGGACGCCCGCCGCCGGGGCGGGGGAGCGACATTGCTGCGGAACCGGTCGGCCTCTGCGACGAAGGCGAACGGGACGGGCTCGCGTCGACGGAACATGGAGGTACGGCTCCCTTCGGGGGTCGGTCGGCCCCGCGCGGACTCGAACGGGCGTGTCTCACTCATACAGACGCATGAGTGACCGGAAAGGTGCCCTTTTCCGGAAAATTCATGGGGCGCGTGGGTGAACCGTTACCCGTGGGACGGCCCCCGTAGAGTGGGCGCCGCCCGACAGCCGTGCAAGGAAGGACCCCCCGCGCCGTGACCGACACCCCCGCCGACGACCAGAAGCCCAGCTTCCGCAGCGATGTCACCGTCGAGCTGGTCAAGCACACCGCTTCGGACGCGGACGTGCTCTTCGCTGCCCGCGTCTCGACCATCGGCGAGCAGTCCCTCGACGAACTGGGCAAGGACCCCGAGCGCTCCCGGGGCCTGATCAACTACCTGATGCGGGACCGGCACGGCAGCCCCTTCGAGCACAACTCGATGACCTTCTTCGTCAGCGCCCCGATCTTCGTCTTCCGCGAGTTCATGCGGCACCGGGTCGGATGGTCCTACAACGAGGAATCCGGCCGCTACCGGACGCTCCAGCCGGTGTTCTACGTCCCCGACGAGTCCCGCAAGCTGGTCCAGCAGGGCCGGCCCGGCAAGTACGAGTTCGTCGAGGGCACCCAGGCCCAGCAGGAACTGGTCGGCCGGGTCATGGAGGACACCTACCGCGAGGCGTACGCCTCCTACCAGGAGATGCTGGCCGCCGGGGTCGCCCGCGAGGTCGCGCGGGCCGTCCTGCCGGTGGGGCTGTTCTCCTCCATGTACGCCACCTGCAACGCGCGCTCGCTGATGCACTTCCTGGGGCTGCGCACCCAGCACGAGCTGGCCAAGGTGCCGTCCTTCCCGCAGCGGGAGATCGAGATGGTCGGCGAGCGGATGGAGGCCGAGTGGGCGAAGCTCATGCCCCTGACGTACGCCGCGTTCAACGCGAACGGCCGGGTGGCCCCGTAGCCCGCACCGGCGGCGCGCGCCCCCGTCCTTCCCCGGGGCGCAGCCAGGCACAGATGTGCGGATCGACCGTGCGAAGTGTCCGTATTGCGGCATTTATGGAAGTTATCTAGCCTGATCGAACGGACCCGGCACTGCTTGAACCCCCGAGCAGGCAGTGCCGGGCTCCACTCTTGTCACGACTTGTCGCCCGCCCCGAGGGCAGACCCCGGCCTGAGCAGCGAGTAGCGTGTTACCCATGGCTCCGACCTCGACTCCGCAGACCCCCTTCGGGCGGGTCCTCACCGCCATGGTCACGCCCTTCACGGCGGACGGCGCACTCGACCTCGACGGCGCGCAGCGGCTCGCCGCCCACCTGGTGGACGCAGGCAACGACGGCCTGGTCGTCAACGGCACCACCGGCGAGTCCCCCACCACCAGCGATGCGGAGAAATCGGAGCTGGTACGCGCGGTCGTGGCCGCCGTCGGAGACCGCGCCCACGTCGTGGCCGGCGTCGGCACCAACGACACCCACCACAGCGTCGAGCTGGCCCGCGCCGCCGAGCAGGCCGGCGCGCACGGCCTGCTCACCGTCACGCCGTACTACAACAAGCCCCCGCAGGAGGGCCTGTACCGGCACTTCACGGCGATCGCCGACGCGACCGGCCTGCCCGTCATGCTCTACGACATCCCCGGCCGCAGCGGGGTCCCCATCAACACGGAGACCCTGGTCCGCCTCGCCGAGCACCCGAGGATCGTCGCCAACAAGGACGCCAAGGGCGACCTCGGCCGCGCGAGCTGGGCCATCGCCCGCTCCGGGCTCGCCTGGTACTCCGGCGACGACATGCTGAACCTGCCGCTGCTCTCGGTCGGCGCGGTCGGCTTCGTCTCGGTCGTCGGCCACCTCGTCACCCCCGAGCTGCGCACCCTCGTCGACGCGTACACCTCCGGCGACGTCCAGAAGGCCACCGAGATCCACCAGAAGCTGCTGCCGGTCTACACCGGCATGTTCCGCACCCAGGGCGTCATGACCACCAAGGCCGCGCTCGCCCTCCAGGGCCTGCCCGGCGGGCCGCTGCGGCTGCCCATGGTCGAGCTGACGTCCGAAGAGACCGAGCAGCTCAAGATCGATCTTGCCGCCGGCGGGGTACAGCTCTGACAACAGGACTTCGCGAGTTCTCTCGCACCGCCCGGATCCACCCGGAAACCACATCCGGGAACCGGGCACCACAACTGAACACGCACGAGAAACCGCAGGCCACCGGTGCCTGCGCAGTCCACAACGACAACTGCTTCAGCACGAAGTCACGCGCGCCACGTGCCCACCGGTACGTGGCGCGTGTGGTGAGGAGGGTCTTTTGAGTCACCCGCATCCTGAACTCGCGCCGCCCCCGCCGCTCGCCGACGGTGGCCTCCGCGTCACCCCGCTCGGCGGTCTCGGTGAGATCGGCCGCAACATGACGGTCTTCGAGTACGGCGGACGCCTGCTGATCGTCGACTGCGGAGTGCTCTTCCCCGAGGAGGAGCAGCCCGGAATCGATCTGATCCTGCCGGACTTCACATCCATCCGGGACCGCCTCGACGACATCGAGGGCATCGTCCTCACCCACGGCCACGAGGACCACATCGGCGGCGTCCCCTATCTCCTGCGGGAGAAGCCGGACATCCCCCTGATCGGCTCCAAGCTGACCCTCGCGCTCATCGAGGCCAAGCTCCAGGAACACCGCATCCGGCCGTACACGCTGGAGGTCGCGGAGGGGAACCGGGAGCGCATCGGCCCCTTCGACTGCGAGTTCGTCGCGGTCAACCACTCCATCCCGGACGCGCTGGCCGTCGCCATCCGCACCCCGGCCGGCATGGTGGTCCACACCGGCGACTTCAAGATGGACCAGCTTCCGCTGGACAACCGCCTCACCGACCTGCACGCCTTCGCCCGGCTGAGCCAGGAGGGCATCGACCTCCTCCTCTCCGACTCGACGAACGCCGAGGTCCCCGGCTTCACGCCGCACGAGCGGGACATCTCCGGAGTGCTGCGCCAGGTCTTCGCCGGCGCCGGCAAGCGGATCATCGTGGCGAGCTTCGCCAGCCACGTCCACCGCATCCAGCAGATCCTGGACGCCGCCCACGAGTACGGCCGCCGGGTCGCCTTCGTCGGGCGCTCCATGGTCCGCAACATGGGCATCGCCCGGGACCTCGGCTATCTGAAGGTCCCGCCGGGCCTGGTCGTGGACGTCCGCACGCTGGACGACCTGCCCGACCACGAGGTGGTCCTCGTCTGCACCGGCTCCCAGGGCGAACCGATGGCGGCCCTGTCCCGCATGGCCAACCGGGACCACCAGATCCGTATCGTCGAGGGCGACACGGTGATCCTGGCGTCCTCCCTGATCCCCGGCAACGAGAACGCGGTCTACCGCGTCATCAACGGCCTGACCCGCTGGGGCGCCCACGTCGTGCACAAGGGCAACGCCAAGGTGCACGTCTCGGGGCACGCCTCGGCCGGTGAGCTGCTGTACTTCTACAACATCTGCCGCCCCCGGAACCTGATGCCGGTGCACGGCGAGTGGCGCCATCTGCGCGCCAACGCCGAACTGGGCGCGCTGACCGGTGTGCCGCACGACCGGATCGTCATCGCCGAGGACGGCGTGACCGTCGACCTCGTCGGTGGCAAGGCCAAGATCTCCGGCAAGGTCCAGGCCGGCTACGTGTACGTCGACGGCCTCTCGGTCGGCGACGTGGGTGAGCCCGCGCTGAAGGACCGCAAAATCCTCGGTGACGAGGGCATCATCTCGGTCTTCGTGGTGGTCGACTCCACCACGGGCAAGGTCACCGCGGGCCCGCACGTCCAGGCCCGCGGCTCGGGCATCGACGACTCCGCCTTCGGCGCGGTCATGCCCAAGATC